>JAGWVR010000005.1 GCA_018970785.1 Planctomycetota bacterium
GGAATGAGCCGGCCGTCCCGCGGCCGGTCGGGGCCATGGGGGCCTTTGTCCACGGACAGCTACCGGAGGTCGACGAGCCAGTAGGCGCTGTCGACGAAGCTCTTCCAACTCGCGTACTTCGGATTGCCGAGCTTCAGCGACAAAAGCGGGCTTCGCTTCGGCTTGAGCGGCTGGCGGACGAGTTGCATCCGCGCCTCGTGCGGTGTCCGTCCCCCCTTGCGCACGTTGCAGGCGACGCAGGCGCAGACGATGTTCTCCCAACTCGTCATGCCACCCCGGCTGCGCGGCACGACGTGATCGAGCGACAGTTCGCTCGTGGGAAACGAGCGGCCGCAGTACTGGCACTGGTTCCCGTCGCGCGCGAACACGTTGCGGCGGTTGAAGCGGATGCCGGGGCGTGGCCCACGGTCGCACGACACCAGGCGGATCACGCGCGGAGCCTGGAGTTCGTAGCCGACCGCCTGGATCCAGTCTTGATCGGCGGTCCGCAGGGCCGCCTGCATCGCCGACAACTCACGCCATGATTCGAGCGAGTGGGCGGCGAACTGCCCTTCCTCGGTGTGGACGACCTCGGCCAACCTCCGGAACAGCAGCGTCACCGCCCGGCGCACGTTGGTGACGTGAACGGCGACGAACGACCGATTGAGCACGAGAACGCTCAATCCCAACGGGCTTTGCAGGATGCCCGGGATCGACCGCGCCGTCGAACCGGCCGCGAGGCTCGCGCTCATGGCACCACCCCGATCGTCTCGGCACGTGCGTCACGCGCGCACCGTGCAGCCGCGACTCCGTTCACGCTCACGGGCCTACCGGACACCGTGGCAAGCCCGGCGTCGCACCGTGATCGACATCCACCGACCGCGCCGAAGCAGACTGCTCCGAAGCAGCCTGCCTCCATCCGACGCCATGGCGCCACGGCGAGCGGCACAGCGGCTGCGGAAGCAGGATGCACGACCACGGTATGCCTCCGGGTCCCTCGGAGGTGGAGTCTAGTCTGCGGCGCCGATCGCCGCCACCGGCGCGGTGCCCTCGCGAGACTTGCCTTCCCTGCGACTCACGGGCAGACTCACTTTCAGCACGGGTGCAGCAGGCAGCCGACGTCGTCCGCGTCCGGCGACAATGCTCGGTCCCGTCGCCGACCCATCGTCCTGCCCCGGGATCTTCTGCAGTCAGGGAATCGTCATGGTCCACTACTCGTGCGACGCGTGCAGACGCCCGATCCATCCCCACACCGATGTCCATCACGTGGTGAAAATCGAGGTCTTCCCGGCCGCAGAAGACCCCTGCAGTCCGACGGCGCAGGCGGAGGCCGACCACGATCGCGACCATCTCGAGGCGATGCAATCACTGCTCGAGCAGGTTGCGGAAGCCGACGGAGCCGATGACGACGACGGGGGGCGGCAGGCACTGCGTTTCGACCTCTGCGATGCGTGCCGGGAGAGATTTCTCAGGAACCCGCTCGGCCTCGCGGTCGGCAAGCAGCTCGACTTCAGCGCGAATTGAACGGCGCCGCGGCTCTCGGTCGCACCGACCGACTCGGCCGCGCGAGCCATCCCGGCGCCGGGCACGCTGCCTTCGGTCGCCGACACGTCCAGCCGGGGCCCCTGGACGCTCGAGCCCCCGGGCCCCCGAGGATCGACGATGACAGCCTCCATTCCGCACCGTCAGCGTGGCCGGTCCGACTCCCTGGCGATCGCCGTCATCCCCGGTGACGGCACCGGTCCGGAGGTCACCGCGGAGGCGCTCAAGGTGCTCGCGGCGGTCGCGCGGCTGGAGGGGTTCCGCTACGACATCGAGATGCTCGATTGGGGAGGCGAACGCTTCCTCCGCACGGGCGAGACGATTCCGGAAGGGGGGCTCGACCTGCTGCGCCGCAAGGACGCGATCCTCCTCGGGGCGATCGGCCACCCGGGTGTCGCCCCGGGAATCCTCGAGAAGGGATTGCTGCTCGACCTTCGTTTCAAGCTCGATCAGTACATCAACCTCCGTCCGGTGAAGCTCCTGCCCGGTGTGGAGACGCCGCTGGCGGGACGCGGTCCGGGTGACATCGACTTCGTCGTCGTCCGCGAGAACACCGAGGATCTCTACTGCGGTGTCGGGGGCTACCTGAAGAAGGGGACCCCCGACGAGGTCGCGGTCCAGCAGGCGGTGTACACGCGGAAGGGGTGCGAGCGCTGCATCCGCTGGGCGTTCGACTACACGCGCCGGCGGAACAGCCCGAAGAAGACGCTGACGCTCGTCGCCAAGACGAACGTGCTGACGTTTGGCCACGACCTGTGGTGGCGGACGTTCCAGGACGTGGCACGCGAGTACCCGGACGTCCGGACCGACTACAACCACGTCGACGCGTGCTGCATGTGGATGGTGAAGAACCCCGACGCCTACGACGTGATCGTCACGACCAACATGTTCGGCGACATCATCACCGACCTCGGCGGCATCCTCCAGGGCGGGATGGGGGTGGCCGCCGGGGCGAACCTCAACCCCGATCCGGGGGGCGTGAGCATGTTCGAGCCGATGGGGGGCAGCGCGCCCAAATACACCGGGACCGACCAGATCAACCCGATCGCCGCGATCAACGCGGTGGCGATGCTGCTCGAGCACACGGGCCAGCCGGCCGCCGGCGCCCGCGTCGAACGTGCCGTGGCGCGGGTCACCGGCACCAAGATGGTCAGCCAGGCGGCCGGAAGGATGGGGCACGGGACCCGCGCCGTCGGGGATCTGGTGGTCGCCGCCCTGGCGGAATGAAGCCGCTGGTGGTCGTGCCAAGCGGCCCGCGGCGGCGGTTCGAGCGATGCGCCCTCACAGCGGCAGCCGGATCGGGACGCGGCGCCCGTCGCGGGCGCTGGTGTCCGCCGCGGCCACGATCCGCATCGCCTCCAGGGCGTCGTCGAGGCCGCTGACGCGCCGCACCAAGCTCGTCACCGTGCGGTGGAATTGGAGCAGCATCTGCTCGCCGACCGGCCGGTCGGAATCGAGCGCTTCCTGGTGCCGGCCGGCGACGTCGAACCACACCAGGCTCGCCGGCAGGTCGATGAACGCGATCCCCTGCTCGCAGACGACCTGGAGCGCCGGTGGCGGCCGGAATCCGACCGCCTCCTCCCAGCAGCGCGGCATGTAGTAGCCGCAGCTGATCTGGGCGATCGTCCCGTCTCCCGGTGAACCCGACGGCGTGAAGTCGAGGCTCATCATCCGGTAGTCGTCGAGTTCGCCCCCCGGCCGCTCGGCATGACGCACGGCGACGACGCTCGTCGGGGCCTGGCCGGCGACGTACCGGCACCAGTCGACCAGCTCCATCAGGTCGCGGATGTCGTCCGCCGGTTCACGGCGGCCGGCCTGTGCGATCGCCGACAACGGCACGCGCCGGTGGCAGAACAGCATCCGCGGCGGCCCGAGGCGGGTGGCGATCAGTTCCTTGAGGCGCACCGTCGCCGGCGCGTGACGCCGTGGCAACTCGGCCATGAAGGCCACGCCCGACCGCTCGATCCGCCCGCGCAGCGCCTCCGCTTCCGCCGGATCGACGGGAAGGCCGATCGCCGCGTACACCGCCTTCCCCGCGGCGCAGGCCGCCTCGACGGGGGCGGTGCCATACCACTGGTCGCCGAGAAACAGGACGGCGTCGATGTCGGTGCGGGCGGCGAGGACGCGGAAGCCGTCAACCGCGACGGCTCCCAGCTCTCCCGCCGCCCGTCGGGCGCGATGGGCCACCTGCTCGCAGACCGCGCGGACCTCGAACCGGTCGGCCAGGGACCGGAGCGCCGGCAGGTGGCGGGATTCCCACTGGCTCCCCAGTCCGACGATTCCGGCCCGGATCTTCATGCGCCTTCCCCGTCGGCCGCTGCGGCCCGGCGGTGCTCCTCGAGCAGTCCCTTCTCGGCGATGTCCTTGCGGCACCACGCTCCCTGCCAGCGGATCTCGCGGACGGCGGTGTAGGCCTGCAGCTTGGCGCGGGCGAGCGTATCTCCGGTCGCGGTCACCGCGATGGCGCGTCCGCCGTCGGCGACGATTCGGCCGCCGTCGCTCCGGGTGGCGCCGTGGAACACCTGCACGCTCGGCAGCGCTGCGGCGGCCTCGAGGCCGCGGATCGGCAGCCCACGCTGCACCGCTGCGGGATAGCCCTCCGAAGCGATCACCACCGTGACCGCCGCCGCCCGCTTCCAGACGGGGGTTTCCACCTCCTCGAGCCGACGTGCAGCCGTGGCGGCGAGGAGCGGACCGAGCCCCGACTCGAGCAGGCAGAGGAGCGTCTGGCACTCCGGGTCACCGAACCGGGCATTGAACTCGAGCACCTTCGGGCCCTGGGGGGTGAGCATCAACCCGGCGAACAGCACCCCCTGGAACGGAACCTTCCCGCGCCGCAGGGCATGGACGGTCGGCACGAGGATCCGCGCCTCGATGTCGGCCAGCAGCGCCGCGTCGACGAAGGGAGTCGGCGCGTAGGCGCCCATCCCGCCGGTGTTGGGGCCGGTGTCACCGTCGAAGGCGGCCTTGTGGTCCTGGACGGGGGGGAGCGTGACGATCGTCCGACCGTCGGTGATCGCCATCACGCTGACCTCGATGCCGTCGAACCGCTCCTCGATGAGGATCCCGCCGCGGGACAGCACGGGATCGGCCGCGAGCGCATCGATCGCCGCCAGCGCCGCTCCCCGATCGGCGCACACGAACACTCCCTTCCCCGCTGCCAGGCCGTCCGCCTTGACGACCACGGGCATGTCCTCGCGGGCCTCGATCCACTCGCGCGCCCGGGCCGGCCCGGTGAAAGCTTCGAACAATCCGGTGGGCACGTCGCCGCGGCGGAGGATCTGTTTGCAGAACAGCTTGCTCCCCTCGATCCGCGCCGCCGCCCGGCTCGGTCCGAAGATCGGCAGGCCGGCCGCGGTGAAGGCGTCGGTGATGCCGGCCACCAGCGGTGCCTCCGGCCCCACGACAGTCAGGTCGACGGCGTGCTCCCGGGCCAGTTCGACCAGCCGCGGGATGTCGGTGGCGGCGGCGTCGAGGTTGGTGCCGACCTGGCCGGTGCCGGCATTGCCGGGGGCCGCGAAGGCCTCCACGCCTTCGGTCGCGAGCTTCCAGGCCAGCGCGTGCTCGCGCGCTCCAGCCCCGACGATGAGCACGCGACGAGGGGCTGGGACCACGAAAAATCGCCTCGTCAGGGGGTCGGCCGTGGGGTGGCGGGCGGTCGATCGGATCGGGATGGCGCATGCGGCCCGGCTTTCATGCGACCGCCGGGATTGTGTGGAAGGCCCGGCGACCGGTTCAAGCGACAGGCTCCCGGCCCGACGATTGGGCCGGTGGGTGCCGATCCAGCGTCATCCGCGCACGAGCAGCCCGTGAAAAAAGTCATCGGCCACTGGATGCGGCCGACGGCGACCCGGGAAACCCTCGGCGTTTCCCGCGGTCGCCTGAGTGGACAAAGGCCACGGAGGGCTTTGTCCACGGACAGCCAGCATCCCCGGGGAAAACATTGACAGAAACCACCCGACCGATACAGTGGATAAGTTCGTGAAAAAAATCACGAACCCATGTCTTCCTCGACGATTTCTCGATTTTCGACGATGGCCGGGGTGAGGTGTCGAGGTTTGTGCAGGTGCCGTCGCTCCGCGTCAGCGTAGCGTCGTCGCGACGCATGGTCGGGGATGAGGCCAACGCGACGCGGAGGATAGCGGCGGACCGTCACTCGTCGGCGAAATGGAAGGGCCCGATGGCTGAGCGCAAGAAAATGTCGGTGGCGGAGATCCTTGCAGCCGCTCGCGCCGGGAAGGGGGGCGACACGCCGGCTGGTCCCGGCCCGTCGGAGCCACGGCCACCGGTTCCTCCGGCGGCCGAGACGGCTGATCCATCGACGGAAAGCGAAGCCGCAGCGCCAAAAGCGAAACCTGCCCCGAAGCCAGCCGCCAAGGCTGCTGCAGGGGGGCGGCCCAGTGTCGCCGACATTTTGGCGATGGCCCGGGCGAAGCAGGGCGCAGCGGGCGAAGGGGCACCGGGCGAAGCGACTGCTGCACCGGCAGCCAAGCCCGCGGCCAAGCCCGCCGCGGCAGCCAAGCCCGCGGCAAAGCCGGCCGGCGGAAAAACCGGGCCCAGCGTCACAGCCAAGCCCGCCGCCCGGGACACCGCCAGCATCCTCGCCGCGGCCCGTGCCGGGTCAAAGCCAGGCCCTGTGTCGAAGGCCGACGCTCCTGCCGGTGTCAAGGCAGCGCTCTCGGAAGCGGGTCGTCAGGCACGCGCCGATGCCGCCGGCCCGCGGCGCGATGGTCCCAAGCCGGAAGCCGCCAAGACCGGACACGAGGCTCCCTCGCGCACGGCCGCGCTGAAGACCGCGCCGCCGATGCCGTCGCGTCCTCCAAAGGCGGCCAAGGTCGAGGAGGAGACGGGGCGCCGTGGATTCCTCTCGTTGGCGGTCGGCTCGTTCATGGCCCTCGGGTTCACCTCACTGGCGGTGACCGGAGGGCTGTTTTCGCTCGGTCTGGCCCGGTTCCTCTTCCCAAACGTGCTCGCCGAGCCGCCGAGCCGCTTCAAGGTCGGCTTCAAGGAAGGCTTCCCGGCTGGCAAGGTGGAGACGAAATTCGTCGCGCAGTACGGCGTGTGGGTCGTCAACAGCGACGTCGGTGGCCAGCAGCAGATCTACGCCCTCAAGACGGTCTGCACCCATCTCGGGTGCACGCCCAACTGGCTCGAGGCAGAGCAGAAGTTCAAGTGCCCGTGCCACGGGAGCGGGTTTTACAAGGACGGTGTCAACTTCGAGGGCCCGGCGCCGCGACCGCTCGAACGCTACGCGATCAAGATCGCCGACGACGGTCAGTTGGAGGTCGACAAGAGCAAGGCTTTCCAAGAGGAACTCGGTCAGTGGAACGACCCTTCGTCGTACGTTCCGGTGTGAGCGCTTCCGGTCGTTCCGCGGGGAACGACCGGCGCGCCGGTGGCGGCGACCGGCGGCAGTGACCCGACCTGCGGACATCCGATTCCCGCAGCACGTGACAGTTCAACCCGATCAGCGAGACCACCCGATCCATGGCCATCGGCGAGACGATCCGCAACTCTCAGATCTGGAAGAGCATCTTCCGCCACCCGATGCCGCTCGACCGGCGGAATCGGATCGTGGTCATGCTCACCAACTTCTTCCTCCACCTCCACCCGGTGTCGATCAAGAAGCAGGGGATCGCCCTGTCGTTCACCTGGTGCATGGGTGGGGTGACGTTCTTCCTGTTCCTCGTCGAGACGGTCACCGGCGTGTTGTTGATGTTCTACTACCGGCCGACGCTGGAGTGGGCCTACAACGACATCCTCGCCCTCCGCGACGTGACCAGCCTCGGCATCCTCCGCGAGCTCCATCGCTGGGGGGCGCACGCGATGGTGATCACCACGTGGCTCCACATGTACCGGGTGTTCCTCACCGGCAGCTACAAGCCACCGCGTGAGTTCAACTGGGTGATCGGGGTGATCCTGCTGTTGCTGACGCTGCTGTTGTCGTTCACCGGTTACCTGCTCCCCTGGGATCAGCTGGCGATCTGGGCGATCACCGTCGGGTCCAACATGGCCCGTGCGACGCCGTTCCTCGGCTACGAGGGCCCGGGGCAGCAGCTCCTCACCGTCGGCGGGATCGACATGATCACCGACGGCTCCGATGCCCGGTTCGGCCTCCTCGGCGCCAGGTTCGTCGGCGAGGAGACGCTCAACCGGTTCTACGTCCTGCACTGCATCGCGATCCCGCTGGCGGTGGCGCTGCTGCTGGCGATCCACTTTTGGCGCGTACGAAAGGACGGCGGGATCAGCGGACCGCTGTGAACCCCGACAGTCATGCATTCAAACGGCCAGTTTCTCAAAGACGTCGCCGGCTTCCTCGGGTCCTACTACACCGGCCTGGCGTTGATGAACGCCGTGGCGGCGTACCTGCTGTGGCGGCGGTCGAAGCAGCCGGCGCTGGCGCTGGCGTGGACGGTGTTCTCGGCGGCGATGATGATCCTCGCCGGCCTCGCGCTGTCGGGGGAGGAACGCCTCGTCCCGAAGCTTCCGAGTGCGGTCACGTCGCTGGTCAACCAGCTTTCCGGGCCGGTGCTCTACACGCTCGGCACGACCGCGCTGCTGACAGTGCTGTTCGTGTTCCGGAGGTTCTTCGTCAAGCCGATGGTGGCATGGACGATCCTCAACGGCATGCTGCTGCTGATGGGCCTGTCGATGGCCGACGCGAACTTCGCCTCGATCGTCATGAAGCCCGACAACGTTCCGATCGTCGGGCTGGTGTTCCTACTTGCGTTCTTCACCTGGGTGGCGACCAAGCAGGCCGTGGTCAATGACGATCGCATCGCCCAGGGACTGCCGCCGATGGAGAAACTCGACGACGAAAAGGTTCTCGTGTGGCCCGATCTGGTCTACACCGAACTGATCTGCATGGTCGCCGTGTCGGCGTTCCTGTTGGTGTGGGCGATCTTCCTCCCCGCGCCTCTGGAAGAGCCGGCCTCGAGCGTCAAGACGCCCAATCCCTCGAAGGCGCCGTGGTACTTCCTCGGCCTCCAGGAGATGCTCGTCTATTTCGACCCATGGTACGCCGGCGTCGTGCTGCCGAGCCTGGTGATCTTCGGGCTGATGGCGATGCCTTATCTCGACTTCAACAAGAAAGGCAATGGCTACTACTCGATCGCCGAGCGGAAGTTCAGCTACCTGACGTTCCAGTTCGGGTTTCTCGAGCTGTGGATCACGCTGATCATCCTCGGGACGTTCCTCCGCGGGCCGAATTGGAACTTCTTCGGGCCCTTCGAGTATTGGAGCCCGTACAAGGTCGAGGTCCTCAACAACGTCGACCTGCCGCAGATGTTCTGGGTCAACCTGCTCGACCGGCCTTTGCCACGGGCGCCGCAGGGCTCGGGGACGCTCGCTCAGATCGGCTACATCCTCCTCCGAGAGGCTCCGGGATTGCTCCTGCTGGGGGCCTACCTGGTGATCCTCCCGCCACTGCTGGCTGTCACGGTGTTCCGCGGGTTTTTCGCCAAGATGGGTTTCATCCGCTACATGGTGATGTCGAACCTGATGCTGCTGATGCTGTCGTTGCCCCTGAAGATGATTCTCCGCTGGACGTTGAACCTGAAATACCTGGTGAGCATTCCGGAGTTCTCGCTCAATTTTTAGCGCCGGGCTTTTGCTCCGCGCCCGGCTTACGACCGACTCAAAGGCGATACGGCGTCGGGCTTTGGCGCCCGGCTGAATGTCAATCACCCCTTAGGCACCTGCGCCTCAAACCATGCCTGCCACAGAACAGACCTGGCGCGACTTGAAGGTTCTGCACGTGGTCTTCGGGCTCACCGCCCTCGGACTGCTGGCTTCGACCGTGGCGATGCTGGTCGCCGACCACAACCGGCCGTGGAAGAAGTACCAGCGCGAATTCCGCGCGTTGGAGACATGGTCGGCCCAGGCGCGGGTGGCCGAGCAGGGATCGCAGCAGTACGCGGACGAATCGGAAAAACTGGCCGCTGTCCTCGCCGAGACGCGCCAGGCCCCGATCGACCAGACCCTCGTCGAGCGGTTCGTCGCCCGTGCCCGCGAGGTCGACGAAGACCGCGAGGCTGCCGACCGGGTCCAAATCGACGCCGACGGGCTGGCGCGGCAGAGCGATTCCGGGCAGCGCCTCGCGCTGCGTGGCGACTTGCTCACTCGGATGCGCGACGTCGCCAAGCGGGCCCGTTTTCGTGAGGACCAGGCCGCAGGCCAACTGAAGTTGCGAAAAGCGGAGCTCGACAAGAACCGCGCCGACTACGAGCTCGCCGTCGCCGACGGCGCCGAGCAAGCACGGCTCGATTCTTTGCTGGCCCTGGCGGACAAGAAGCGCGAGGAGGTGGGCGCGGCGACGCTCGCCAGCCAGGCTGCCAACACGCACCGCAAGGAGCTCGAGGCGCTCGTCCGAGAGATGACCCGCGACGAGGATGCCGCAGCGAAGGCGTTGGCCGATCACCGTTCGCAGCTGGAGCAGCTGTCGAAGACCGTCAAGGACCGGGCGCCCAATTACGGCAAGACGCTTCTCGAGATGCCGGTGCTCGACGCCTTCAACGGGCCGTTGCGCGTCGACCAGATCTGGCTGCCGCAGCTGACCCTGAACAACAATTTCCGTGATGTCGCCCGCTTCGACCGCTGCACGACCTGCCACAAGGGGATCGAGAAGTCGGCCCCTGGTTCGCCGCACGATCCCGCCTATCCACACGCCGAGACGCTCGCGCTCACGCTGGCGACTCCGTCGTCGGCCGACTCGGCCGGCGGAGGCGCGGATGCCGCCGCTCGGCTCGAGGCGGTCTACGGGTTCGGCCTCGCTGACCGCGGGCTGTTCGACGCCGATGACGCGACCGTGAATTTCGTCCGTCGCGAGTCCCCAGCCGCGATGGCCGGGCTGCAGACCGGTGACGTCATCGAAGCGGTCGCCGGCGGCCGGATGCTCGGCAACGGCATGGTCGCTGCGGCGCTTCTCGAGTCACCGGTCTGGGGCAAACCCGTGACGCTGACGGTGCGCCGCGGCGTGCCGCAGCCGTACGCCAGCCATCCGCGTCTCGACCTGTTCGTCGGCTCGACCAGCCCCCATCCGATGCAGTCGTTCGGCTGCACGATCTGCCACCAGGGGCAGGGGAGCGCGACGAGTTTCAAGTGGGCCTCCCACACCCCCGACTCGCCGAAGGAGGCGCGGGCCTGGCACGACGACCATGGCTGGTTCAACAACCACCACTGGATCCTGCCGATGCTCCCCGAGCGGTTCGAGGAGTCGAGCTGCCTGAAGTGCCATCACCAGGTCGTCGACTTGGAGCCGTCGGAGCGGTTTCCGGAGCCCCCGGCCCCCAAGCTCGTCGAGGGCTACCACCTCATCAGGCAGTACGGCTGCTACGGCTGCCACGAGATCAACGGCTGGGCCGGGCCCGACAAGCGGATCGGCCCCGACATGCGGCTGGCACCCAATTACCACGAGGTCGCCGCGGCGATCGCCGCCGATCCGACGCTCGACCGGTCCGATGACGGGGCGCAGCTGAAGCGCTGGGCCGAGGAGGTCGAGCGCAGCCCGGACGGGCGGCAGGCACGCGACCGGCTCCGGCAGGCGATCGAGCGCGACGCCCTCGCCGGCGGGGACTCCGTGCTCTCCGACCGCACCCACCAGCTCGCGGCGCTGCTCAAGGATCCGGAGACTCCCGGGGCCTTTGCCAAGGTCGGCCCGAGCCTGCGGCATGTTTCGTCGAAGGTCGGTTTCGACTGGCTCTACTCCTGGCTGCGGAACCCGCAGGACTTCCGGCCGTCGACGAAGATGCCGCGATTCTTCGGGCTCTGGGAGCACCTGTCGGGCAAGGGCCTGGCGGAGTCGGAGCGTTATGAACCGATCGAAATCCGATCGATGATCGCCTACCTGTCGAGCGTCAGCCAACCGTTCGACTACGTCGAGCCCCCGGCGGGGATCACGGCGCCGGCCGATCCGGAGCGCGGGCGCAAGGTCGTCGAGGTGCGCGGCTGCCTCGCCTGCCATCAGCACGCCGAGTTCCCTGGAGCGACGAGCACCCACGGCCCGAACCTGTCGCGGATCGGCGCCAAGGCCGCGTCGCACCCCGACGGCGCCAAGTGGCTCTATTCATGGCTGCGGGAGCCCGCCCGTTATCACCCGCGCACGATCATGCCGAACGTCCTTCTCGAGCCGGTGACGCTCGCTGACGGCACGGTCAGCGATCCGGCGGCCGACGCGACCGCCTGGCTGCTCGGCTCCACCGAGGGGTGGAAGCCGTCCGACATCCCCGCCGCCGGTTCGCTCACCGACGAGGAGCGCGATGCCACCAACGAGCTGGCGCTGATGTATCTGAAAGACCGGTTCCCTGCGGTCCGGGCCGAGCGCGTTCTGGCCGAGGGGATCCCCGCCGATCAGGCAGGCATCCAGGGTGACGAGCGGATGCTCGTCGGGATGACGGGCGCCGACCGGGAAGCCCGGCTCCTCGAGTACGTCGGCAAGAAGACGATCGCCAAGCTCGCCTGCTCGGCGTGCCACGACATCCCCGGGTTCGAGGATGCGAAGGCCGCCGGCGCGGCGCTGGCCGATTGGGGGCGCAAGGAATCGTCGAAGATCGCCTTCGAGCAGGTCGCCCACTATGTGATGCACCAACTCGAGCACGGCGGTGGACATGGCCACGGCGCGCCCGGCGGCATGCATCACGGTCATGACGCCCATGGTGACAACGCGGGTTCGCCGGCGTCGGCCGAGGGCGCTGCCGGTGCGACCGGTGTGTCGGGCGTGGGCCTCGGCGACGACGGCCCATTGGCACCGGACCTCGCCTATGCGGCGCCCCCGGAGCGGCACGTCGACCCGGAATCGCTCGACCCCGACACCGGATTTTTCCTCGAGAAGCTTCTCGCCCACGAGCGCGAGGGGTTCCTCTGGCAGAAGCTGCGTGCCCCGCGGAGCTACGACTACAAGAAAGCCGAGAACAAGTCGTACAACGAACGCTACCGGATGCCGCAGTTCCCGTTCGACGCCAAGCAGCGTGAAGCGGTGATGACGTTCGTGCTCGGACTGGTTTCGGAGCCTCCGGCGGCACAGTACGTCCATCGCCCGGATCCGCGCGAGCAGGCCCGGCTCGATGGCCTCGTGGCGGCCGAGAAGTACAACTGCAGCGGGTGCCACATCCTCCAGATGGACCGCTGGGACCTGCGCTACGCCCCGGAATCGCTCGGCAGCGTCGAGCTACCGGCGGACTATCCGTTCCTCTCCCCCCACTTCACCCCCGACGAGGTGTCGCGGTCGCTCGCCGTCGACCGTCGTGGGCGGCGCCAGGCGCGGATCACCGGCATGCCAGTGCTCGATCCGGCGACAGGGAAGACGCAGTACGTGGACGAGGACGGGGTCGCGATCGAGGAGGGTGACACCGAGTCGGTCCCCCACCTGCCGATCATGCTCTGGAAAGACGTGCTCGTCGACGGCGAGCCGCGTATCGTCGGCGGCCAAAACCTCTCGGTGCCGGTGGCGGCACTGCGTGAAGGGAAGCACTATCCGGCAAACGGCGGCGATCTGGCTCGGTTGCTCTACCCGACCGTGATCGCCGACGAGAAGCAGATCAACCCCAACGTCAAGGCCGAGGATGCTTGGGGCTGGTTGCCGCCGCCGCTGGTCGGCGAGGGTCGGAAGGTGCAGTCGGACTGGCTCCACAGATTCCTGCTCAACCCGGGGATGATCCGGCCGTCCGCCGTGTTGCGGATGCCGAAGTTCAACTTCCACGCGTCGGAAGCGACGGCGCTGGTCAACTACTTCGCCGCGGTCGACGGAGCGGACTACCCGTACGTCTACGATCCGCGGCTCGACGACTCGGCGCTCGCCGCCAAGGAGCACGGATACCCAGGGCACCTCGACGGTGCGATGAAGATCGTCACCAACACCAATTACTGCGTGAAGTGCCACCTCGTCGGTGGGTACACGCCGCCGGGCAACCCCAAGGCCCTCGCCCCGCAACTCGCCGAGGTCCACAAGCGGCTCCGTCCCGGCTACGTGCACGATTGGATCGCCAATCCGAAGCGCTTCCTGCCCTACACGGGAATGCCGGTGAATATCCCGTTTGACAAGCCGGTGAGCCAGGATCTCTACAAGGGCACGAGCGACCAGCAGGTCGACGCGCTCACCGATCTGCTCATGCACTTCGACGCCTTCGCCAAGCAGGGATTGTCGCTGGAGGCCTACCTGCGGCAGCAACCACCCGCGACCGACGCGGCGCCGGCGGCGAAGACGGAGTCCCCCGATCGGACCGCTCCCACGGGACTGAACGGCGGCTAGAGTTCCCTGGTGAGAGCCTACCGGTGGGAGTTTACGAGACGGTTGCAGCACCCCCGGCACCGTTCCCGCGATCCCCGTCCAACACCTTACGATCCGCACTTCCGGAGATTCGCCATGAACCGTCGACTCGTCACCAGTCTCGCCCTCGTGCTGTTTACCGGAGTCGGTTCCGTCCGGGCCGACGACTGGGGCACGATCAGCGGCCGGTTCGTGTTCGGCGGTGCCAAGCCAACCGCCTCGGACATCAAGGCCGACAAGGATGTCGAGGTGTGCGGCAAGCACAAACTCCTCAACGAAGAACTCGTCGTCGGTGCCGATGGCGGCGTCGCGAACGTGGTCGTCTTCGTCCGCGACAAAGACATCAAGATCCATCCTGACCTCGCGGCCACGAAGAACACCCCGGTCACGCTTGACAACAAGGACTGCCGGTTCGAGCCTCACGTGGCCGTCATCCAGACGGGTCAGCCGCTGGTCCTGAAGAACTCCGACACCATCGGCCACAACAGCAACGTCGCGACGATCAAAAACAGCCCCTCCAACAGCCTGATTCCGGCCGGTGGCGATTCGAAGGTCACTTTCAATGCCGAGGAGGCGATCCCCGCCCAAGTGACCTGCAACATCCACCCGTGGATGAAGGCCTGGCTTGTGGTCCGGCCGAATCCCTACGCCGCCGTCTCGAAGCCCGACGGCTCATTTGAGATCAAGGGCCTGCCGGCCGGTGAGGTGGAACTGCAGCTGTGGCACGAGAAGGCCGGCTACATCGGCGAGATCAAGGTCGGCGGCAAGTCGGAAAAGACAGCGAAGGGCCGGAAGAAGGTCACCGTCAAGGCCGGTGAGAACGCCATGGGAGACATCACGCTCGATGCGAGCCTGTTCAAGAAGTGATCGCCGCTCGACTGGCGGCTGCATCGCGTCGTGGTGCGCCGTCGTGCTCGTGCCGCTGGTGAGCGGTTGCGGCTCCGATCGGGTCGCCGCCCCATCGGCCGATGCCGGCCTTGCCACCGAGCTGCGCTCGCGGTTGGCCTCGGCGTCGCCCGCCGCGGCAGCCGCCGACGCGGCCCCGGTCGGAACTGGCTGGGCGACGCTGAAAGGGCGGTTCGTCTTCGCCGGTGATCCGGGAACGCCCCGGGCGCTCGTGGCCGACAAAGACACCGAAGTGTGCTCCAAGGACGGCGTGAAGTTGCTCGATCGGTCGCTTCTCGTCGATCCGTCCGGCAAGGGGCTGGCGAACGTCGTCGTATTCGTGCGAAAGGCGAGCCGGGTGAAGGAGGCGACGCCGTCTTCGACGCCGGTCGTCTTCGATCAGAAAAACTGCGAGTTCCTGGCCCCGGTGGTGGCGGCTCGGGTCGGCCAGCCGGTCGACGTCAAGAACAGCGATCCGATCGGTCACAACACCAACGTCGCCGGGTCGGACTTCAACCAGTTGATCCCCGCCGGCGGCAGCACCACCTACGTGCCGAAGGCGGAAACGGGGCTGCCGACGATGGTGACCTGCAACGTCCACCCGTGGATGAAGGCGTACATGGTGTTCCGCAAGGACGGCTACGTCGCCGTCTCGGCAGCCGACGGTTCGTTCGTGATTCCCGACCTGCCGGCCGGGGAGTTGCTCGAGTTCCAGGTGTGGCACGAGCGGTCGACCGGTGCCAACGGCGCCTTGGGGCTCGACAAGCCCGATCTCAAGTGGACCCCGAAAGGACGCTTCCAGATCAAGCTCGAGGAAAACGAAGTCAAGGATCTCGGCACGCTCGACGTTCCCGCATCAGCCATCGGAACCTGACGAATCTCCTCCCATGATCCCTTCAACGCATCCTTCGTCCGTCGCCTCCCGTGGCATCGCTGCCGGCTCGCTCTCGAGCACGGCCCCGGCGGTGTCGCGTCCGCCCGCGATCGGCTGGTCGTGGCTCGCGGTCGGTGTCGTCGTCACCGTGGCGATCGCCACGACGGGGTGCGGCGGCGCCCCGGCCGCTTCGTTCCGCGCGAATCTCGTCGAGTCGACGAAGCAGCGGCTGACCCCCCAGCAGGAGAGCCAGGTCGCGACGGTCATGCTGGCGCTGTTCGGCACGCCCGACGAACCGGTGGCCCTCCCCGAGACGGGGCTCGACCAGGCCAAACTCACGCTCGCCGCAGGTCCGGTCCGCAGCGACATCGTCGGCCGCAAAAATGGCTTGTACCGCGAGCACTGTGCCCACTGCCACGGGATCACCGGCGACGGTCTTGGACCCACGGCGGCGTTCCTCAATCCCTATCCGCGCGACTACCGCCCCGGAGTGTTCAAGTTCAAGAGCACCGAACGGGCCGACAAGCCGACCCGCGACGATCTGGTGCGCCTCCTTCACAACGGCGTGCCGGGGACCTCGATGCCGTCGTTCGCCCTGCTCAGCGAGACTCAGATCGACGCGCTCGTCGAGTACGTCAAGTATCTGTCGATCCGCGGCGAAACCGAATTGGCTCTCGCCCGGGCGTTCTTCGAGCTCGATGACGACGCCAAGGGGGAGCTGCCGCAGACGCGGGAATTCCTCGTCGACGAGATGCTCACGCCGGTCGCCGACAAGTGGCGGGCGGCGGACGAGGCGCGGATTCCGGTTCCCGAGATGCCGGCCGACATCGACATGGCCGCATCGATCGCCAAGGGCAAGGAGCTGTTCTACGGCGACAAGGCCAACTGCGTGAAATGCCACGGCGTCACCGGTCTCGGCGATGGCCAGGCCAACGACTACGACGATTGGAACAAAAACATCGTCGAGATCACCAAGGAGATCGACGGCACCGCCGAGCGCGCCCGCGAGGCCAAGACCTCCGGCATGACGGAGGAACAACGCGCCGAACACCGTGCCAACATCGCCTGGGTGAACCGCTTCCACGGCGTTCTCGACGGCGACGCACTGCAGCCGCGCACGATCCCGCCGCGCAACCTGCGCCAGGGGATCTACCGAGGCGGGAGGCGGCCGCTCGATCTGTATTACCGGATCCACGCCGGGATCAACGGCGCGCCGATGCCGGCCGCGAAGGGGACGGTTCCGCCGGAGGACATCTGGCACATCGTCAATTACGTGCGCTCGTTGCCCTACGGCTTCGATGGTGAGTTGGGTGCGGACCGGTCGACCACGTCGGTGCAGCGCGACCGGATGTGACGGCGGGGGCGGGGTCTGGTGGATGCCGGCGCCCCGGAGCGCCGGTCGGCGGTGGTGACCAAGGCGGTAACGAGGAGCGACGACCGTGGGCAATCGTCTGGCCGGTATTTTTTGGAGCCTGCTGTTCCTCGCCGTGCCGGTGCTCGGCGTGGCGACGTTCGTCGTCGGCCCGCTGTATGACATCTGGCTGCCGAAGGACGTCTCGGTCCACGGCCGTTCGATCGACTCGCTGTTCTATTTCATCCTCGTCCTCACCGGCGTCGTGTTCGTCGTCACCGAGGTGCTGCTGTTCTGGTTCCTGTGGAAGTACGACGCCGCCCGCCCCAACCCGGTGGCGGCGTTCATCCACGGCAGCCACACGCTCGAGGTCGTGTGGACGATCATTCCCGCCGCGACGCTGCTGTTCCTCTCGATCTACCAGATGAACACCTGGGCCGACGTCAAGATGCGGCGGCCGCGGATCCCCCCCACCGTCGAGGTCGTGGCGCGGCAGTTCGAGTGGCGTCTGCGCTACCCGGGGCGCGACGGCGAACTGGGCACGCCCGACGACTTGTTCCTCGTCAACGACCTGCACGTGCCGGTCGACGAGGAGGTGCTCGTGCAGCTCAAGAGCATGGACGTCCTCCACAGCTTCTTCCTCCCCAACCTCCGCATCAAGCAGGACGCGGTCCCGGGAATGAAGACACCGGTGTGGTTCAAGGCCACCGAGGTCGGGCAGTACGACATCGTCTGCGCCGAACTGTGCGGTTGGGGCCACTACAAGATGAAGGGTCGGATCACCGTCGATACCCGCGAGGATTACGAGCGTTGGCTCGAGGAGATCGAGGCCCGTCAGGAAGCCACACAGCCCGAGCCAGTCGCCGAGGTGGCCGGCCAGTGACCGCCGCCGGCGGCCGAGGTCCCTTGGCTACCCCGCCGCCATCATTCACGTCGTCCTCCGCAGTTCATCGTTCCACCGTTCCCGATCACGTCGCGACCGTTCCGGAGACCATCCCATGAGCACCGTCCACTCCCCGAGCACCGGCACCACCGTCAGCCCGACGGACCATGGCCACGCCGTCGCGGTCGGTGGCCGGGCGCCGCGGTCCTCGCGGCAGGTGGCCGAGTTCCTCTCGACCTACGTGTTCTCCAAGGACCACAAGGTCATCGGCCTGCAATTCCTGTTTTCGACGCTGCTGTGGTTCCTCATCGGCGGCTTGCTCGCGCTGGCGGTCCGCTGGCAGATCGCCTGGCCGTGGTCGCAGGTTCCGGTGCTCGGCAAGCTGTTCGCCCAGGAGGGCGGGCAGATGGCGCCGGAGTTCTACACCATGCTGTTCACGATGCACGCCACGGTGATGATCTTCCTCGTGATCATCCCGATCCTCGCGGGTGCGTTCGGCAACTTCCTCATCCCGCTGATGATCGGTGCCGACGACATGGCGTTTCCGACGCTCAACATGCTGTCGTACTGGTTCATGTGGCCGGCGTTCCTCTGCTTCGGCGCCAGTTTCTTCGTCGAGGGGGGCGCGGCGTCGGGTGGGTGGACGAGCTACCCGCCGCTCTCGACCAACGTTGCCGCCAGCCCGGGAAGCGGCATGGGGCAGACGCTGTGGCTCCTCGGGCTGACGTTCGTCGGCGTCTCGAGCATGCTCGGCAGCGTCAACTACATGACGACGATCATCCTCATGCGCGCCCCGGGGATGACGATGTTCCGCCTGCCGATGACGATCTGGGCAATGTTCATCACCGCCGTCCTCCAGGCCTTCGCGCTGCCGGTGCTGACCGCCGCCGGGTTCATGCAGCTGTCCGACCGGATGCTCGGGACCGGGTTCTTCAATCCCGAGGGCAACGTCGTCAACAACCTGCTGACGAGCACCGGTGGCGGCCACCCGATCCTCTGGCAGCACCTGTTCTGGTTCTACAGCCACCCGGCGGTCTACATCATGATCCTGCCGGCGATGGGCATGGTGAGCGACATCCTCACGGTGTTCGCCCGCAAGCCGCTGTTCGGCTACCGGCCGATGGTCTACTCGATCGCCGGCATCGCCGGGCTCGGGTTCATCGTCTGGGGCCACCACATGTTCGTCTCCGGGATGAATCCGGCGCTCGGCATCACGTTCATGGTTTCGACGATGATGATCGCCTTGCCCAGTGCCGTGAAGACCTTCAACTGGCTGGGCACGCTGTGGGGCGGCAAGATCCAGTTCACGACCGCGATGCTGTTCGCGGTGTCTTTCGTGTCGATGTTCATCATTGGCGGCCTGTCGGGGATCTTCATGGCGGCCACGCCGGTCGACATCTTCATCCACGACACCTATTTCATCGTCGCCCACTTCCACTACGTGTTGTTCGCGGGCACCGCGATGGGTGTCTGGGCGGGGATTTACTACTGGTTCCCGAAGATGTTCGGTCGGTTGATGAACGAGTTCTGGGGCAAAGTCCACTTCTTCCTGACCTTCGTGTTCCTCAACGGCACGTTCTTCACGATGCACATCCTCGGTGCCGTCGGCTTTCCGCGCCGGCTCGCGGATGCCTACCACTACGAGACCTTCCACCATCTCCAGCCGCTCAACGCCTTCATGACGTGGTGCGCGATCGGCATGGTGGCAACGCAGATCATCTTCGCGGTGAATTTCGTGTGGAGCATGTTCTACGGGCCGGTCGCCGGCCGGAATCCGTGGAATGCCAACACCCTCGAGTGGACCGCACCGAGCCCTCCGGGCCACGGCAACTTCGACTTCCAGCCGATCGTCCACCGCGGCCCCTACGAGTACTCCGTCCCGGGCTGTGAGAAGGATCACCTGATGCAAACCGATCCCCCCGATGCCCGGGCCGCGGCGTTGGCCTCCGCCCACTGACCGCATCCGCTCCGGCCCGTTGGCGAACAGTCCGCGAGGGCCCCGGAGCGTTGCCCGCCGAGATCCGATGACCACCCTCGCATCCGCCGCGCCGCGTAGCCTGCTGACCTTCGTGGTCGCCTGCCTGCTGGTGGGCACCACGGCGCTGCTGCTGTGCTTCGGGGCACTGGTCACGACCTACGACGCGGCGATGGCGGTCCCCGACTGGCCGGCGACTTACGGCCACAACATGTTCCTGTTTCCGCTGGCTGAGTGGCTCGGTGGGCCCTGGGATCTGTTTCTCGAGCACGGTCATCGTCTGCTCGGCGCCACCGTGGGCGTGATCACGCTCGTGCTGGCCGGGCTCGTGTTCGTGTGGCGCTCGCCGACGGTGCTCCGTGGTCTGGTGGCGGCCGCGGTGCTGCTGGTGATCGCGCAGGGGGTCCTCGGCGGGATGCGCGTGCTGCTCGACGACAAGACGATCGCCAAGGTGCACGCCTGCACCGGGCCGCTGTTCTTCGCGGTGGCGACGGCGATCGCCACGCTGGTGTGGCGTGATCGCCGGCGGCCGGCCGTGGCGTCGGGCCCGGGGGGTGGCCGGCGCGTCGAAGCCGCCCTCGGATCCGGCCGAGGCCGGTCGTTGCCGACCGTCGCGCTGCCGTCATGGGCCACGGCGGGGTTCGTCCCTCCCGCCCTGGTCGTCGCGGCCTACCTGCAGCTCGTCGCCGGGGCCCAGCTTCGCCACATGGAGGCCAGTGCGACACCGCTCGACTTCCGCTGGCTGGTCACGCTCCATCTCCTCGGGGCAGCCGCGGTGACGGTGCTGGCGACGCTGGCGTGGCTGGCGTGGCAGCCTCACGATCCGTTGGCCGCCCGGCAGTGGTCGCGGGTGCTCGTCGGCTTGGTCGTCGGCCAGGTGCTCCTCGGATGTGGCGCGTGGCTGGTGAATTACGGTGTCCCGGGGGGCTGGCTCCCCGACACCTGGTCGGGTCCGCTGGTGGCCCGCAGCGTCCGCGCCGCTCTGGTGACCACCGGTCACGCCGTGCTCGGGATGCTGATCCTCGGAGCGGCGGTCGTGATGTCGCTCGTCTGGACCGGCGCGGGTGCCGCCGCTGGCCGATCGTGGGGGGAGGCCCCGGCGTGACACCCGTCGCCCACGTCGTCGTGCCCCGCACTGCCGCGCTTGCAGCCGACCACGTAACGCCGGTCGGTCCGGGCGTGGCGTCGGCGTTCCCGGCGCTGCCGCTGGAACTGTCCGAGGCGGGGGCTGGTGCGCTCGTCGCCGCCGACATCGGCCGGTTGTTGCGGCCGCGGATCACGGTCATGGTCCTTGCCACGGTGACCGCGGCCGCCTGGCTGACCGCCGGCCGCGGCGTCGACCTCCGTGAGCTGGTCGCGCTGCTGGTGGGCACTGCGCTGGTCGCGGCCAGTTCGAGCATCGCCAACCAGGTGCTCGAGCGGCGCACCGACAGACTGATGCCCAGAACGGCGAACCGACCGGTGAGCGCCGGGAGGATCGATCCCGTCCATGGATGGTGGATCGCCGCAGGCCTCGGCGGCGCGGGGCTGGTGCTCGTGGTGGCCGGCGGGGGCATCGGTGCGGCAGTGGCCGCCGCTCTCACCTGGCTGCTGTACGTCGTCGTCTACACGCCGCTCAAGCGCCTTTCGCCGCTCAACACGGCGGTGGGGGCGGTGCCGGGTGCCCTGCCAGTGGCGATCGGCTGGCTCGGGGCCGACGGACCGGCGCGGCTCGCGGCCGGGGATCATGCCGGTGCGGTCGCGGTCGCGGCCCTCGGCGCGGTTCTCTACCTGTGGCAGTTCCCCCACTTCATGGCGATCGCCTGGCTGTACCGCAGGCAGTACGCCGCTGCCGGTCTGAAGATGCTCACCGTCGTCGATCCCACCGGCATCCGCGCCGGGGCTCAGGCCGTGGCCACGGCCCTGGTGATGGTGCCGGCCAGCCTGTTGCTCGCCGTGCCCTCGGGGCGCTGGCCGCTGTTCTGCCTCGCTGCGGCACTGTCGGGCACCTACGTCGCTGCCGCGGCTCGTTTCGCTTTCGCCCGTGACGATCGATCGGCCCGCCGGCTGCTCCTCGTCTCGATCGTCGTCCTCCTCGGCCTGCTTCTGGCGACGGTGGGCTGTGGCCCGCCGCGCGCCTGATCGTCGCCATCCCGATCCACCGACCGCCTTTCCGCCTGGAAACCGACATGTCCGCCCCCGCCCTCAGCCTGCCGCATGGCGACGGCCACGATCACGCCCACGGCCATGACGACGGCCATGGCCACCATGGCCACGTCACGCTCCAGTACCAGCCCGGCCTGCCACTGTCGCGCGGCAAGCTGATCATGTGGCTGTTCTTGTCGACCGAGATCATGTTCTTCGCGGCGCTGCTCGGCAGCTATGTCGTGCTGCGCTTCGGGTCGCCGGTCTGGCCGCTGCCGCACCACGTCCACCTCAGCGAGCCGATCGGGGCGTTCAACACGTTCGTCCTGATCTGCTCGAGCGTCACGATCGTCCTGGCGCTCGAGGCGGCGCGGGCCGACAAGGCACCGCAAGCGAAGCTGTGGATGCTGCTGACGCTGCTGCTGGGGACGTTGTTCCTCGGGGTGAAGGCCTACGAGTACTCGGCGAAGTTCTCGCACGGGATCTATCCCTGGTCGCCGCGGAGCCGCGTGTTCGAGAAACCCGACCTGTACTACGGCTCGGCCGTGCGTGCCCGGCTCGGTGAGCCGGCGATCATCGACAAGCTCAAGGAGCTCGACGACACGCCTGCCGACAAACTCACTTCCGAGCAGGTCGCCGCCCGCGGCCGGCTCCAGCAAATCCGCAAGATGGTCACCAACCCCGATCAGCAGCCGTTCGACCTGGCGGTGATCGCCGACCAGGTGATGCCGCTGCCCAGTGCCGGCAGCCACGGCCACTCGTCCGGCCTCAACGACGCGTTTCCCTGGCTTCGCCTGCCGGCGGTCATCCCCGGTGGCAACATGTGGGCGAGCACCTACTTCCTGCTCACCGGCTTCCACGCCATCCACGTGGGGGTCGGTCTGCTCGTGTTCGCGATCCTCCTCGGCTACCGGCTCGACCACGCCCGCGCCGGGATGATCGAGAACGCCGGCCTGTACTGGCACTTCGTCGACCTGGTTTGGATCTTCCTGTTCCCGCTGCTTTACCTGTTCTGACCACGGTCCGGCCGCCGTCGCCGCCCGCCCACACACCGTCACGAGGCCGAGCATGTCCGATCACTCCCATTCCCCTCAGCCGCACGCCACGCACGCGCCGGTGACGCGGCCCGGGGAGACGACCGAGATCCACGAGACCGTGCCCCACGCCCACGCCACGGCGGCACCGGCGGCGCACGCTGCCGGTCATGGCGGGGACCACGGTGGCGAGCATGCCCACGGCGGCATCGGCACCTACCTGATGGTGTTCCTCGCGTTGTGCGTCCTGACGACGATGTCGTTCTTCACCTATTCGTCGGCCTGGCCGTGGCGCGATCAGCCGCAGGTCGGCTGGGCATTCATGATGGCGGTGTCGTGCACGAAGGCGATGCTCGTCGTGCTGTTTTTCATGCACGTCCTCTGGGAGGCGAACTGGAAGTACGTCCTCACCATCCCCGCGGCCATGATGGCGGTGTTCCTCGCGTTGATGCTCGTGCCCGACGTCGGCATGCGGACGCGGATGGTGGCGCAGGAACGGGCGCTGTACATGCCGCGGCAGTCGGACGTGCGCCTGATGGAGCGAGCCGCGGAGGCCGGGAACGCGGAGAGGGGTGGGGAAGCCCATTGACACCGATGGACCGCGAGGCCGCGCCGTGTGGCGTCGGGACGGCTGCCCTGCTCGCGGGCTGGCTGACGGTCTGTGGGGTGACTGCCGGATGCGGGCGGAAGGACCCGCCTCCCCCCCGCGTCGCCGTTGCCGTCACGCCGGCCCCGGCGACCGTCGAGCCAGGGGAGCCGGCGGCGCCGTTCACGCTCACAGACCAGACCGGGATGGCGTTCGATTCGGCCGGCCTGCGCGGCCGTGTGTGGGTGGCGAGCGTGTTCTTCGCCAACTGTCCCAGTCCCTGCTTCCGTGAGAACCAGGCGATCGCCGACATCCTCCGCGAAGTCGCCGATCCCGACCTCGTCGCCGTCAGCCTGACGTGCGACCCCGACAACGACACGCCCGACGTGCTCCGCCGCTACGCTGACCGGTTCGGTGCCGATCCGGCCCGCTGGAAGTTTCTCACCGGCGACATGGACACGATCCGCTCGGTCGCCAACAACACGTTCCGGCTTCCCGCCGAGGTCGGCGTTCATTCGGAGCGGGGGGTCGTGTTCGATCGTGCCGGCCGGCTCCGGGGCAGCTACCACCTCCTTCAGCCCGATCGCGTGGAACTGCTCGTCAAGCTGGTCCGCGAGGTGCTCGCCGAACCCGCCGACTCCCCCGCGGCGGTCCCGGCAGCGTCCGGGGGAGCCGCGCCGTGAGCGGAGCCGCAATCATCGCCGCCGCCGTCGGTTGGCTACCGGGGGCGGGCATGCCGGTCGCGGCGCTGCTCGCCGTCCATCCGCTGGCGACGCTCAATGCCCTGCTCAACGGCCTGGCAACGGTCCTGCTGGTGACGGGTTGGATCGCGATCGCCCGTGGGCAGTGGCGGGTCCATCGCAACCTGATGGTCGCCGCGTTCGCGGTGTCGACGGTGTTCCTGGTGAGTTACCTCACCTACCACGCCCTCGTCGGCCACGTTCCGTTCCGGGGCACCGGCGTCGTGCGGACTGTGTACCTGACGATCCTCGCGACCCACGTCGTGTTGGCGGCGCTCGTGCCGCTGTTGGCCGTGGCAATGGTCCTGCTCGCCTGGCGCGGCCGGTGGCAGGCCCACCGCCGCCTCGGCCGGATCACGCTGCCAGTGTGGCTCTATGTGTCGGTCACCGGCGTCGTCATCTACCTGATGCTCTACCAGTTGTTTCCCGGGCCCGACCCCGCGGCAGCCGCCTCTCCGGCCGTGGCGTCGGGGATATAATTCGGACATGAACACCCACCTCAACCCCGTCGCGCGGCGGATCCTCCGTGGGCTGTTGCCGGCATGCGTGGCCCTCGCGGTGCTGTCGGCGGCCGAAGCCCTCGGTTGCCCGACCTGCAAGGATTCCCTCGCCGACGGAGACGACACCGCCGCCAACCTGGCGCGGGGCTACTTCTACAGCATCCTGCTGATGCTCGGGATGCCGTTCACGCTCGCCAGTTCGTTCGGGCTCTACATGTGGCGCGAACTGCGCCGGGCCCGGCACCAGGCCGAGTCGGGGGGAGCGTCGGCTCCCGGCATCCGCCCTCCCGACCACGCCCGAGACGGGCTACCGTGAGCGCCGCGTCGCCCGCCGGTGGCACACACGACCCCGGCGGCGAGGGAGGGCAGGGCAGGGAACGGGACCGGACTGGGACGCCGCGGAACTATCTCGCCGGAGCGGAGCGTCATCGTCTTCTGTGGCGCGTCGGACCTCCGGCACTGGTGCTGTTGCTGGTCTGCGGCTGGATCGAGAAGACCTGGTTGCAGCCGCAGCCAAATCCTCCGCCGGCACAGGTGGACACCGTGCTCGCACGGCTCCCGGCCGAACCGGCCGTCGGCGATGCGGTGCGAATCGCAACGGAGGAGGCCAAACCCGGGGGCGACGGGGGCGCCGGCACGTCTCCACCGACCGACCGGCACCCGCGCGGGGCTTCCGCCGCGGCCCTCGGCCGCGTCCGTGACGACACGTTGTTCCGCTCCGACGACGAACCGGCCTGGTCGGACCTCTGTGCGTCGCTCGCGGCGTTCCCAGCCTGGCCCCCGGACCGCGGGCTCGTCCGGCCGGTGTCGTATGCGGATCTCCACGGACAGTCGCGGGCGCTGCGCGGCCAACTCGTCGGATTCCGTGGCATCCTCCGCCGCCTCGTGGCAGTCGAACCGAACCCGGCGCGCGACGGACCCCAGCCGCGCTGGCAGGGATGGATCGAGCCCGACGGCGGTCCGCCGACACCGATCGTCGTGTACTTCCTCGACGTTCCCGCCGACATGCCCCGAGGGCTGAATACCACCGAGACGGTCGACGTCAGCGGTTATTTCTTCAAACGCTGGGCGTACCAGGCGACCGATGCCGTCCGGACCGCCCCCCTGGTCCTCTCCCGGTCGCCGCGCTGGTCGCCGCGCCGCCCGGCCGAGCCGGGGGGGCATCGCTGGGGCGGCTGGGGAATCGGCGCGATCACCGGCCTGATGCTCGTCACCTGGGTGGGCCTCCACCTTGCGGCGCGCGCTCCCCGCGCACGGCCCCGGGACGCGACGCCGGCATGGGACGGCATCGATGTCCCCGATCGCCACCCGCTCCGCTTCCCGGGAGACGATGGTCCGGAGCCTGGCGAGCTCGACGATGGCGGGAGGGAACCGTGATCACTCGCGCCGATCGCGTGCCGCAAAGATCGCTGGCGTTCGTCGTGGCCGCGACGGTCGTGGTCGCCTCGGGTATCCCTCGGGCCCGCGGGGCCGACCCCGACACCGCGGTGGATGTCGGCGTCCCCGCGACTTCGACGTTGCCGGGATACCTCGCCGCGTTCGGCCTCGACCGCCCCGAGCGCTCGCTCCTCGAGGAGCCCCTCGCCTGGGACGACGCGAAGCAGCACCTCGCGGAGCGCGTGCTCGCGCGGCTCCTCCTGGCGCCCGCCGAACGGGCCGCCGAGTGGGAATCTGCCGCCGCGCCCATCGCACCTGACGGTGCCGATCCGGCATCCCTCGTCGGGGATGTCCTGCTCCGGGTCGGTGGCCGCGCCCTCCAGGTGGCCTCCGTCGCCGCGGTCGCGACCGACGCCGACGCGCTCCCGTCGGGCGTGCCCGACGCCGTCGTGGTGCGCGTCCGCGACCCGGCCGGTCGGGTCATCGACGTCCTCACTGCCGGCGCGCCGCGTGGCTGGCCGCGCGGGATGCCGATCGACGAGCCGGTCACGGTCGCCGGTCTGCCTCTCGTGGCCGGCACCGGACCACCGTCGGCCGCCGCTGCCACGGGCGAGCGTCCCGGCGCGGCCGCCGATCTGTTGCTCGCCGCGCGCCGCGTCGCCTGGCATCCCCGCACCCCGCTCGGCGCTGCGGGAATGGACTACGGGCTGTTCGACGGCGTCGTCGACGGCCAGGGGCTGACCGCCGCTGAAGGGGATGCCTTCTACACCCTGCTCGGTGCGACGGTCCGGGCGGCGCTCCCCGCCACGCCCGTCACGCCGCCGATCACCGACCTCATCGACCCGGCACGGAGGTGGTTCACGCGGCAGCGCGGCGACGTCGTCACCCTGCCCGGTGTCTGCCGTCGGGTGACGCGGATCGAGGTCGACGATCCGCTCCGGCGCCGCCAGGCGGAACTCGACCACTACTGGGAGCTGTACGTGTTCGTCGACACGCCGCTCCTCCAGGTCCATGGCGAACTCCACGATACCTACCCGGTGGTGTGCTGCGTCCGCGAGTTGCCACCGGGGATGCCGACGGGGCAGACGGTCAATGAACCGGTCACCGTCACGGGATTCGCGTTCAAACGCTACGCCTATCCGCTGCCGGTGACCGGCAAGGCGGCGGGGGTGAGTCGCCGGCTCGAGGTCCCGCTGCTGGTCGCTCGCGGCGTGGCATGGCGGCCGGTGGCTGCCGGCGCGCCGGGCGCGGCGCCGGAGCGGCCCGCGACCCTGCTCCCCCTGCTGCTCGTGCTCCCGCTGCTGGCCGTCGTGGGCTGGTGGCTGTGGAGCCAGCGTCACGGCAGCCGCACCGGCCCCGGTCGGATCCTCCCCGACCGCGTCCGCCTGCCGGAGGACGAGGCCGGTTCCTGACCGGGGCTTGCCATCGCCCGCCGTCGCGGCCACAACTCTTCCCGGCGGCGCCGGTGCCGGCCCTGCCGTTACTCCCGTGAGGAATCCATCGCGATGCGACGAGCCAAGATCTCCATCATCGGCGCCGGCAATGTCGGCGCGACCACCGCCCATTGGTGCGCCGCCGCCGAGCTCGGCGACATCGTCCTCCTCGACATTCCGCTCACCGAAGGGATGCCGGCCGGGAAGGCGCTCGACCTGTTCCAGGCGGCGCCGATCATGGGGTTCGACGCGCGGATCACCGGCACCACCGACTGGGCGGAGACGGCGGGCAGCGACGTCGTCGTCGTCACCGCGGGAATCGCCCGCAAGCCGGGGATGAGCCGCGACGATCTCCTCTCCACCAACGCCAAGATCGTCGGCGACGTCGCCGCGAAGATCCGCGAGACGAGCCCGGCCGCGGTCGTGATCGTGGTCAGCAATCCGCTCGACGCGATGGTCCAGCGGACGTTCCAGGTGACCGGGTTCCCCGCCCAGCGCGTGATCGGGCAGGCCGGCATCCTCGACACCGCCCGGTACCGGGCGTTCCTGGCGATGGAGCTCGGCGTGAGCGTCGAAGACATCGCGGCGATGCTCCTCGGCGGCCACGGCGACACGATGGTGCCGATCCCGAGTTGCACCAGCGTGGGTGGGATCCCGGTGACGCAGCTGATCCCGGCCGACCGGCTCGAATCGATCGTCACGCGGACGCGCAACGGCGGTGCCGAGATCGTCGGCTTGCTCAAGACCGGCAGTGCCTACTACGCCCCGGCGGCGGCCACCGCGCAGATGGTCGAGGCCGTGGTCCGCGACAAGAAGCGGCTCGTGCCCTGCGCCGCCTACTGCGATCGTGAGTACGGCGTCGGCGGGTACTTTGTCGGTGTGCCCGTGATCCTCGGCAGCGGCGGCGTCGAAAAAATCGTCGAGCTGTCGCTCCTGCCTGCCGAGAAGGCGGCACTCGACAAGAGCGTGGCGGCGGTCCGCGACCTCGTGGCGGCGATGAATCGGCTCACGGCCTGACCCTCCCTCCGACCGGAGCGCGGGCGGCCGGAGGGTCGCCCGGTCGATTCTCTGCCTTTTCCCCGGTTTGCCCCACCTGCCAGAGCCGTTTCGGCACCGCAGCGCTGGCGTTGTGGCACGGTGACCGGTTCGGCTAGAAACCCCCGGCCATGAACCGGCGAGGACCTCCACGGGGAGGGACCTCTCCGGAGGGCGGAGGCCACGGCCATGTCGGCGAACCCAGTCGGGGGTGGGCGGGACGAATCGACTGCCGGAAGCGGCACGTCGCGGCGGCGCTGGCGGCGCGGCTTGTCCCGCGCGGCGGCGCGGCAGGCCCCGCGCGTGTTCCTTCCCCAGGGCTACGAGCCCGGCTATGCCTACCCGCTGGTCGTCTGGCTACCCGGTGCGCGGCGGTTCGACCTCGGCAGGGCGATGCAGCGCCTCAGCACGCGGAATTACCTCGCGGTCGAGCCGGCCTTCGCGGCCGACGACGGTGTCGACGCCGTCGAAGAGGCGGTGTTCGACGCGATCCACGAGGCGGTCGCGCGGGGCAACGTCCATCCCGATCGCGTATGTCTCGTCGGTCGCGGTACGGGGGGCACCGACGCCTTCCGGATCGCCTGCCGGCATGCCGAACGCTTCGCGGGAATGGTGTCGCTGGGGGGCGCGTTTCCCCACGCCGAGGCGCTGTTCGCGCGGCTCGCCGCGGTCCGCCGGCTTCCGTTCCTGCTCTGCTGCCGGCGTGACGCCGAGGCCCGCCTGGTCGCCACCACCGCCACCACGCTCCGCCTCTTCCACGCCGCCGGCGCCCAGCTCTCGATGAGGATCTACGAGGAGCCCAACGACCTCGCTCCGGCGATCCTCCGCGACGTCAATCGCTGGCTGATGGAGGGGATCTGCGGTCCCACGGCCGACGTCGGCGCCGATTGCCCCGCTTGAGCGGCGCCGGTCCTGCCCCCTTCCTCCGCGGAGCGCTGCGATGACCGAAACCCCCCGCGTTCCCGAGCGACCCTCGATCCTTCCCTGGCGTGCCGATCGCGCACCCGGTGCGACCTGGATCCCGGTTCACGCCGTCGTCGCTGCCGCCGTCGGTGCGGTCCCTGCCGACGTGTCGATCGACGTGTCGCGCGACCACGTGCTCCACGCCGATCCCGCCGTGCTTTCCGACCTCCTCGCCGACCTCGTCGCGCGGGCGCGGCGTGCCAATCACGCCGCCACCGGACCGGGGCGGCCCGAAGTGGTGGTGACCAGCGTGCTGCTCGCCGACGCGATCGAGGTCGAGGTCGCCGACTCCGGCCCCGCCCTGTCCATGGTCGAGCGCGCCTGGCTCGATCGCCAGAACGCCCGCGCCGCGCGGCTCGGCGGCACCCTCGAGGTGCGCGCCTGCCCCGAGGGGGGCACCGCGCTGACCCTCCGCCTCCCCCGCCGTCTCACCGAGCGCCGCGCGGCCTGACGGCCCGGCGCCGCTCCCCTCTCCCCCCGTTCGCGAAACGTCGACATGGATCTGGATTCCCGGCTCACCGCGTCCGTGCGCCCTCCGCGCGTCGCCCCCGTGCAGGCGATGGCCCTGGGCCTGGTGGTTCTCGCCTGCGCCGCGGCCGCCTGGACGCTCCGCGTCCGCCCCGCCCGTGAGGAGACCGAACTCCTCCCCGGGTCGGTCCTCCCGCAGTCCGAACTGGCGATCATGGAAGCGGCCTTCGACCGCGCCCAACTCACCGACCACCGCAGCGAAGGAGGACGGGTGTACGTGCCCCGTGCACGGCACAGCGCCTACATGCGGGCCCTGGTCGATGCCGAGGCGCTGCCGCGCGAGTTCGGCGCCAGCCTCCGCCGCGCGTTGGCGGCCAACGGACCGTGGACGAGCGCGGCGCTCCGTGCCGATTCGCTCCGCGTCGCGGTCCAGGACGAGTTGTCGCTCGTGCTCTGCTCGATGCCGGGGATCGAGCGTGCCGCGGTCCTCTACGACGACGCCCCTCGCGCGGGGCTCGCCGGCGGCGTGGAACGCACCGCGAGCGTCAGCATCCGCACACAGCCCGACACCGATCTCGACCCGGCACGCGTCCAGGCGATCCGCGTCCTCGTCGCGGCGGCGATCGCCGGGTTGTCCGTCGAGCGGGTCGCGGTGACCGACCTGCGCAGTGGCCGCGTCTACGCCGGGCCGCTCGACCCGAGCGAGGGCGTCGCCGATCCGGCCCGCGCCGCGCGGCTCGGGCTGGAGCGTGCGACCGCCGCCAAGGTCCGCCAGGCGCTGGGCTTCATCCGTGGGGTCGTCGTCGACGTCACGCTCGGCGCCGCCGCCGCTCCGGTCGCCGCGGCTTCCGCTGCCGGGATCAACTCGCCGGCTGCCGTCGGTGCCACGGTGCCGGCCACCGCTGAGGCCGGGAGCGGCGACTCCGTCCACGTCCTCGTCGCCGTCCCGGACACCTATCTCGAGTCGGTCGTCACGGCGACCCGCGGCCGTCGCCAGCGCCGCGGGGAAGCCACGTGGACCGAGGAGGATCGGGAGCGGGCCGAACGGGAGGAGATCGATCGGCTGACGCACCTCGTGGCCGCGATGCTGCCGGAGGTGGCCGACGCGACCCGGACGAAGATCGCGGTCACCCCGTTCACCTCCGGTCTGGCGACATCCCGGCCGGTGGCGGCCGACGAGCCCGCCGTGGCGCGGTCGGACAGCCCGGTGTCGTGGCCCTGGGGTCGCGCCGGGAGCGAATCGACCGCCGCGCTGGCCAACCCGACGGTCGCGCTGACCGTGTTCTCACTCGCCGCGCTGGCGCTGGCGGCGGTCCTGTGGCGGGCCGGGAACCGGCGTCCCGTCGTCGATCCCGCTCCCGCCGCGCTTCCCGAGGGCGTGGCGGTGAAGCTCTCGCCGGAGCCACCGGCGCGGTGGCGGGAGGCGGCCTGATGCGATCCCGCCGACGCTGCCTGAAACACGTGCCGATCGCGATCGCCCTCCTCACGCTGGCGGCAAGCGCGGCGGGCGACGAGGGGCCAGCGCCGGCCGGCGATCCCCTGTCCGCGCCAGGGCGCCTCGCCCCGGCACCGATCGAGCTGGAGAGCGATGCCGGCGCCGTGCTTCGCGACCGGCCCCGCCCGCGGGCCGAGGTTTCGCCGTGGGGCTGGCAGTTGGTGGCGTTCCTGGCCGCGTTGGCCGCGGCGGTCGCCGTGCTGCGCGGGCTCACGGTGCCGCGCCACGTGTCGTTCCCCTCCGATGCGGTCTCCCTCCTCGGAACGCTTCCCCTCGGCGGCCAGCATGCCCTCAGGGTCGTGCGTTTCGGGCGCCGGACGCTGCTGGTCGGCGTCTCGCCGGCGGGTTGCCAGGTGCTCGCCGAGACGGACGAGCCGCTCACCGCGCCGCTCGCCCGCCCAGCGGACGTCGCACCTCTTCCGCCAGCCCCCCCGGCGGTCCTCGCGGCGCCGGTACCCGCGCCGTCGGGCAGCGGCGCACGGGGTGCGGCATGACCGGCGGGCGCCGCGCGACGGGATGGCGCTGTGCGGTCGCCGTGGCGCTGGCTCTCTGGCCGGTCGCCGCAGTCCGCGGCGACGGCGCCGGCAGCGACCCGGCCGCGGTCCGGGCGATGCCGATGGACACCGCCGCCGCGCCGACCGATCCGGCGCCGTTGACCCTGCTGGCGCGGCTGCTCGGCGGCCGGTCGCTCGACGCCTCGGTGTCGGCCGCGGTCGCGCTTGGGGTGATGAGCCTCGCGCCGGCGGTGCTGCTGATGACGACGTCGTTCGTGCGGATCTCGATCGTGCTGGCGCTGGTCCGGCAGGGGCTCGGCACCCCGCAACTCCCCTCCAACCAGATCCTCGCCAGCCTTGCGCTGTTCCTCGCGGCGCTGGTGGTCTGGCCGGTGTGGCGGCAGGCCTGGGACGACGGCGTGGTGCCCTACCAGGAGGGGCGGCTGGAGCTGGCGGCCGCGGTCGACCGGGGCAGCCTCCCGGTGCGCCGGTGGATGGCGGGCCAGATCGAGGAGGCGGGCAACCGCGACACGATGCTCCTGTTCCTCGAGCGCCACCCGTCGCACGGTGCCGCGGTGCGGACGTACGACGACGTGCCGCTGGAGAGCCTGCTGCCGGCGTACCTCGTCAGCGAGCTCGACGTCGCCTTCCGGATCGGGTTCCGCCTGCTCGTTCCGTTCCTGGTGATCGACCTGCTGGTCGCGGTGCTCGTGGTGTCGAGCGGGTTGATCACGCTGCCACCGCCGGCGGTGGCATTGCCGTTGAAGCTGATGGTGTTCGTGATGGCCGACGGCTGGTCGCTGATCGTGCGCACGCTGCTCGACGGGCTCCAGCACGCGGGCTGAGGGAGGGCTGATGGCCGAAATCGTCGACCTCGTCCGCGACGCCCTGTGGACGGTGCTGCTGGTCGGCACGCCACTGCTGCTGGTCGGCCTCCTCGTCGCGCTGTGCGTCGGGGTCGTGCAGACCGCCACCGGAATCCACGAGCCGCTCCTGGCGCTCGTCCCGCGGCTGGCGGCGATGGCGGCGGTGCTCATGATCACCCTCCCCTGGATGGTCGAACGACTCGTCGATCTGGTCCTCCACGCCGCGCGGTCCCCCCACTGATCCCCTCCAGGCGGCGTGCCGACCATGCCCGTCCCCGTGCCCGATCCCGCGCTGCTGGTCGTCGTCGGCCCTGCCGCAGGGGCGGCGCTGCGGATCGCCGTCGCCACGGCCGTCACGGCGCGGACCGCATGCCCTGGCGTGCCGGTCCAGGTCGTGACGTGCCTGGCGCTGGCGCTGGTGCTGGCGGCATCCCCGGCGCTGGCGAAGCTCACCACGGCGACCGGGGATGGCGCGGCGCCGCTGCCGCTGCTGCTGGCCGGTGAGGCGGCCTGCGGCGCGGTGCTGGGGTTGATCGCCGGCGCGGCCCTGGGAATCGGCGGCTACGCCGGAAGCCTTCTGGCAGGGACCACCGGCCTGTCGTGGGACGACGACCTTCCCGCCGGCGATCCACAGGCTCCCGGCCTCGCCCGGCTGGCGTGGTGGGTCGGGGCCGCCGCGTTCCTCGCGACCGGCGGTGTCCGCGGCATGGTGGCCGCGCTGCTCGACAGCCTGCACACGTTTCCGGTCGGCGTGGTGGCCAACGGCCTCGGCACCGGCCCGGTCGCGCTGCTCGAGCGCCTGCCGGGATTGCTCGTCGAATTGGCACTCGGCCTGGCGGCCCCGGCCCTGGTCGCGGTGGTTGCATTCCACTTCAGCACCGCGATCTGTCTCCGCGCCGTGCGCCTCGCCCCCGGACCGGGGCTCGTCGCCGGGGTCGTCGGCGCCGCCCTGATCGCCACGCTCCTCGCCGCCGCACCCGCCTGGAGCGGTCAGGCGGCGGCCGCGGCCGCCGTGTTCCTCGAGCGCGCCACCACCTGATCCGGAGCGGCGGAAGTCGCCATGGAAGCCACGAGCACCGACCGGAGCCTGCCCCCGACGCCGCGGCGCCGTGAAGCCGCGCGCCGGGCCGGGATGATTCCCGGCGCTGCCGCGCCGGCCTGGGGCGCGTCGTGCCTGGTCACGGTCCTGCTGCTGCCGCGCTGGCTGGAGGGCACGCTCGCCGCCGGAGCCGATCTGCTCCGTGACATCCTGCCCGCCGTGCTCCGCGGCGAGCCGCTGCTGCCGTACGCTGCCGCGGTGGTCGTGCTCGCCCGGCCGACGATTCTCCTGGCGCTGGCCGCGTCGGCCGCCGGGATCGCCGTCCAGATCGCCTGGGACGGCCTCGTGTGGGAGCCGGCGCGGGTCTCGTTCCAGGTCGGTCGGCTCGCCCCGTGGGCGCGGCTCGCCCAGATCGCCTCCACCGACACGCTCCGCCAGATGCTGGCGACGACGGTCGTACTCGTCGCGCTGGCGGGCACGGCGGTGTGGTCACTCCGGGCGCTGCTGGTCGGCCTTGCCGGCGACGGGGCCTCCGCGGCCGGCGGCCTCGAGGCCGCCTGGCGGGCAGCGGCGGCCGTGACGGTCGCGGCGGCCCTGGCCGCGGTCGTGGGGTTCGTGTTCGCGCGGCGCCGCGCCGAAGCCCGCCTGTGGATGACGCCCGAGGAGTTTGCCGCCGAGCAGCGGACCCTGGAGGCGGGCAAGCGCGTCCGGTTCCACCTCCGTGGCGGCGGTGCCCCTCATGCCTCCGGCGGACGGTAACCATAGCGGGCGATGAAGTCGCCCCACCGGTGCGCGACCGCGGCGACGATCCGGGGATCGTGGCGGTAGGTGTTCGTCCGGTAGGAACGCATGTTCTCCGCCTCCGCCTCCAGCGCCGGCCGCACGGCGGCGAAATCGCCCAGCCCGAGGCATTCGTAGACTTCGGCGAGGCGGCCCACCGGGTCGGCCACGAGGTCTTCGTAGCGCAGTTCGTGGAGGCTCCCCGGCGGCAGGGCGCCGCGGTCGCGCTCGAAGGCCCGGTACATCGTCTCGAAGGCGTTGAACACGTAGTCCTCCAGCGCGGTCCCCGGATCGACCTGCAGCCCCTGGGTGTGGTGCAGCGATCGCCACAGGCGGACCGTCGACGGGAAGACGACGAACGGGTCGCGGACCACGTGGATGAACCGGGCTCCGGGGAACATCCGCGCGAGGAGCGCCGTCCGCGCGGTGTGGGGCGGGCTCTTGAGGACGGCGCGGCGGGGGTCACGGACAGCGAGCGCCGCGAGGAACGCGCGCATCGCCTCCTCCCAGCGGACGCGCTGGTGCGGTGTGAGCGCGTCGACGTCGAGCGCGACCGGAGTCGGCGGGCTGGTCACCGGGAACGCCATCCGCCGGTACGGCGATGGCGCCCCGAGGTTGGCGAGGGCGAATTCGTCCTCCTGCGGGCGGTCGGGACCGGCGGCGACGTCGTCCATCGGCCGTTTCGATGGCGACAGCCAGGCCACCACCGGGGCCATCCAGCGCTCGGTGAGGAGGAAGTGGGCCGGGGCGAAGCACTGGTAGGTGTTGGGGCAGCAGAAGCGGCGGTCGAGCATCAGCAGCTCGTGGAGCAGCGTCGTGCCGCTGCGCCAATGTCCGATGATGAACACCGGAGGCGGTGTCGGCGGGGGGCGCCGCAGCCGTGCCCCGTGGACGAGCGTCGTCAGCGCGGCGGCGGCGGAGTTGAACGCCGTCGCGGTGCTGATGCTGAGGAACAGCGGGATCCGGCTCGGTGAGACGCGGCAATGGTGCTCGGCGACCAGCCCAGCCCACACCGACACCGGCATCCCGTGCCAGAACCGCGGCGTCCACACCGGATAGGGGTGGAACGGCCGTTCCGCGGGCGGAGCCGGACGGAGCCGGTCCGGGCCGTCGGTCCCCTGCACGCCGGTCATGGAAGCTCCTCGCCCTGTGCGCGGCGTCTGACCGCGGCCCTCGATCGTATCAGTAGCCTCGCCGTCACGGGGGGCGCTCAGCGCGGACGGTCGTTCGCCTCGCTGGCGATCCGCTCTCCCCGGTGCGCCGGTGGCAGCTCGAGCAGCCCCGCCAGCTCCACGGCCGACGGCTTGCCGACGAGGCGGCGCGTTTCGACGCCCAGTTCGTCGACGGTGATGACCGTCGGAAACGCGGTGACCCCGAAGCGACGGCAGACCTCCGGCTCGCGGTCGGCATCGATCACCGCCCACACCGCCCCCGGGGCACGGGCCACGATCCGTGGGTCGGTCAGCGTCCGGGAGACCAGCAGCGCCGAGTGGCGGCACCAGGTCGCCTTGAACACGAGCACCAGCCGGAGCCCGTCGTCGCGGGCCCGGCGCGCCGCCGCGTCGTAACCCTCGACGAGCGCCACCGCCGTCCGCGCCGTACCCGTGGTGCCGGCCCGGGGGATGGTCGGGCCCGGAGGCCTGTCGAGGAGACGACCGACGCCCGTCAGGGGCGTCGGGGTTGGCGGGGGACGGCCGACTTCGTCGCGCAGGTCGCAGCCGCCGAGAAACGTCGCCAGCGCGGTCGCGAGCAAGGGGCCGGCGCCCGGCGTGGCGCGCCGTGCCCGTCCCCGGACCGTGGCGCGGCGGTCGGGCGGGGGTGCGTCGGGCGATGTCGAGGACCAGCCGGGCATGGCGGCCGTGAGGAGAACGTGGCCACGGTGATCGGCCGCTGGCTGCGGCCGACGGCGCCCCGGGAAACCCTCTGCGGTTCCCGCGGTCGCCCACGCGGACAAACGCCATCGACGGCATGTCCACGGAAACCTAGGTACGCGGCTCGTCCCCCAGGGGCAAGGGCGTCATCGACGACTGGTCCGACCGGCCGTGGTGACCTGCGCAGGCTGGGCCGGTGCCGGAGCGATTGCCCCTGCAACGGCCGGCCGCTACCCTCCCGCCCCCGTGAAGCCCTTCCTGCCGTTCGTCGTGCCTCTGGTGACCTCCGCCCTCATCGGGCCGATGGTCGGGTGCCGCTTCATGCCCCGTGTCGGCCCGGCGCCGGCGGCCGTGGCGAACTCGCGGCGCTTGGCCAACGAAGGCCTCGCCGCCGCCGATCGGCAGCAGTACGACGAGGCCGAGGCTCTGCTCGACCGCGCGGTCAAGAGCTGCCCGGCCGACGTCGAGGCCCGCCGGCACTACGCCGAGGTCCTGTGGGAACGTGGCGAACGCCTCGCGGCGGTCCAGCAGATCACCACGGCGCTGGGGCAGAGCCCGGGTGACGCCGATCTGTGCGTCGTCGGGGCGCGGATGTACACCGAGATGGGGCTGCTGGAGGATGCCGACCGGCTCGCGCGCGAGGCGGCCCGCACCGCCCCGCAGATGGCGGTGGCGTGGCGCGTGCGCGGCCAGGTGGCACTGGCGCGCGGCAACGATCGCGAGGCGCTGGCCGCGTTCCACCGGGGGTTGGCGCTCGCGCCCGACGACCGGTCGTTGCTCCTCGACACCGCCGAGGTCTACCGCCGGCTCGGCCAGCCGCGCCGCGTCCTCTCGACCCTCGCGATCCTCGGCGAGACCTACGGTGCCGATCGCGTGCCCCCCGAAGTCCTCGTCCTGGAGGGGGCGGCCCAGGAGTCATTGGGGCGCACCGCCGACGCGGTCGCGAGTTACCGCCGCGCCCTCGACGCGGCGGGGACGGAGGGATCACCGCAGGCGGCGGCCCGGCTCGCCGCCCTCCTCACGCCCCCCTCGTCGGCGGTCGCGGCGTCACCCGACCCGGCCACGACCCGGCGTTGACACCCACCCCGCGCGTCAGTCGCCGGCCGACTTCCGCCCGGTGAGGAGATCGAAGGCCCCGATCGCCGGCACGAGCAATGCCGTCGTCGCGAACCCGTAGGCGACGAGGACCACCAGCAGCACTTGGAGGCTGTTGCCCTGGAGAAATCCGGTGATCGCCACGAAGGTCAGTGCCGGGAGCAGCGCCGACGCCCAGGCGATCGCCGCCGACGGATTGCGCGCCGACAGCGCCGCGTACAGGCCGACCGCACCGCCGACGATCACGGCGAGGAACGGCGCGAGCTGGAGTTCGAAGCTCGTGTCGAAGGCGACCATGATCCGCATCGCCGTCGCCACGCCGATGAACAGGAAGGCGACCGTCCCCAGCGCGACCGCGATCGCCTGCCGCGACGACGTGTAGGACAGCCCGACGTGGAAGCCGAGGACGGCGACGAAAAACACCAGCGCGGCCATCCCGGCGGCGAGGTACAGGGCGTGTTCGGCGGTGGTGATCCCCGTGACCGCCATCACGGCGCAGGTCGCCAGCGGCAGGAGCACCATCTCCCGGGCGACGACGAGCACCCCGATCAGCTTCCCCCAGACGAATTCCTTCGGCTCCAGGTCGCTGACCAGCAGCAAGTCGAGCGCCCCGCGATCGCGTTCGGTGGTGATGCTGGTGACCGCCAGAGCCGCCACGGCGACGAGGCTGGCCAGCGCCATCGGGATGACGGCGATCGCGACCGCGAGGCGGTCGGGGCGCGGCGAGCCGGCCTCGCGCAGGATGCCCGCCACGGCGACCGCGAACAGTGCCAGCCAGGCCAAGCGCACGAGGATCAGCATCCGCCCGTAGGCGCGGGTGCAGGTCTCACGCCACAGGATCGGGTTCCGCCACACCCGCCGCGCGGGGCGGAAGGCTGCCGCCTCGCGTTCGGCGGTCGCCGGGAGCCGTTGCTCGCGGGCGACGTTCCAACGGCGCAGGCAGGCCACTGCCACGGCATTGGCCCCGATCACGATCGCGGCACAGATCCCGAGGAACGGCGCCAGGGTCCGGCCGCCGTCGGGCGCCAAGGCGGCGAACACCGCCCGGGCCGGTGACACCGCCGCACCGGCGTCGGGCCCGCGTGTCGCGGCGAGGGTCTCTCCCAAGGCGGTCCAGGTCGCGAGCAGGAACAGCGTGATCGACAGCGTCTGGAAGGTGGTGTCCTTCCAGAAGGCGACGGTCGTGGCGATGCTCGCGGCAGTCAGCGCCGCTGCCAGCGTGACCACGAACAGCCGGACGAGTTGCGGCATCGTGACCCCGCCGAACAGCGAGGTGATCGCGAACATCGGCACCGCGGCCAGCAGCAGCAGCACGACCCGCACCAGGCTCCCGGCGAGCTTGCCGAGGACCAACTCGCGGTCGGTGAGTCGGCTGACGAGGAGCAATTCGAGCGTCCGCCGGTCCTTTTCGGTGCTCACCGCGACCGCGGCGGCCAGCGCGGCGGCGAGGATCGCCAGGGCGAGCTGGAGCGGCCCGAGGATCCGCAGCAGGGTCGCGCCGAATCGGGCCGTGTCGCCGGCGGTCGACACCGACTGGGTCCCGGTGACGACCAGCCAGCAGGTGGCGATGATCGCCAAGAGCGCGCCGCAGTACACCGCCCGGGCGACGAACAGGCCGCGGGCCCGGGGCGCGACGGTCACCTCGCGTTCGAACACCGCGCCGAGCAGCATGCCGTGCTCCCGTTTGCCAACCCCGGGACGCTCCCCCGGATCTCTCGGCGGCCACGCCCTTGGCCAGGTTCCCACGCGTGCCGGTCCGGGCGAGGGTATCACAAAACGCCCCCCTGGTGACGCCTCCGGCCCGTGGCTCGTGGACGGCGGGCGGAGGCTTGAGCCGGTGCCGGCAGCGTGTATCGTGACGGGTCCAACCTCCGTTCCGCCCGTAGGAGATCCTGCGAATGCTCCGCCGCCGATTCCCGCTCCCGTCCGCCGCGGCTGTCCGCGGGATCCACTTCCAGCCCCGGTGCGCCCCGGCCCTCGCGGTCGTCGCGGCCCTGGTGTGCGGAGGCGTCGCCGCGGCCCAGCAGCAGCCGACCGCGCAGATGCTCATCGGCAAGGCGGTCTCCGACGACGACAACTCCGAGGAGGTCAACAACGCCATCGGTCGGTTCATGGCCAGCGACATCGATGGCTGCAAGGCGATCCTCGAGCGCGTCAGATCGAACAACCCCAAGCTGCCGCCGTCGGGGGTGATGATGGCGATGCTGTGGATGAACGTGAATCGGCTCGCCGAAGCGCGTGGCGAGCTCGAGGACACGACGAACAAGTTTCCCGCCGACCCCGAGCCCTACCTGATGCTCGGTGACCTGGCCTTCCAGGACCGGCGGATCACCGAGTCGAGCCTGCTGTTCAACAAGGCCACCGAGCTGACCAAGGCGTTCATGGACAATCCGAAGCGGAAGCGCGACTTCGAGATCCGCAGCAATGCCGGGCTCGCCGCGGTGGCGGAAGCGCGACGCCAGTGGGAGACGGCCCGCAAGCACATCGATGCCTGGATGGCCCTCGATCCAGACAATGCCAGCGCCCGGCAGCGGCTCGGGATCGTCCTCTTCCAGCTCGGCGAGACCGACAAGGCCCTGGAACAGTTCCGGGAGTCGAAGAAGCTCGACCCGAAGTCGCTGCAGCCCGAGCTGTGGATGGCCCGCTTGTACAGCGATGCCAAGAAGCGCGACGTCGCCCGCAAGCAGATCGAGGCGGCGGTCAAGGCCGCCCCCAAGGACATCACCGTCCTCCTCGGGGCGGCGGAATGGTTCCTCGGCCAGAACGACCTCGAAGCGGCGAAGACCAACGCCGATGCGGCGCTGGCGCTCGACGAGAAGAACCTCGGTGCCAAGCTGGTGCGTGGCACCGTGGCCCGGATCGCGCGTGATTACCGCGGCGCCGAGAAGTATTTCAACGACGCCCACACCCAATCACCGGGGAATTTCGCCGCCGCGAATTCGCTGGCCCTGGTGCTCGTCGAGTCGGAGGACCGCGACGCCCGGCAGCGTGCCGTCGAGCTCGCCGAGGGCAACGTGAAGATGACCCGCGACAACGCCGCGATCGGTCCAGCGGCGCTGACGACCCTGGCCTGGGTCTACTACCGTGTCGGCCGGCGCGAGGAGGCGGAGCGGATCTTCGCCCAGGTGATGCAGAGCAACCAGCTGCCGACCGACGGCGGCTACTACCTGGCCCGCGTCCTGGCCGACAAGGGAGACAAGGACAAGGCCCGGCAGATCCTCGAGCAGATGCTCGGCAGCGAGCCGTTTTTCGCGACCCGTGCCGAGGCTGTCGACCTCCTCGACAAGATCAAGGCGGCGCCGAAGTGACCTGCCAGGCGGGCGCGGTCAGCGGCTCTTCGGCGTGAGCAGCGGTTCTGGATCGGCGACCGGGCTGGGCACGCTTCCCCGCGGTAACGGGGGAGCGGGTGACGGCCGGGATGCCGCGCCGGTGGCACCGCCGCGTGCCGGTGGCGTCGGTGGACGTGTGGGCTGGGACCGCGACAGTGGCGTACGCAGGGCCCTCCGCGCCCTGATCCGGTCGCTGCGGAGGGGGATTCCCGGGTAGGCCTCGATCGGAACTTCGAGGCTCGGCAGACCGATCCGGCTCCCGTCGCCGAAGTTGGTGAACATCTCGATCGCCGCGGCCCTGTGGCCGATGGCGACGACGACGACTGCGACCGCCAGAGCGGCGGTTTCGCGGGGCTTCACGGGCATCACTCGGGTTCCACGACGGTCCGGAACGGGGGCCTCCGCCGAAACCCCTCCCGAAGATGTTCGGATCCTCGCTGCCTCCCCCTGCCGCGGAGCGTCGCCGTCCCGCACCACCGGCACGATCGCTACCAGAGGGCATGCCGGCGAGGGCGGGTAGTCTTGCGGCATGGAACCGACGGCGTTGCTCGGAGTGGCGGCAGGCCTGCTGGTCGTGGGTGCGGCGCTCGTCGGGGCGTGGCGGGCCCGGGGCTCGACCGCCGTGCCGGCGTGTTGGTGGGCGGCGGCCGCGGGAGTGGCGCTGGCGATCGAGCGTTTCAACGCGCCCGGGGCCGATCCCGGCGCAGCGGCCTGCCGGCGGCTCGCCCTGGTCGCCCTCGGCGTCTGCCCGGCGCTCTCCCTGCTCGGTGCAAAGCGGCCGCAGCACGGGGTCTGGCAGGCGATCGTCGCGACCGCCGCGGTCGTCATCGCGTTGCCGGCGGCGACCGCCGCGCTCGTCCGCCCGGGGACCGTGCCCGACGTCCCGGTCGTGCTCAGGGGGCTCGTGGCCGTGATGATCCTCGTCGGTTGGCTCAACCATGCCGCGACGCGTCGCGGCATGGCCGCGACGGCGATCGCGGGCGGTCAACTCCTCGTGGCGCTGCCCTGTCTGGTCGGTTTCGATGACCGCGGCGTGAGCGGGCAGCGCGACACGGCCGCGGCCCTCGTGATCGGGGTGGCGGCGATGGCTGCGGCGGTCTGGCCTGCCCGCCGCGGCCTGCAACCGGTCGATGCCGCCTGGTCGGCATTTCGCGAGACGTTCGGCGCCGCGTGGGCACTGCGGGTGGCGGAGCGCGTCGATGCGGTCGGCCGCGAGCGGGGGTGGTCGCGGCGCCTCGGCTGGCGGGGCTGGGAGATGGCCGACGGCGGGGAAACGCCCGACGATGGCGACTCACGGCGCCTGTTCATGGCGCTTGTGCGCCGATTCGTCAGCGCCGGCTGGCTTTCACGCCATGGGCTCCCGCCCCGCGGCCGGTGGTGATGCCTGTCGGCGGAGACGCTGCCGACGGCCATTCTCCGCCGGATCGTTCGCCCGCCGGGGCGGGGGGCGGTAAACTCCGCCGGCGGTTGCGTGGGTGGGCGGCGACCGGGAAGCGTCCCGTGTCGGCCGGTCACCGGTCGTGACCTCCTTTTCCAACGTTGTGGAGCGAGCATGTCCGAAGAACCGCGCGTCGTCCCCCAGGCCCGTCCCGTCGGTGAGCCGATGCAGGTGCCCGTCGACGAGTCGCACATCGTCGCCACCTACGCCAACTTCTGCCGCGTCACCGGGACGCCGGAGGAACTGATCGTCGACTTCGGCCTGAACAAGCAGGTTGCCGGCACGTCGCCCGAGACGATCCAACTGACGCAGAGGATCATCGTCAACTTCTTCACCGCCAAGCGTCTGGCCTACGCGCTCGGCATGGCTGTCCAGCGCTACGAGCAGGCGTTCGGCATGCTCGAGACCGACGTCCAGAAGCGGGTCGTCCACCAACAGGTGACGAAGGCCTGACGCGGGAGCCGGTCAGCGTGGGCCCCTCGATGGTCGGGGTCCCGTGATCGGCGTCACGGCTTCCGGCAGGCCGTCGGCGGCGCGGGCCTCGCGGTACCGCGCCGCCCGACGGCGTGCGCCCGGGCCGCACATTTCGCGGTGACCGCCGTACCATTGGGATATCCTGGGAACCGTCCGTCGTCCTCCGGCGCCGCCCGTAGCCGGGGGTGGCTTCCACCCCGGGCGGGTGGCATCCGGCCGGCGGTCCTTGCGGAGGGTGGTGGATCGCATGAGTACCGTAGACCGACACGTCGTCGAGGAGTCGCGGCAGCAGATCCGAGCGATCATCGGCGAAATCGACCAACTCGGCCGGACCGACATCGCCGAGGCCGACTTCTTCCGGGGTGTCCTCGACCGGGTGATCGAGGCGATGGGGGCCGTCGGCGGGCTGGTGTGGCTCGTCGGCGACGAAGGACGCTGCGAACCGATCTGCCACGCCGGGATTCCCGCCACCGGCTTGGCGCAGTCGAACGAGGCCCAGGAATCGCACGGCCGGCTCGTCCAGTCGCTGCTGACCGCACCGCACGGGATGCTCGTTCCGGCCCGGGCCAGCCTCGCGGGCCCCGATGGCAAGGCGATCGCCGACAACCCGACCGACCTGCTGGTGATCGCGGCCCCGCTCGACAAGAGCGGGGCGCGGGCGGGGCTGGTCGAGGTCTTCCACCACCACAACCAACCGGAGGTCGAGCAGGGCTACCTGGTGTTCGTCGACCAGGTGGCGGGCGTCGCCAGTGGCTATCTCGTCCGGCGCCAGGTCAAGGCCCTCGACAGCCAGCAGGCGGCGCTCGTGCAGGTCGACCGGTTCAGCCGGCAGGTTCACGAGTCGCTCGATCCGGTCGCCACCGCCTTCATCCTCGCCAATGAGGCCAGGCGGATCATCGGCTGCGATCGGGTCAGCGTGCTGGTGCGCCGCGGCCGCCGCCTCCGGCTCGAGGCGGTCAGCGGCCAGGAATCGGTCGAGCGTCGCGCGACCGCGGTCCAGGCGATCGAGGCCCTGGCGCGGGTCGTCGCCCGGGCGCGGGAAGCGCTCTGGCATCCCGATCCGGCGCGTGAACTGCCGCCACAGATCGAGGAGGCGCTCGAGCAGTCGATCGACGAATCGCACGCCACGAGCCTGGCGATCATCCCGCTGGTCCGGCCGCGCAAGACCCCGGTCGTCAAGCCCGGCGGAGTCGACGCCGTCGCGGTCGCCAAGGCCGAGACCGTGCCCCCGGCCGACGTCGGCGCCGAGCCGATCGGCGTCCTCGTCGCCGAGTGGTTCACGTCGAGCACGTTCGACGGCGGACGGAAGGCGCGGGTCGAGGTGTGCGCCGAGCATGGCAGCATCGCGCTGGCCAACGCATTGGACCACACCGGGCTGCCGCTGTTTCCGGTCGTCGATCTCCTCGGCCGGTCGCGCGTGCTGACCAGCGCCCGCAACCTGCCGCGGACGGTGCTCGCCGGCCTCGCTGCCCTGGCGACGGTGGCCGCATTGGTGTTCATCCCGGCCGAACTGCGGCTCGAGGGGAAGGGCACGCTCGAGCCGGTCCGCAAGCGCGACGTCTTCGCCGGCGTCGACGGCGTCGTCAAGGAGATCGCGCCGGGGATCGTCCACGGCGCCGAGGTCCGCCAGGGTCAGCTCCTCCTCACGCTCCGCAACACCGATCTTGAAGTCGCCCTCACCGACGTCCTTGGGCGGAAGGCGTCGAGCGAGGAGCAGTTGGTCTCGACGCGCCGGGCGCTTCTCGAGGACAAGCGGATCTCGGCCGACGAGCGGACCCGGATGCAGGGGCGGGCCGCGCAGCTCCAGCGCGAGATCGAGAGCCTCGACGCCCAGCGGAAGCTCTACGAAAGCAAAAAGCGGGAGCTCGACGTCGCCAGCCCGATCGACGGCCAGGTCGTGACGTGGCAGGTCGCCGACCGGCTGCTGCTGCGCCCCGTCGAGAAGGGGCAGGTGCTGCTCACCGTCGCCGACAAGCAGGGGCCGTGGGAGCTCGAGCTCCACCTCCCCGACGACCGGCTCGGCCATGTCAACGCCGCCGCGGCCGCGGCGAAGCAGGCCGGGCGTGAGTTGGAGGTCGACTACATCGTCGCCACCGACCCCGGCACCCGGCACCGTGGCACCGTCAAGGAGATCCACGAGCAGGCGGAGGTCCGTGGAGAGAGCGGCAACGTCGCCCTGGTGCGCGTGACGATCGACCCGTCGGACCACGACCGCGAGGAGCTCGGTGCCGGAGCGACGGTGACGGCGCGGATCGCCTGCGGCCGGCGCTCGCTGGGGTACGTCTGGTTTCACGACGTCCTCGCCTTCATCCAATCGCAGGTCTTGTTCCGGCTTTTCTGACCCCGTCTCCGACACGGTGAATCAGTGGTCCGCGTGCGTGTCATCCCCGTGCCGCCGTCGTCCCGGCGAGCAGCCCCCGTCGCCGGAGTGAGCTCCCCCATGGCCCGACCTCCCGTCCGCCGATCGGCCGCACGGATCGCTCCACTGGCGGTGATCGCGTTGGCCCTCGCACCCGCGTTGCCAGGGGCGGCGAACGCCGCTGATCCGCCAACGCCGCGTCCGCGGTCGGTCGAGACGGAGTCGCCGGCGAACGAACCGATCCTCTCCAACTGCCTGGTGTCACTCGTCGAGGAGGCCAAGGTGCCCGCCCGCGAGGCCGGTGTCCTCGTCGACCTGGTGATCCGCGAGGGGGACACGGTCGCCCGCGGGGCGGTGATCGCCCGGATCGACGACAGCCAGCCGCAATCCGACCGCCGCAAGGCCCGCGCCGAGTACGAGCAGGCGGTGGCCAAAGCGGAGAACGACGTCGACATCCGCTACGCAGTCGCCGCCAAGGACGTCGCCGAAGCGGAATTGGAGAAGGCGATCAATGCCAACCGCACGTCGCCTGGGGCGATCACCGAGATCGACATCTATCGCCTCCGACTCAACCAGCAGAAGAGCGAACTGTCGATCGAGCAGGCCCGCCTCGAGCAGCGGATCGCCGGCCTGACCGCGACCGCCAAGCAGGTCGAGGTCGAGGCCGCCGGCGACGCCATCGCCCGGCGGTTGATCACCGCGCCGCTCGACGGCGTCGTCGTCGAGGTGTTTCCGCACCGTGGGGAGTGGATGCAGCCGGGTGATCCCCTCGCCAGGGTCGTCCGTGCCGACACGCTCCGTGTCGAGGGCTACGTCAATTCGGCGCGGCACGATCCCGCGGCGGTCCGCGACCGGCCCGTGACGGTGGACATCACGCTCGCCGACCAGCGCGTCGAGACGTTCCCCGGGCGGATCGTGTTCACCAGCCCGATCGTCGAGTCAGGGGGGGAGTATCGGGTGTGGGCCGAAGTCACCAATCGGCTCGCGTCCGATGCCGGTACGTGGCTGATGCGCCCCGGTCAGACGGCGCGGATGACGATCCATTCCAACCAGCCGCCGCTGCCGCCGGTGCGCCGCGAGGTCGCCGCCCCGGTCGACGACGCCGCGCCCGCGGCGCGCTGACGACCGGAGGCGTCCGATGTCGACCGCCGCCGACGCCTTCCGGTCGAGCACGACGCGCGCCATCGGCCTGCGGCGCCGTGGCGATCTGGTCGCCAACCGGCAGATCCACCAGGGGCAGGCCTGGTGGGTGGTGAAGGATCCGATCTCGTTGGCCTACTACCGTTTCCGCCCCGAGGAGTACGCGCTGCTCGAGATGCTCGACGGCCGGGTCAGCCTGGAGACGCTCCAGGCGCGCTTCGAGGAACGGTTCCCGCCGCGGCGGATCGGGCTCGACGAACTGTCGCGGTTCATTGCCACCCTCCACCGGTCCGGGCTGGTGATCGGCGACCGCTCCGGCCAGGGGCCGCAGCTCTTCGAGCGCCGCCGGCAGCGGCTCTGGCGGCAGTGGCAGGCGTGGCTGGCGAACATCATGGCGATGCGGTTCCGGGGCATCGACCCCGACCGCCTCCTCGCCCGCCTCGATCCGCTGTTCGGCTGGCTGTTCGAGCCGCCGGCGATCGCCGCGATGCTGGTCCTGGTCGCGTCGGCGGTCGGCCTGGTGCTGGTGAACTTCGACGAGTTCCGCAGCCGGCTGCCGGCATTCAACCAGTTCTTCGCCTCGGGCAACTGGATCTACCTCGCGGCCGCGCTGGCGGTGACGAAGGTGATCCACGAGTTCGGCCACGGGCTGTCGTGCAAGCACTACGGCGGTGAGTGCCACGAGATGGGGGTGATGCTCCTGGTGTTCACGCCGTGCCTGTACTGCGACGTCTCCGACAGCTGGATGCTGCCGAGCAAGTGGAAGCGGGCGGCGATCGGCGCCGCCGGGATGTACGTCGAGCTGATCATCGCCTCGATCGCCACGTACCTGTGGTGGAATTCCCACGCCGGCACGTTCAACCAGTTGTGCCTCGACGTGATGTTCGTCTCCAGCGTGTCGACGATCCTGTTCAACGCCAATCCGTTGATGCGCTACGACGGCTACTACATCCTCTCCGACGTCCTCGAGATCCCCAACCTCCGCCAGAAGGCGACGTCGATCCTCGGCCGGTTCGCCAGCCGGTGGTGCCTGGGGATCGAGCAGCCCGAGGATCCGTTCCTCCCGACGCGCAACCGTTGGGCGTTCGCCGCCTACGCCGTGGCCAGCAGCCTGTATGGCTGGCTGGTGACGGCGTCGATCTTCTTGTTCGTGTGGAACGTCTTCAAACCGTACCGCCTCGAGATCATCGGGCAGGTGCTCGCCGCCGGCGCGCTGTGGGGTTTGGTGGTCCGCCCGGTGCATGGGATGATCAAGTTCCTCAGCGTGCCCGGGAGGCGCGACGAAGTGAAATCCCGCAATCTCCTCGCTACCGCCGCCGCCGCCACCGCGGTCGTCGCGGCGTTGGGGCTGGTGCCCTTGCCGCACCGCGTCTGGTGCCCGGTCGAACTGCGGCCGCGTGGCGAGGAGACGGTGTACGTCGCGGTCGCGGGCCGGCTGGAGAGCGTCGCGGTCCGCCCCGGCGACCGCGTGAGCCGCGGGCAGGAGGTGGCGCGGCTGGCGAGCGTCGATCTCGACTTGGCGATCGCCGATCTCGAGGGGCGTGCGGCCCAGCAACGCACCCGGCTCGAGAGCCTGCGCCGCGAGCGGTTCGAGGATCCGGCCGCGGGCCTCGAGGTCGGGACCGCCGAGGAGACGCTCGCCAGCCTCGAGGAGCAGCTCGAGGAGAAGCAGCGCGACCGCCGCGATCTGATCCTCGTCGCTCCGCGCGACGGCGTCGTCCTGCCGGCGCCGGTGGTGGCGGCCCCGCCGCAGGATGCCGACCGGCTGCCGTCCTGGAGCGGGCACGTCCTCGACGAGGCGAATCTCGGTGCCATGCTGGCGGAGGGCACGGTGCTGTGCCACGTCGGCGAGGCCGGCATCCTCGAGGCGGCGCTCGTCGTCGACCAGTCGGAGATCGAGTTCATCGCCCGCGGGCAGCCGGTGGAGATGAAGCTCGATGCCTTGCCATGGCGCACGCTCGGCGGCACCGTCGAGGAGGTGGCGGTCATGCAGCTCTCCGCGGGTGCGGAGCGCCTCAGCGTCAAGGCGGGTGGTCAGGTGCCGACGCAGACGGACGCCGCCGGCCGCGAGCAGCCGATCTCCACCAGCTACGAGGCGCTGGTCCACCTCGACGACGGCGACGGGCTGCTGACGCCCGGGATGCGCGGCACGGCACGGATCCGCGTCGGTGGCCGCACCGTGGCGCAGTGGCTGTTGCGCCTGCTCTGGCAGACGTTCAACTTCCGGATGTGACCGACGAAGCACCGTTCGGGGCGCGGAGACGCATGGCCGATCCGGACGGGATCCTCGGACGGATCACGATCTACCCGGTGAAGAGCCTCGACGGCATCGACATCGACGACGCGCTGGTGCAGGAAGGCGGCAGCCTCGCCGGGGATCGGCGCTGGCGGCTGGTCGATCTCGACGGGCGCGTCGTCAATGCCAAGCGCACCCCCCGGCTCCATGGCGTCCGGGCCGCGTTCGATCTCGACGCGCGGCGGGTCCGGCTGGAAGTCGACGCGGCTGCCGACCTGCCGCCGCGTTGCCGGGCCACCGCCGAGGAGTTTCCGCTCGTGCCCGGGGAGGCCGGGCCCTGTGCCTGGTTGAGCGCCGTCCTCGCCATGCCCGTGCTCCTCGAGGAGCGCGTGGAGGGCGGGTTTCCCGACGATCGCGATGCCCCCGGGGCGACGGTCGCCGCCGCCGCCACGCTCGACGCCGTGGCGGAATGGTTCCGCCTGCCCCACGCCGAGGTGCGGCGCCGGTTCCGCGTCAACCTCGAGGTCGTCGGCCCGGCGCCGTTTTGGGAAGACGCGCTGGCCTGCCCGGCTGCGGCCGACGCGTCCGGCACGCTCGCTGACCGGCCTCCGGCGGAACCGCGGCGGTTCGCCGTCGGAGGCCAGACCTGGTTGGCGACGGGCGTCTGCCGCCGCTGCCCCGTGCCGACCCGCGACAGCGCCAGCGGCCGCGACGACGGGTTGTTCCGCGCCGCCTTCGAATCGCGCCGGCGGGTGAGCCTCCGCGGCGACGTCGATGCCGCCTCGTGGGGGCACCTCTACCGCCTCGCCATCAACACCCGCGGGCTGTCGGGTCCAGGGCCGATCCGCCGTGGTGACGCGGTCTGCGTCCTGCCGTGACCCTGCGGGGCATCACTGCGGCGGCACCGGGACGAACAGGGCGGGATCGTAGATCGGCTGCGGCGGGATGTACGTGATGTCGTCCCAGGTGAACTGGCCGGGGACCTCGAAGATCCTCGCGTTGTTGTTGATCGCACTGAGGTTCGTGCTGTCGCTGGCCTTGATGTAGATCTCGCCGAAGCTCGGATCGTAGACGACGATGTCGGGATCGGCGGCCGTGATCACGCCCCAGGCGGCGCCGGTGTTGGTGAGCCGGATCGTGCCACCGCTGGTCGTCGTATCCTTGCCGGCGACGAGCCGGTTGCCGACGAGGTTGGCGTTCACGATCGCCCCCACCTGGTCGGCGACCGACAGGCTGATGCCGTCGCCACCGCTGACGGTGCCGATGCGGTTGTCGGTGAGCGTGATGTCGAGCGTCTCGGCACCGTTGGCGAAGCCGTTGACCCCGATCGTCTCGCCGATGAATTCCGAGTTGGCCACCTGGACCACCGAATTGCCGGTGGCGCTGACACCGGCGTTGCCATTGGTCTCGAATGTCGTCTGGAAGACCGCCAGCTGCCCGCCCTCGACCGTGATCCCGGCCGCCGAGGAGTTGCTGATGCTGGAGTTGGTGACGTAGACGCGGCCGTCGTTGTACAGGTCCTTGATATAGATTCCCGAGTTGGTGTTCCCGTCGAACGTCGAGTTCGTGACGTTGACCTTCGGGTCGCCGCCGGCACTGGTGATCACCGCCAGACCGTCGTTGGTCATGTTGGTGACGGAGAGGTTTGAGAAGTTGAACTGGGCATTGCCGCCGGCGAGATCCTGGATGAGGATGCCGCGCTGGTTGGGGCCGCTGCCGATGAGCCGGACGTCGTTGACGATCGTGTAGCTCCCGGCCGGCAGCCCGGCGCCGTCGGAGATGCCGATCGCGCTGCCGGTGACCTCGAGGTGGTCGACCACCGACCCGGCGGCGAGCGTGATCGCCGTACCGGCACCGTTGGCGAGGACCGGATACTCCGCTCCGGGTGTGTTGCCCCACAGCGGCACCAGCCCGCAGGTCGTCGTCGGCACCCGCATCGCCGTGCCCTGGCCGACGAGGAATTGATTGGCGGCCGCGAACGTGTAGCCGCCGGTGTACGGAGTGACCGCGCTGACGCCCTGGTGGACGAAGACGATGTCGTACGGGAGCGTCGCCACCGCCTGGGCACCGGCCAGCGACGAGACCGGCGCTTCGGCGGTGCCCGTGCCGCCGGCGGCGACCGAATTGTCGACGTGGATCACGCGCCACGGGCTGCCGGTGAGCGGATTGATCGCCTGGCGGGCCGGCTGGTAGGCGCGGACGATGTGCTCGTTGCGCATCATCGGCTGCTCCATCTGGTCGGCCACCGTGCGGCGCCGCGATCCGCCCATCCGGTAGGTGAGGCGGGCGAAGCCGGTCCAGTCGAAGTAGCTGTCGTTGTTGGCCTGGAGGGAGAAGTCCCAGTTGTCGAGGAACGTCATGTCGAGACGGGTGTAGACGCCGCCGAAGTAGGGGACGACGTCTTGGCCCCCAGGCACGTTGTAGCGGGCATTGCCGAAGGTGTAGCCGCCGACGCTCACCATGCCCGCCCAGTCAGACAATCCCGGGACGTAGGCGCCGACCTCGAGGTCGGCACCGGCGAGGGCGGCCGTGATCCCGAGGTCGCACAGCAGCGAGCTGCCGACGTACGGGCCACTCACCGACGCGGTGCTGCCGACGGGGATGTAGCCGTTGCTGCGCAGATTGCCCCAGTCGGTGAGGAACTCGCCAGACACACCGACCTGGTTGTAGGACTGTCCGCCATTGGCGACGTAGGTTCCGGTGGAGTCGGTGATGATGCTGTCGGCATACATGTTCTCGTCGCCGTCGTAGTCCCAGTAGACGCCGACGCCCGCCAGCGCCCCGCCCCAGAACTGCTTGCGGACGAAGCCGACGTTGGAGAAGAAGCCGCCGTAATTGGACAGATGGCTGCGGAGATCGGTCGCCCAGAATCCGCCGAGGTCGTCCTCGGCATACGGGATGAACGCCCCCAGGGTCATGTAGCTGCCCTGGTAGCCGAGGCCACGGTCGGCAGCGTTGAGGCCGTAATAGAACCAGCCGGGGCCGTTGGCGTTGAGGTTGCCGAATCCCGCCGCCGCGCGGTTGACGATGCCGCCGGCAGGGGCCATCGCCACCTGGCCGGTCTGCGCGCTGGCCCGTTCGGCGCCGCCGCCGACGAGCGCGAGGAGGAGGGCTGCAACCGCGCGCCGCCGCCGCCGGCGACGCTGCCGCTCCCGAGCCCCGGGGTTCTCCTGCCGCTCGAGGTCGACCGCGCTGGCCGGACCGAAATCTGCGGTGCTCATGGCGCCTTGTTCCCGACGGTGGCCGGTTGTCCGGGCGGCAATGTCCCCGGTGAAGGTGCAACCGGCATGATCGTCAGGTGTGATCGACTCCCCGCCATGCGCACCATGAGCATTTCCGGGACAAAGCCCGGAACCGGTCGATCCCCCCCGGCCTGCCCCCTCCGCGCGGAAGCCGCGTCGTTCCTCTCCTGCGCCGGATCCGGCCGAAGTGAACCCCAGGGCGGTGGCGTGCGTACCCGGTGCTGGCGTCGTTTCGACCCCCGCGGTACGCTCAAAGCGGGAAAATGGGGCGTTTGCGCTGATCATTTGGGGAGAAGGGGAGGATTCCATGCGTGCGAAACGGCAGCGTCGGCACCCGCGGCGGCAGACCGGAGTGGAATCCCTCGAGCCGCGTGTCGTGATGGACGTTTCGGCCGGCTGGTCCGATCCGGTCGCGGATGTCGGCCCCGGCGATGACTTCGGCAGCCAGGCCGCCGTCCCACCCGCCGCCGCCGTCCTCGCCCGGCCGACGACGTCGTTCGCTGCTTCGGCTGATTTCTCCTTCACCCAGATGGCGGCACCCCCAGCGGCGCCTCCGGGACTGAGCATGAGGGTCGCCGCCACGGTGATCCGCGGTTCGGCCGCCGCCTTCGAACTTACGCTGCCGGCGCCAGCCGGCGCCGCCGGCGCGAGCGTGTCCTACCGCACGGCCGACATCGGTGCGAAGGCGGGAATCGACTACCAGGCGATGAGCGGACGGATCACGTTCGCCCCCGGTGAGCGTTTCAAGCAGGTCGCCGTGCCGACGATCGCCGGACTTCCTGCGGGAAGCAAACCGCTGACGTTCGCCGTGGTTCTCTCGGAGCCAGTCAACGTCAAGCTCAACTCGGCCCAGGCCGTGACGACGATCGTCACCCGTGCGCAGCAATTCAACCCCGTGTTCGGTTTCGGCTTGGTCAACGCGGCCGCTGCCGTCGCCCAGGCGTCGGGTCGGATCGAGCCGTTCGTCCAGACGCCCGATCTCGGTGGCAACGCCTGGGGGCAGGATCTCGTCAAGGCTCCCGAAGCCTGGGCACGCGGGTACACCGGCCGTGGCGTCACCGTCGCGGTGATCGACAGCGGTGTCGATTACACGCATCCCGATCTGGCGAGCAATATCTGGGTGAATGCCCGCGAGGTGCCCGGCGACGGCATCGACAACGACGGCAACGGCTACGTCGACGACATCCGGGGCTGGAACTTCAACGGCAACGGCGGTCGCGGCAGCAACGACCCGATGGATGACGACGGTCACGGAACCCATGTGGCCGGCACGATCGCCGCCCTCCGCAACGGCATCGGCGTCACCGGCGTGGCTCCGGATGCCAAGATCATGCCGCTCAAGGTGAAGGATCCGACGTTCCCGACGTTCGACGACTACCACACGTCGGTCGCCAAGGCGATCCGCTACGCCGTCGACAACGGCGCCCGCGTGATCAACATGAGCATCCGCACGCTGCCCGAGGTCGGGCCGACCCTGTCGTTCGGCTCGCGCCCGGTGGCGGCGATCCAGGACGCCCTCGCCTATGCCGCGTCGCGCAACGTCATCGCTGTCGCCGCGGCAGGCAATTCCCAGGAGTCGGCGAGCTTTTTCGGCTACCCCGAAATCGCCGCGTCGCCGCTCTATCCGGCAGCGTACTCGACAATGTACGGCCTGTCGGTGGGCGCGGTGGACTACCAGGGGATGATTGCCTCGTTTTCCAACTACGCCAGTAATTCGCCGACGCAGCACCAGGTGATGGCCCCCGGCGTCGAGGTCTACTCGACGTTTCCCCGTGGTACCTACGAGTACCTCAGTGGGACGTCGATGGCCTCGCCGCATGTCGCCGGCGTCGTGGCGCTGATGGTCGGAGCCAATCCGCGGATCACGTCCAACCAGGTGCGCTCGATCGTCCCCAACACGTCGCAGCGGCTGCTCGGCACGATCATCACGGCCCGGCCCACGAAGGCCGCGTCGCTCCCCTTGTTGGCGGCAGCCAGCGGCCTGGATCAACCGATCTGGGTCGTGCCCGGCAGCGCGGCCCGGGGGAGTGACCGGGTCCGCGTGTTGGCGACGGCGCCTGTCGCGGCCCCGGCGCCCGCCGCCGCCGCTCTCCCGGCGTCGGCCTTCGCCGCGCTGGGGGCCGACGAGCCCAGTGCCGCCCGTCGGTCGCGGGGTGCGTCGGCGGTGGACCCGGAGGCTCCAGCGGTCGCCGGCGGAGTCGCGGTCCATGTCGGGGCCGGCCTGCCCGGCTGAGCCGGCCCGGCGCCCGTCGAGCGCGTCGCGGCGGACAGTGGCAGGGGTGCGTGGTGTGCCCGCCGGATTCAGGACCCCGTCTCTTCGAGCCTGACACCGGCCGGCGGGGCCGGCGCCATCGTGACCCCGCGCGGCGGAGTCGCGAATGACCCCGGGCGATCATCGCCGCCCTCCCCTTCGACACGGAACCGGCTGACGGCGTTGGTGAGCCCCTCGACCGCGTGCACCATGTGCCGTGCCGCTTCCTCGAAGTCGCGGAGGGTCTCGGTGGTCGAGCGCGTGCCGTCGCTGAGCGTCAGCAGGGCCTCGGTGATCTGCTGCGCCCCGGTGGCCTGGGCATGCATCCCCTGATTGACGTATTCGAAGCGTGTCGAGAGCCCGTGCACCTTGTCGATCACTTCGACGAATTGACCGCTGATCGCCGACACCCTGCCGACACCCGTCTTCACGTCGGTCGCGAACCGATCCATCTCCTCCACGCCGGCGCTCACCGCCTCCTGCATCTGGGCGACGAGCCGCTCGATGTCGAGCGTGGCCACCGCGGTCTGGTCGGCCAGCCGGCGGATCTCGCGGGCCACGACGATGAATCCCTGGCCATATTCTCCGGCCTTCTCCGCCTCGATGGCGGCGTTGATCGAGAGGAGGTTGGTCTGGTCGGCGACTTTCGTGATCGTCGTGATCACCATGTTGATGTCCTCCGCCCGTTCACGGATCAGGGCGAGGCGCTCGGTGAACTCGGCGGTCGATTCCTCGAGGCGGGTCATCGTCTCACCGATGCCGGCGATGTCGGTCCGCCCGGCGCTGGCGACCTGGGCCGTCTCGGCAGCGACCGTGGCGACTTCGTTCATCGTGCCGAGGAGCTCGTGACCGGTGACGGCGATCTGCCGGCTGGCGACCGCGGCCTGGCTGGTGCTCGAGCCGAGCGATTGGATCGCCTGGCGTTGGCGTTCGCCCGCCGCCGACAGGCTCCGCGTGGTGTCGTCGAGCTCGTGCCCCGCCCGCTTCACCTCGCTGACCAGACCGCGGAGGCTGCCGGTCATCCGGCCGATGTCGCGGAGCAACTGCCCTGATTCGTCGCCTCCGCGGGTATCGAGCTGGCCGGTCAGGTCGCCGGCGGCGACGCGGCGTGCCATCGCGGTCGCCTGATCGACCCGTCGCGTGAACCGGGTCGCCAGCCAGGCGAGGAATCCGAGCAGCGCCGCGAACACCGGCGCCGCCAGGGCCGCGAGGCGGAAGAGCGACGCTCGGGCCGGGGCGAGGATCGCGCGCTCGGGAAACACCGACACGACCTCCCACTGGGCGGTCTCCGACCGGGCGCTGGCCACCAGGCGGCGGCCCCCATGATCGGCATCGACGATCGATACGAACGTGCCCGGCGACAGGTCGAGTTGCCCGAGCGTCTCCGCCAGCGTGCCGCGCGGGTCGCCGTCGGGCCGCGCGTCGGTCGCCGTCGATGCCAGCACCCGACCTGAGCTGCTGAAGACGACGATGTCGCCGGCTGGGGCACCGACGCCGAGGGACCCCGTCGCGAACGGTGCCTCGCGCTCGAGGACCCGCTGCAACTCGGCCTCCAGATCGGCGAGTGACCGCTCGACCGACGCCGCCCCGGCGAACCGCTCGGCTCGGACGATCGGATGGACATGCTCGACCACCAACCGTCCCCCGATCAGGCGCGGTTCGGCGACGAGCGTCTTGTCGGGGCGCGTCGGATCGAGATGCCGTGCGCGGCTCGCGGCGATCGTTCCGCCGTCGGAGGCCTCGGCCGCGATCGTCGCGTCGGGGCCGTCGCTCCGGATCCAGCGCGTGCCCGAGGCATCGGGCCCTGCGGGGCCCGTGGCGGGCGCGTCGTCGACGAGAGCGACTGCCGTCGCCAGGAACCGCGGCTCGGCCACGAGGACGTCGCGCGCGAGCCTCGCCCCGAGGTCGGCAGCATCTCCGGCGGCTGCCTCCTCCACCGCCTGGGCGAGCGTCCGCGCTGCGGTCGCGGCCTCGACGGTGACCCGCTCGATCCCGGCGGCGATCGTCTGGCTGCGGGCGACCAGGGTCCGCCCCGCCATGTCGACCAGCACCGCGTGCACCTGCCGGACCGACAGCCAGGCGAGGACCCCGAGGATCAGTGCCGCGGGCACCAGGCCGAGGAGCAGCAGGCGTTGGCGGATGCCGAGGAAGGGGGTCTGCATGGGAAGCGGTCGGAGGGCCTGGTGCGGAACCGGCTCAAGACTAGCAAGGCGCGGCCTGCCCGGGGCGGACGGGGCCACGGCGGCCGGAAACCGCCCCTGCCACCCGTGCGGTCGTCGTCGACCCGGACCCCCCACGCGGCAACGCCGGTTCCGCCGTGGACACGCCGCCGGCGGGGCGCCACGATGGCATGCCGGCCCTCGGAGCGCCCCTGGGGCGGAACCCCACTTCACAGAGTCCTGCCGATGTGGCACCGTCCTCGATACGACGCCCTCCTCTTCGACTGCGACGGCACGCTCGCCGACACCATGCCGGCTCATTACCGGGCGTGGCTGGCGGTCACGTCGTCGCACGGGATCGCGTTTCCGGAGAGCCGGTTCTACGCCCTCGGCGGCCGTCCGACACGCGACATCGTCGCCACGCTGGCCCGTGAGGCGGGGATCGAACTCGACATCACCGCCGCCGCCCGCCGCAAGGAAGAGGCGTTCCTCGCCGGCCTCGGTGCCGTGCAGCCGATCGAACCGGTCGTCGCCGTCGTTCGCCGCTGCCGGGGCCGCGTGCCGATGGCGGTGGTCACCGGCGGCCACCGTGCCGTCTGCCGGAGAATCCTCGCCCACATCGGCCTCGCCGACGGCTTCGACGATCTCGTCGCCAGCGAGGACACTGCCCGCCACAAGCCCGACCCCGATCCGTTCCTGGAGGCAGCCCGGCGGCTCGGAGTCGAGCCTCGCCGCTGCGTCGTCTGGGAGGACAGCGATCTGGGCATCGCCGCCGCCCGCGCTGCCGGGATGGAGTGGGTCGACGTCCGTGGCTTCCACCGCCCCGCACCGGTGAGCCGATGAGCGGTGCGGCCTCGGTGTCGCTGGCCGACATCCGCGCCGCCCGTGAGCGGATCAGCGGCGCGATCTACCATTCCCCCTGCCCGGTGAGCGTGCCCCTCTCGGAGTTGGTCGGCGCGACGGTGTTTTGCAAGCTCGACCTCCTCCAGCGAACCGGGTCGTTCAAGGAACGCGGTGCCCGCAACGCCCTGGTGCTTCTCGATCCCGCCGCCCGGCGCCGTGGCGTCGTCGCCGCGTCGGCCGGCAATCACGCCCTCGGGCTCGCCTGGCACGGGCGTCTCCTCGGCATCCCGGTGACGGTCGTGATGCCGCGGTTCGCCCCGCTGGTGAAGGTCGCGACCTGCCGCCGCCTCGGAGCGACGGTGATCCTCCATGGCGACTCGTTCGACGAGGCCCGGGCCGAGGCGGTGCGGATCGCCGCCGCCGACGGGCTCGAGCGGATCCATGGGTTCGACGATCCGCGCGTGATCGCCGGCCAGGGGACGATGGCCCTCGAAGTGCTCGAGGACGTCCCCGATGCCGAGGTGATCGTCGTACCCACCGGCGGTGCCGGCCTGCTCGCCGGCGTGGCCACGGTCGCCAAGGCGCTCGCTCCTTCGATCCGCATCGTCGCCGTCGAGCCCGCCGCGGCGCCGAGCCTGTCGGCGTCGCTCGCCGCCGGCCATCCTGTGGCGGTGCCGGTGCGGCCGACGCTCGCCGACGGCCTCGCCGTGGGGCGCGTCGGCGACGTTGCCTTCCCGATCGCGGCGCCGCTGATCGACCACGTCGTCACCGTCGGCGAGGAGGCCCTCGCCCTGGCGGTGTTGCGCCTCGCGGAGCTCGAGAAGCTGGTGGTCGAGGGGGCAGGGGCGGCGGCGTTGGCGGCGCTGCTGGCGGAGGGCTGTCCGGATGTCCGCGGCCGCCGCGTCGTCCTCCTCCTCTGCGGCGGCAACATCGACCTCTCGATCCTCGGTAGGGTGATCGACCACGGCCTGGCTGCCGACGGCAGGCTGTGGCGGTTCACGACGCGGGTCACCGACCGCCCCGGCGGGATCGCCCGGCTCGCGGCGGTGATCGCCGAGGCCGGCGCCAGCGTTCTCGAGATCGCCCACGACCGCACCTTCTCCGGCCCCGACGTGTTCTCCGTCCGCGTCGCGGTCACGGTGGAGACCGCCGACCGGGCCCAGATCGATGCGCTGGCAGCCGCCCTCGCCGCCGCCGGTTTTCCCCTCGGCGCCGGCTGATCGACCCTGCCGACGGCGCATGTGGTGCCGGTCGTGCCACCCGGGCAGGCGCCGGAGTTTTTTCCCGCGGCGGAGGCCGGGGAATGCCGATCGACCTTGATCGGGAGCGATGGCCGGCGGCGGAGGGCGCGATGGTGACACACGCGGGGAACACGCACCGCCCCTCGGCGACGGAGCAGGAGCGTGAACGGCGCCGGCTGCGCCGCGAGCTGCTGCGGCGGATCCTCGACCGGGAGACACGCCGGCGCCGGTCGCGGGGCGTCGGGCGCTGACACCTCCGTCGCCTTGCCGTGGAGACCGACCGGTGCGACACGCGGCACACCTCGCCAGCGTCGTGGCGGCAGGGCTCTGGCTCGCGGCGGCCGCGCCGGCGGCTGCCCAGTGGTGGCCATGGTGGCCGCAGCCGAGAGGGCCGGCGCCTTTCGAGCCGGAACTGTTCGCCGATTACCTCGCCTCCGGTCAGGCGCCCCATCCGGCCGTGGTGCGGATCGTGGCGGCGGAGCGCGGTGCCACCTCGCTTGGCTCCGGCGTGCTCGTCGACGTCGATGCCACCCGCGGCCTGATCGTCACCAACCACCACGTCGTCCGCGACACGCGCTCCGCGGTGCTCGTGCAGTTTCCCGACGGCTTTCAGTCGGCCGGGACGGTCCTCCGCGAGGATCCGACCTGGGACCTCGCCGTGATCGTCGTCTGGCGCCCGCCCGCGAGCCCGGTGATCCTCGCCGACGCGCCCCCGGCGATCGGTGCGCCCCTCACGATCGCCGGCTGGGGCCGCGGCACGTTCCGCGCCCAGTCCGGCCCCTGCACGCAGTACCTCTCCCCGGGCTCGGGCCAGCCGCGGGAGCTGGTTGAGCTGGTCGCTGCGGCGCGCCAGGGGGACTCCGGCGGACCGATCCTCGATGCCTCCGGCCGTCTGGCGGGCGTTCTGTTCGGTGAGAACGACGGCCGCACCGTCGGCAGTGCCGTGACGCGCGTCCGGGCGATCCTGGCGACTGTGGGTTCGGCGGGGGCCAGCCCGATGCCCACTCCCTTCGTCCCGCCGCTGCCGGGGCCGGTACCGGCGCTTGCCGCGGCGAATCCCGCCGGTTTGCCCTCCGCGCCCGCCGCCGCCGCTCCTGCCTGGGCCGAAGCCGACCCGGGCCCACTTCCCGAGTCAGCTGCCGTCTCCGGCGCTGCCACCGACGAGACCGCTGCACCGCCGACGGTCGCGCCGGACGGCGTTCCGGTCGAGCCGGTGTCGCCGCGACTTCCCGACGTCGGCGAGCTCGTCGGCAAGTTGCGCACGCCGGAGGGGCGCGAGGCGGCGGTGCAGGCCGCCGGCGGCATCGCGCTGTCGCTGCTCGGCCTCCGCGCCGTGTTTCGCCGCCGGCGGCGTCCGTGAGCGGCACTCCCCAAGCGGCCGTCCGGGCGCCCGACGCGCGGGGGCGTTCAGCGCTTCTTCGGGATCTTTTCGACGGTCGCCTTCCGGATCGTCACCGGCGTCAGTGGCCGATCCTGGGCTCCGGTGCGCACCTCGCCGATCTTCTTGACGACCGCGAGGCTGGCGTCGTCGGCGGTCTTGCCGAAGGCCGTGTACTGTCCGTCGAGGTGCGGGACGCGCTCGAGGCAGATGAAGAACTGGCTGCCGGCGGAGTCCGGATCACTCGTCCGGGCCATCGACAGCACGCCCGGCTCGTGGCGTGTGGAGTTGAACTCGGCGGGGATCTTGTAGCCGGGGCCGCCGGTGCCGGTGCCCTCGGGGCAGCCCCCCTGGATCATGAACCCCTTGATGATCCGGTGGAACGTGACGCCGTCGTAAAACCCGTTCTCCGCCAGCGCGACGAGATTGCGCACGTGCCCCGGGGCCGTCTTGGAATCGAGCGTGAGGCGGATCGGGCCTTCGCTCGTGTCGAGGAGCACGGCGTAGTCGAAAGCGTCGAGGTCGAGATCCTTCGCCGCCTTCTGGAGGACGGCGGCGGAGGGTTTGGGCTGCGGCATGGGCAACGCTCCGGTGTCGGGTCCGTTGGAAGAGGTGCCGTCGTGGCAGCCTTCCAGGACCGTCAGTCTCGCGGCAGGGTGCCGCGGGCGTCAAACGCCGCCCCCGCGTCGGGCCGCGCCGCGGCGTCACGTTGCCCCTCTGCTGCCCACCGCCGATACTGACCGCTCCCCGATGACCGGCATGGAACCCTCCCCGTCCGCTCCGCCGCCGCCCGACGATCTTTCCGGCCGACGGCTGGGGGGCTATCGGCTCCTGCGCCTGCTCGGCCGCGGGGCGATGGCCGACGTCTACCTCGCCGAGCAGCAGTCGCTCGGCCGCCACGTGGCGGTGAAGATCCTCCGCCCGCGGACTGTCGCCCAGCCGGGCGCCGTGCAGCGCTTCACGCAGGAGGCGCGGGCGGCGGCGGCGCTGGTCCACGGCAACATCGTGCAGATCCACGAGGTCGCGTGCATCGACGGCACGCACCTGCTCGCCGAGGAATACGTCGCCGGCCCCACGCTCCGCGCCTGGCTCGACCGCCGTGGCACGCTCGACGGCCGGCAAGCCCTCTCGGTCCTCGGGCAGGTCGGGGCGGCGCTGGAGCGCGCCGCGGGGCAGGGGATCGTCCACCGCGACATCAAGCCGGAAAACCTCCTCGTCGCCCCGACCGGCGAGGTCAAGGTGGCCGACTTCGGCCTCGCCCGGGTGCTCACCGACGGTGTCGGCAGCGACCTGACGCAGGACGGGACGACACTCGGGACTCCGCTCTACATGAGTCCCGAGCAGGCGGAGGGGAAGGCGGTCGACACCCGCAGCGACCTGTATTCGCTCGGCGCCACCCTCTACCACCTCCTCGCCGGGACGCCGCCGTTCTCCGGGGCGACGCCGATCGCCGTGGCGATGGCCCATGTCACGCAGCCCTGCCCGCCGCTGGCGACGCGGCGTGGCGACCTGCCCGCCGACGTGGTGGCGATCGTGACCCGGCTGCTGGCGAAGGATCCGCAGGACCGGTTCGCGACGCCGGCCGAGTTGCTCGGCGCCGTGGCGGCGGCGGAGCACGCCCTCGATCCGCCGATGCGCCGCCACGACCCCTCGCCGATGGCCTGGTCGGCCTCCGGCGCGCCGTGGGATTCGGCGTTGGCGGTGGGGACGGCGGCTCCGCCGGGGCGCAGCTGGCTCCAGACGCGGACCGTCGAGATGCGCGACGCGACCAAGCGGCTCCAGGACGCGATGGAGCGTGAGCACCTCCGCCGCGAGAGCGACCGGCGGATGTGGTTGGCGGTGGTGGCGGCCGGGGTGGCCAGTGCGAGCCTGGGCTACGTCGTCGGCCGCGCGCGGCCGCGGACGAGCCGGCTGTTCCGCTCGTCGCGCTGAGCGCGGCGGTGCTCCGGCGCCGATCCGGTCAGCGCGACCTCTCCGATCGTCACCGGCACCCGTCGGCTCCTTTGGCAGCGGGCGAATGCCGATGGAACGACGGTGAGAATGAGAGCCGGCGAGGGGACATGTGTCCGATCGGTCGACCTGATCGGAAAACCTTGACACCCCGATCGGCTCTGCTACAAGGATTTGGAACGCGCCCCCATCGTCTAGTGGCCCAGGACGTCGGGTTCTCAGTCCGAAAACCGGGGTTCGACTCCCCGTGGGGGTAGTGCGGTGCAGGCAGCGACGGCCGCGTCATTCGCCACGGCGAGTGACGCGGCCGTTTCGCGTTCTTGACCGGACCAGCGGTCGATCAGGTGGTCCACGGCCTGCTCGGCGCCGTCGCGCGGAGGAATCTCCCGTCACGGGACGACGGGCATGTCGGGGGCCGGCTGTGGGCTGGGCTTCGATCCTTCCTCGACGTGGATCTCGGCTGCGACCTTCTTCACCGCCCGCTCGAGGTTTTCCCAGGCCCGGATCGCTTCCTCGCGAAGGTCGTTCCAGGCGTCGCTTGCCGGCTCCTCGAGATCCCCGAGTTTCTTTCTCATCGCGCTGGCATCCGCCTCGAGGTGTTCGACCGTCTTGCTCCACTCGGCTCGGGCCTCGTCTGGAAGAGCAGCCACCCTCGCGGCGATCTCGGCGAGTTCCGACTCCACCTTCTCGAACCGTTCCGCGAGCGTCGCTCGGGAAGGGGCCTTCTCGGTCGCTGCCCGATCGTCGTTCGTCGGCGCGGGCGGTTCGGCACCCCCGTCGGCGGTGGGTGGGGCAGCCTTCTTCTCGGCCTGACCGGTACCGGTCGATCCGCACCCGCTCGCGACCACGAAGACGATGACGGCTGCCAGCAAATGGAGAACGTGTCCCATGATCTGTGCTCCCGGTGTCCGCTCGGTCACGGTGAATGCCGTCCCTGGAAGCGATGGGCCGAAGTCTTCCGATGCCGTCACGCGCGACGTTCGCGACGGGATCGACCCCCTGCGGCGATCGTAGGGTGACGACGGGCGGCGAGGCTCGCGGGCACGAACGGCCGGCGGAGCCGTTCGATCATCGGAGTGGACACCCGCAGCCGATGGGATCCCGGGGAGCGCACCGATGACGGCCCAAAGGCTGCTGGTGTTGGCGGTCGCCGTGTGGCTGACGGCCATGACTGCATCCGACACGGTCGTCGCCCAGACCGGTCGTCCTGCTCCACTCGGCAACGACCGGACGATCTCCGTCGGCCGCCGGGAGGTCGCCACGGTCGAGTCCGACGGCGGGCCCGTCGATCATCGAGGCGATCTGCCGCCGCCGACTGCCGCACCGGTCCGCTTCTCGGATCCACGAAGCGCCTCGACCGAATCGACAAGCGCGTTCATGGTGGCAATGAATCAGACCCGGCGCGGCACTCGCGTGCGGCGCCGTTCGAGGAACGCGAGGGCTCCGCCGACGAGCGACGCCACCGGGATGAACCCCTGCGGATCGATCTCGGGCACGGGCGTGCCGCCGGCCGGACCCGCGAGGCGGAATCCGGTGATCCCGTTCTGCACGTCGGGAAACGGCTGGCCGCGGGCACCCGACGAGATCGTGAAGGCGGTGCTGCCGATGCTGCCGCCCCGCTGACCCTTGCTGACGCTGGCGGCTCCCGTCAGGTCGTTGAGCTCGAAGACATTGCCACTCATGTCGAAGGTGCCGTAGGCGCTCGCGCTGCTGGAGTAGGCGCCGACGTCGCTGAGGTAATTCTGCGTGGGTGACTGGATCCCCGACTGGGTCACCGAATACTTGCCGGCGACCATGTAGTTGGCCTGGTTGGCCTGACTCCCGAGGGCGTTGCCAGGGGCGGAATCGCTCTGCGTCCCGTAGGTCCAGTAGCCGGCATTCGTGCTGCCCCCCTTGTAATACGCGGCCTTGTACCACTGGTCTTCCGTGGGAAGGTAGTACTGGGCGCCGGGGTTCCGTGCCGGAGCGATGCCGGTGGTGGCGCCGGCGAGCGTGTAGGCACCCGTCTCGGTGCTGCCCGTGCCCTGGCCGTTTTGCATCCAGTTGGCGAAGCGCGCCGCGTCGAACCAGCTCACGTAGGTGATCGGCCGGTTCGCCGGGCTCGAGGCGCCCGTCGGCGTGACGCCGGCCGGGCCGGTGACGGTGTAGGCATACGCCCCCGAAATCCCGGTGCGCGCGATACCGGCGATGTTTTGGTTGGTTTCCATCTCGATCGTCCACAATCCGTAGGGGTCGGACTTGGCGGCCGCGTTGAGGAACTCTGTGTACTGCCCGATCGTGACCTCGTGTTTCATGATCCGGTACGACTCGGCGACGGCCCCGAAGGTCATCGCCGTGCCGCCGTAGGTCAGCGTCTGCCCGGCGTTTCCAGCGTCTCCCACCGAGGCCCAGTCGAGCGTGACCGCCGGCGACGTCGCCGGGAGAAGGGCCAGGCTGACCGCGGCCGACGCCGCAGCGAGAACCAGTCGGTGGGCGATGCGGGTGAAGCTACGCATGGTTCGGTTTCCGGTTGGCGGGGATTCCCACGGCGTCACCACGCCGCAGTGGTGGACTACCTACGCAAATCTGATGCCAAGAGCTGCAGCCACTGTCTGTCCCAGCCCAACCAAACGTTTTTATGCGTGATCCACCTCCGCGGTGGGGTATGTGTGCGCCTCCAGGGGACTCAGGCTGGGGCAGGGAACACCACCTCGTGGAGCGATCTGCACCAGCGGCCGGTGGCTCTCGCGGGCGGTATGTGGCCGGTGCGGGGGCTTGTCGCCGCACCGGTGTCAGCGCGGAGGGCGGGCCCTGCCTCCGCGGAGCCAATGGAGTGCCACGAGCAGGCAGGGCGCGATCACGAGCACCGCTCCCGTCACGAGCAGTCCGGCGCTGGCCGGCTCGGCGTCGGTCCGCGACCGTCCCGAGAAGGTCTGGACCAGCGAGTAGACGAGCACCAGTCCCGTGCCGGCGGTGGCCAGGCCGACAGCCAGCGCGCGTGTCCGTGGCGTCAGCCCCGCACGCCGTGCTCCCCAAGCCAGCGCCGGCAGCCACTGCAGCGCGTGGATCACGCTCCCGTGGGGAAACTTCGGCACCCCGGCCGCGCCATAGCGTTCCGGCTCGAGCCCGGCGGCGGCGCGGAGGTCGCCGTGGACGCTCACCCAGATCCCCAGCGCGCAGGAGACGACGAGAAACAGCATCCCCGCGCGGGCGGCCAGGCGCGCGTCGGGCTCGAGATCGACCGGTTGGAGGAACAGCCGGATGCAGAGATCGACCGCGACGGCGGTCACGAACAGGATCAGGACCCCCATCGCGTCGTAGAGGATCGAGTCGAGCGGCGTGGCGCGGTTGAAGTGGCTCGCCACGCCGCGCCAGCGCTGCAGGTCGATGAGGCCCACTTCCACCACGAGCGCTCCGGCGGTGAGGGCAGCCAGCACGGCATCGCCGCGCCGCCAGGGGAGCTTCGACCAGACCCAGCCGAGCGACAGGCTCGTGAGGCCGCCGGAGATCCCGAACAGGATCGGCTTCCGCCAGGTCACCGCGCCTTCCCAGGGCCCGCCGAGCGCTCCCCAGACGGCCAGATGCACCAGGCCGCTGGCAACGAGCACGCCGCCCCACGTGGCCAGCGCCCGCGCCCGCGGCTCGCGCCACCAGGCCGGCTCGGAGTCGGGGGGCGGCGTCATGGGAACGGCAGGCGCCGCCGACGGGAGGATCAGGTTTCGTGGAACTCGATTTCGATCGGGCGCTGCTGCTCGCCGCTGACCGGATCGGCGGTGAGCAGAACGACGTCGGAATGGTAGAGGCGGATCCTCGATCGCGTCGACCTCGGCCTCTCAGGCCCGCCCCTTTTCGCACCGCCCCGGAGCGGGTGAACTGTCTCCCGCGACCCCGCCACGGAAACCGCGCATGCTCCACACACGACTGGTCGCCGGCGACGGCGTGCGGCTGGCGCTGGCCGAAACCGGGACCGACGCCGCGCGGGCGATCCTTTTCCTGCACGGTGTCGGCCGACGGTTCGGATCGTTCGCACCGCTCCTGCCGCACGTCCTGCCGGGGTGGCGGATCGCCGGACTCGACCACCGCGGCCACGGGGCCTCCGACCGGGCCGCCGACGGCTACCGGGTCGTCGACTACGCAGCCGACACCGTCGCCGTCGTCAGCCATGAGCTCCCGGGGCCCGTGATCCTCCATGGCCATTCGCTCGGGGCGCTGGTCGCCCTCGCCACCGCCGCGGCCGCGCCCGAGCGCGTCGCCGCCGTCGTCCTCGAGGATCCCCCCGGCCCGTCGTTCGTCAGGGACATCGCCCACACCGGCTACCACGACCTCTTCGCGCTGTTCCGGGAGCACGCCGGCAGCCGGCTCCCCGTGGCGGCACTGGCCCATGAGTTGGCCGAGGCACGGTTGCCGCCCCCCGGCGGTGGAGCGCCGCGGCGGCTCGGCGACGTCCGCGACGCCGCCGGCCTCCGCTTCACGGCGCGGTGCCTCGCCGACGTCGACCCACGCGTGTTCGCACCGCTGTTCGACGGCTCGTGGCTCGCGGGGCTGCCCTGGGAGGCGACGCTCGCCGCGGTCCGCTGCCCCGTGCTCCTCCTCCGCGCCGACATCGCGCTGGGAGGTATGCTGCCCGCCGACGATGCCGAGGTGCTCGAGCGGCACGTCGGCGACCTGACCCGGATCGAGTGCCGCGGCGTCGGCCACACGATCCACGGACAGGCGCCGGAATTGCTCGCACGGTTCCTGCTGCCGTTCCTCGAGTCTCTCGACGACGGCGGCTGACGGTGGCGACGGGGGGACGGGCTGGCGCGGAGGAGTGAGCCATGCACGCGGCCACGGGCTCGACGGTGATCACGGCCGACCGGCTGTTCGACGGCACGGGGAAGCCGCCGCTCGCCGCGGCAACGCTGATCATCGACGAGGGCACGATCGCCTACGCCGGCAGCGCCGCCGCCGCACCGCTCCGCCCTGGGGCGCGGCGGATCGACGCCCCCGGCTGCACGCTCCTTCCCGGCCTCGTCGAGGCCCACTTCCATCCCACCTACTTCAACGTCGCGGCCCTCGAGGACCTCGACATCAAGTACCCGGTCGAATACGTCACGCTCCTCGCCGCCGCCAACGCCCGGCTCGCGCTGGAATGCGGCTACACCGCGGCGCGGAGCGGGGGGAGCCTGTTCAACATCGACGTCTGGCTGAAGAAGGCCATCGAGGCAGGGATCACGCCGGGGCCGCGCCTCGCCGCCAGCGGCCGCGAGATCTGCGGCGTCGGCGGGCTGATGGACTGGAACCCCGACTACCGCAAGATCGGCATGGAGGGGCTCGTGCTCCTGGTCAACGGGCCCGACGAGGCGCGGGCCGCGGTCCGCAAGCTCGTCAAGGACGGCGTCGAGTGGGTGAAGACCTACCCCACCGGTGACGCCGCCGCCCCCGACACCAACGACCACCACACGCTGTGCATGACGTTCGAGGAAATGCACGCCGTGGTCACCACCGCCCACAACCACTCGCTCAAGGTCACCGGCCATTGCCGGGCGACGGTGGGGATCGTCAACGCCCTCCGCGCCGGCTACGACGCGATCGAGCACGGCACGTTCATCGACGACGAGGGGCTCGATCTGCTGCTGGCGCGCGACGTGCCGTGCGTGCCGGCGCTGTATTTCGAGCATGCGAGCATCGAGCGGGGGCGCGAGTTCGGCCTCTCGCAGCGTGTCATCGACGGCCATCAGGAGACGCTCGACGGCGGCGCCGAGAGCGCCCGGCGGATCCTCCGCGCCGGCGGCCGGCTGGGGATGGGGGGCGACTACGGCTTCGCCTGGAATCCCCACGGCGACTACGCGCGCGAGTTGACGTTCTTCGTCGAGCACGTCGGGTTCACGCCGCTCGAGGTCCTCACCTGCGCCACGAAGACCGGAGCCGAGATCATGGGGCGCGGCGCCGACCTCGGCACGCTCGAGGCGGGAAAGCTCGCCGACGTCCTCGTCGTCGAGGGGGACCCGACGACCGACATCCGGATCCTCGAGGACCGGCGCCGGTTCCGGGCCGTGATCCAAGGGGGGGCGATCAAGGCGGGGAGGCTCGCCACCGGGGGGGCGGGATCGTGACGAGGATCGTGGGGTGCGTCCTTGTGCTCGTGGCGCTGGCCGCGATGCCGGCCCGGGGCGCCGAGCCGACGCACAGGGTCGGCCTGGCGACGGTCGGGATCACGCCGCCGTATCCGGTCCGTCTCAGCGGCTTCGGCAGCCGCTCGCGCGAGTCGCAGGGAGTGCGGCTGCCGATCCACGCCCGGGCCTTGGCGATCGGGCCGCTCGGTCGCGAACCCACCGCGGGCCCCGAGCCGCGCGGCGACGGCTGCGTGGTCATGATCGTCGTCGAGACGCTCGGCATCCCCGCCGGGATCACCGAACGGCTCGCGGCGCGGCTCGCAACGCGTGGGATCGCGCGTGAGAACCTCGCGCTGTGCGCCACCCACACCCACTCGGCGCCGATGGTCCGCGACTGTGCCCCGACGCTGTTCGGGAAGCCGATCCCGGCCGCGGAGTGGGGGCGGATCCTCGCCCACACCGCCGACCTCGAGGCGAAGCTCGAGGAGGTGGCACTGGCGGCGCTCGCCGACCTCGAGCCGGCCACGCTCGGCCATGCCACCGGCCGACTCGGGTTCGCTTTCAACCGCCGCACCCCCGGCGGACCGGTCGACCACGACCTGCCGCTGCTGGTCGTCCGCGCGCCCGACGGGGCCCTGCGCGGGCTGTTTTCCACCTACGCCTGCCACGCCGTCACCCTCTCCGACGACCTCGTCAGCGGCGATTGGGTGGGCTACGCGATGCACCACCTCGAGCGCCGCCATCCCGGGTGCACGGCGCTTGTCTCGATCGGTTGCGGGGCCGATGCCAATCCGCGCGGCGGCGTCCTCGGCGGCGCCACCGAAGCCGCCGACCTCCTCGGCCGCGAATACGCCGACGAGATCGATCGCCTCCTCGCCGGTGCGGTGAGGCCGATCACGGCGCTTCCCGTGGGCCGGCTCGACCGGGTGGCGCTGGCGCTGGCGCCGCTGCCGTCGCGCGCCGAGTGGGAAAGCCGGGCAGGGCAGGGGGGGGCGGTCGGCCACCATGCCCGCACGCAGCTCGAGCGCCTCGACCGCGGCGAGGCGCTGGCGACGACGATCGACCACCCGGTGCAGTCGATCGCGTTCGGCGCCGAGCTGGCGTGGGTGTTTCTCGCCGGCGAGGTCGTCGTCGACTATGCCACGCGGCTGAAGCAGCAGCTCGACGGGGGCCGGGTCTGGCTCCACGCCTACGCCAACGCCTGCCCGGGGTATGTGCCCTCGGAACGGATCCTCCGCGAAGGAGGCTACGAGGGGGGCGGGGCGATGATCTATTACGACATCCCCGGCCCCTACGCGGTCGGCCTCGAGGAGAAGCTCGTCGGCGCCGTGACGGGCCAGCTCGCGGCGCGGTTTGCCGACGGCCGGGGCGCCGTCGGGCCCGCCCTCGAGTCGTTCCGGGTCGCCCCCGGGTTCCGCGTCGAACTGGTCGCGGCGGAGCCGATGGTGCACAGCCCCGTGGCGGTGGCCTTCGGCCCCGATCGGCGGACCTGGGTCGCGGAGATGATCGACTACCCGTCGGGGCTGCCCGACGGCCGGCCGGCGGGGCGGGTGCGCTGCCTCCACGACGACGACGGCGACGGGCGCCCCGACCGGGCGACGACGTTCCTCGACGGGATCCCCTTTCCCACGGGCGTCACGCCATGGCGCGACGGCCTACTCGTCTGCGCCGCCCCCGACATCCTCCTGGCCCGCGACGGCGATGGCGACGGCCACGCCGATGCCGTCGAGCCGCTGTTCACCGGGTTCGCGACCCACAATGCCCAGGCACGCGTCAATGGCCTCGAAGCGGGGCTCGACGGCTGGCTCGAGGGCGCCTGTGGGCTGTTCGGCGGCCGGATCACGAGCGTCCGCACTGGCGACGTCGTCGATCTCGGCGGCCGCGACTTCCGCATCGACCCCGACCGCGGGTTGCTCGAACCGCTCGTCGGGGCGTCGCAGCAGGGGCGCGTGCGCGACGACGAGGGGAACTGGTTCGGCTGCCACAGCGGCGCCCTGGCGATCCATTTCCCGCTGCGGCACGAGTGGCTGCGGCGCAATCCGCTCGTCGCCGCGCGACGGCTCGCCGTGCCGATCGCCGCCGAGCCGGGGCCGGGGGATCTGTTTCCGGTGTCGCAACCGGAGCTGTTCGCCCTCTCGGGGCCGGTCGGGCGGCCGACGGCGGCCTGCGGGCTGGCCGTCTACCGCGACGACCTCCTCGGCGCCGATGGCACGCCCTTCACCGGCGACCTGTTCACCTGCGAGCCCGCCCAGAACCTCGTCCATCATCAGCGGCCGGCCGTCCGGGGAGCGTCGTTCACCGGAGCGCGCGTCGCCGCCGAGCGCGACCGGGAGTTCTTGGCCTCGACCGATCCGCGCTTCCGCCCGGTCCAGGTGCGGACCGCGCCCGACGGCAGCCTGTGGGTCGTCGACATGGCCCGGAGCGTGATCGAGCACCCCGATTGGATTCCCCCCGACACGCGCGCCACGCTCGACCTCCGCGGCGGCGCCGACCGGGGGAGGATCTGGCGCGTCGTCGCGGTGGACGGAGCCGGCGCGCCCGTGCGCCGCCCGGTGCCGCGGCTCGACCGGCTCGTGGGCGCCGAACTTGCCGCCGCGCTGGATACCCCCAACGGCACCGTGCGCGACCTCGTGCAGCAGGCGATTTCCTGGCGCACCGACCACGCGGCGGTGCCCACGCTCACGCGCCTCGCCGTGGAGAGCCCGCGCGCCGCCGTCCGGCTCCAGGCGGTCGCCACGCTGGCGCTGCTCGGCAGTCTGCCTGACGACCTCCTCGCTTCGACCCTCGCCGACCCGAGCCCGGCGGTGCGCCGGCAGGGGGTGCGGCTCGCAGGGCGCGGGGCGATCGGCCGCGCCCAGGCCGCCGCGGTGGCCCGCCTCGCCGCCGATCCTGCCGCCGCCGTCCGCCTCGAGGTGGCCGCGGTGGCCGACCGGCTCCCCGAGGATTCGGCCGCCGAGGTCCTCGTCTACCTCGCCGAACGGCAGGGGGACGACGCGATCGTCGAGGCGGTGCTGGCGAGCTCCCTGTCGCCGGGAAGCGCCCGTGCCGTGGCGAAAACCCTCGCGGCGCGGGGAGCGGCAGCGCCCCTCACGCCGGCGCTCGAGACGCTCCTCCTCCACGCCGCCCGGCGCGTCGACGCCGTTGCCCTGGCCGAGTGGCTCGCCACGGCACGGGGCGCCGCCACACCGGAGCCCTCCGCGGCGGCGCTCGACCACCTCGCCCGGTTCGTCGCCGCCGCTGCCGCCCGGCCCGACGGAGCGCTGCAACCGGACGCCAACCGGTGGCGCGACTGCC
>JAGWVR010000066.1 GCA_018970785.1 Planctomycetota bacterium
CAGGCGCGGCGGCGGCGGGGGCCGTCATGGGGGCTCCGGGGGCAGGCGGGGGAGAAATCGACGTCAATGTACACCGGGCGTGGGTTCACCGACCGCTACACTCCCGCCATGGGCACGTCGTGGCGCGGCCGGCGGGTGATCGTGGCGGGGGGAACCACCGGGTTCGGTGTCGCGCTGGCGCGGCGGTTGCTCGCCGTCGGTTGCCGGGTGCTCGTCGTCGGCCGTTCCTCGGGGAGCGTGCGCGACGGCCTGGAGCGGATCGAGGGTCCGCTCGACGGTGGCGCGGCGTCGCGCGTCCGCGGAGTGGCCGCCGATCTCGCGCGGCCCGGCGAAGGGGGGCGCGTCGTCGGCGAGGCACTTCGCCACTGGGACGGGGTCGACGACCTGTTTTTCTGCGTCGGACGCTCCGGGCGGGCGCGGATCCTCGCGACGCCCCCGGCGGCGCTCGCCGCGGCTGTCGAGGCCAACCTCCTGACCGCCGTCGAGCTCACGCAGGCCGTCGCCGACGACGTGGCCGCCGCGTCGGGCCACCTCGTGTTCGTGGGGAGTCTGGCCGGGAAGCTGGTCACGCCCTGGATGGGACCGTACTGCGTCGGGAAGGCGGCGCTGGCGGCCTGGGTCGATGCCCTGCGGCTCGAGGTCACTCCGCGCGGCGCCCACGTGCTCCTCGTCTCACCGGGCCCGATCCGCCGTGAGCCGACGGCCGCCACGGCCGCCGATCCCCAACCGGGCCGCTACGCAGACGACGTCGCCGATGGCGGTCTGCCGGACACCGCCGCCCGCCCGGGCGGCGGCGCTGCGGTCAAGGCGATCGATCCCGACTGGCTCGCCGGCCGGATCCTCGCCGCCTGCGATCGGCGGACGGCGGAGCTGGTGGTCCCTGCCAAAGCAGCGCTCCTGGCCGGTCTCGTCGAGTGGTTTCCCGACGCTGGCCGGCGCCTGCTCGGCCGGTTCGCGCCTCCCGGCTGATGGCGGCGAAAACCTGCATTTACACCGGCGCCGGGAGCGGGCACAGTTTTGGCGTGCCGGAAGGCGAAGCGACGACCGCGGCGCTCGTGCCCCACGCCCAAAACGGCGATCGAACGAGCGTCGTCGGAACGACGCCGTGGCGGAGTCGCCGTCGGGGTCGGGGCCGACATTGGCGCGAGCCGACCCGGGTCACGGGTTCTCCGCCGTGCCGCGGACGGCGCGGGGAACCGGCGCGACCGTGGCAGGACAACCAGGAGCAGACCATGAGTGGTGCACGCGCTGAGGCGTTCGTCGGAATCCCGCGGATCCGCTACGAGGGCCCCGACAGCCGTACGCCACTGGCCTTCCGCCACTACGACGCCGAGGCCCTCGTCGAGGGCAAGCCGATGCGCGAGCACCTCCGGTTCGCGGTCGCCTGGTGGCACACCTTCCGCGGGACGGGCAGCGATCCCTTCGGTGCCCCCACGATGCGCCGCCCGTGGGAGACCAAAGGCGACACCCTCGACGCCGCCCTCGATCGCGTCGCCGTCGGTTTCGAGTTCATGGAGAAGCTCGGCGTCGGCTTCTACTGCTTCCACGACCGTGACGTCGCGCCGGAGGGGACGTCGCTTGCGGAGAGCAACCGCAACCTCGACCGCGTCGCCACCCGCCTCCGCGAGGAGCAGGAGCGGACGGGCATCCGCCTCCTCTGGGGCACGGCCAACCTGTTCTCCCATCCGCGCTACGTGCACGGTGCCGCCACCAGCTGCAACGCCGAGGTGTTCGCCTTCGCCGCCGCGCAGGTCAAGAAGGCGATCGAGATCACGCACGAGCTGGGGGGCGCTGGCTACGTCTTCTGGGGCGGCCGCGAAGGCTACCAGAGCCTGTGGAACACCGACATGAAGCGCGAGCTCGACAATCTCGCCCGCTTCATGCACATGGCGGTCGACCACGCGCGGGCGATCGGCTTCACGGGGCAGTTCTACTTCGAGCCCAAGCCGCGCGAGCCGACCAAGCACCAATACGACTTCGACTGCGCGACGTGCATCAATTTCCTCCGCGCCTACGGCCTGGAAAAGCACGTCAAGATGAACATCGAGACCAACCACGCCACGCTCGCCGGCCACGAGATGCAGCACGAGCTGGAGTACGCCGGCCTGCAGGGCTTCCTCGGCTCGATCGACGCCAACACCGGCGACACCCTCGTCGGCTGGGACACCGACCAGTTCCCGAGCGACATCTACCTGACGACGCGGATCATGCACGTGATCCTCAAGTACGGCGGCCTCGCGCCGGGGGGGATCAATTTCGACGCCAAGGTGCGCCGCGAGAGCTTCGAGCCGGTCGATCTGTTCCATGCCCACATCGGCGGGATGGATGCTTTCGCCCGCGGGCTGAAGATCGCGGCTGCGATCCGCGCCGACGGTCGCCTCGGGGAGCTCGTCCGCGAGCGCTACGCGAGCTGGTCGGGGGATCTCGGCCGGCGGATCGAGGCCGGGAGCGAGAGCTTCGCGAGCCTCGAGCAGGCGATGCTCGCCAAGGGGGATGCCGCCCCATGCGCGAGCGGCCGGCAGGAGTTGTTCGAGAATCTCGTCAACGCCTACCTCTGACCAACGGTGCGGCCGTGCCGAGGCCGGTCGCCTCGAGCCCCCCCCGGCACCACGTCACGGCCCCGGCCGCCGCTATACTCGCGGCCGGCCGCGATCACGCGTCCTGTGCCACGATCCTGACGCCGCCCTGCGACGATGAAGCCTCCGCTGGTGCACACCGCGACATCGCACCGTCGGCTCCCACGGCTGCTGTACATCGGTGACCATCCGGTCGAGTCGACCGTCGCCAGCGCCACGTGGTTCCATCGGCTGCTGTCGTCGTACCCCGCCGATCGACTCCGGATCGTCGAAGGGAATCTGGCGGTATCCCGGCCCGATCGGCGCCTCGCGGACGTCGAGTATTCCGTTCTTCGAATCGGTATCCCCCGATTGATGCGGTCCCGGTTCCGCGGTCACCAGAGCGACGTCGTGTTCAGAGCCGCGCGCTGGGCCGCATGGCGACTCACGGGAATCATCCGGCGCTTCCGACCCGAGGCTGTCCTCGGCGTCGCTCACGGTAGCCTGTGGCGCACGGCCGCAGCGGTCGCCGCGACACACGACCTGCCGCTCCACCTCGTCATTCACGACGACATCCAGCGAATGTCCGCTGTGACGCCGGGCCTTCATGCGGCGGTCGACAAGGCGTTCGCCGAAGTCTATCGGCAGGCGGCATCGCGGTTGTGCATCTCGGAGTACATGGAGCGCTGGTTCCACGATCGCCTCGGCGTGCACGGGAGTGTGCTCCCGCCGATGCGCGCCCCGGGCATCCCACCCTACTCCGCCCCCGCGGCCCCGTCAGGGCGCGCGTCGCTGGTCTTCGCCTACACCGGCTCGATCCACCGGGACGGCTACCAGGGTAATCTCGCGCCGCTGGCCCGAGCACTCGCGCAGGCCGGGCATCGGTTGCACCTCATCGGCGGTGTGACCAACACCGATCTTCCGACCTTGGGGCTCGGGCTACCCAACGTGACGGCGCTCGGGTTTCTCCCGGCGGAGGGATTTCACGACCGTCTTCGCCGCGACATCGACGTGATGGTGATTCCGATGAGCTTTCGCCCGGAGCTATCGCGCGACATGCTCCTGGCGTTTCCCAGTAAGTTGGCGGATGGCACGGGGATCGGCATCCCGCTCCTCGTGTGGGGGCCTCCGTACTGTTCCGCCGTGCAATGGGCCCGACAGCACGTCGACTCCGGTGAGATCGTCACCGCGGACGAAGCATCGGCACTCACCGCCGCCATTGCCCGGCTGGAGTGCCCCAATCACCGCCTCCGTCTTGCCAGCGGGGCGATGGCCGCCGGTGTTCGGGAGTTCGCGCTCGAGACCGTGGTCGATCGTTTTCACGATATCCTGCTCGGGCAGGGCGTGACCTCGAGAGTCTGAGCCAGAAACCGGGACAGGGGTCGGACACAGGCCATCCCCGCGATCTCCGGGATGGCCGCCAGCGCGGCGGTTGGCGGGTCCGGCCAACTTCCCTCGCCATCGACCGGCGACATCGCTTCACCGGCACCGCGCAGCGGCCGTCCGGCCGGCGACCCAGCGGCCGCGCCGGTCAACCGCGTGCCGCGCCGGCCACGGCGGGCTTCGGCTCGGCGCGGTCGCCGTACCCGACCGGGATGCCCTGCTTCCAGGTGTCCATGTGGCGCGACTCCACCATGAAGCCGTCGCCGGGGATCGGCTTCGATCCGTGGCTGAACGTACTGACGGTGAGTGCAGCAGCCTCGCCCGACTCGACTTGCTTGTGAAACTCCCTCTCGATCCAGGCGTAGGTCTTCGCGAGCCCTTCGCGCAGCGACGTCGACGGCTCCCAGCCGAGATACTTGCGGATCAGGGTGTTGTCGCTGTTGCGACCGGCGACACCGCGCGGTGCGTCGAGTTTGTAGTGCCGCTTCAGTTTCACGCCGCCGATCGTCTCCGCGATGTCGACCAACTGATTGATCGACACCAATTCGCTGGAACCGAGGTTGATGGGCTCGTAGATGTCGGAGTCCATGATCCTCCTGATCCCGAGCACACAGTCGTCGATGTACATGAACGAGCGCGTTTGATTGCCGTCGCCCCAGATCTCGATCTCGTGCTTCCCGCTCGCCTTCGCGGCGATCACCTTGCGGCAGATCGCCGCCGGAGCCTTCTCACGTCCCCCCTGCCACGTGCCATGAGGCCCGTACACATTGTGGAACCGAGCGACCCGGGCCTGGATGCCATAGTCCTCGCGGAAGTGCCGGCACATCCGTTCGCTGAACAGTTTCTCCCACCCGTAGCCATCCTCCGGGAGCGCCGGATACGCATCGGGCTCGCTCAAGGCGGTGATGTCCGGATTGACCTGCTTCTCGGCGTTGTAAACGCACGCCGAGGAACTGAAGAAGAACCGGGGCACCGAGGCCTCCTGCGCCGCCAGCAACATGTGGGTGTTGGTGAGCACGCTGAGCATGCAGAGGGCCTTGTTGTTTTCGATGAACCCCATGCCCCCCATGTCGGCGGCGAGTTGGAAGACCTCCGCTCCGTCGCGCACGGCACGCCGGCAGACCGAAAAATCACGGCAATCACCGTCCAGCGGCCCGGCCAGGTTTTCGACGTCGGGAAACACCTGATACCAGTCGTCGATCGGCTTGATGTCCACGGCCCGCACGGGACGACCGGCACGGCGCAGGGCGGCAACCAGGTGCCCGCCAATGAAACCGCCGGCCCCGGTGACGACGCTGATGCGACTGCTGGCTGCCATGACGAAACGATTCCCCGGGAAAAGGTGAAGTTGAACGGACACCACCGGCGTCAACCGGCCATCCGCCGGCACGCCGACAGGCATGGGGACGCCGAGGATGGCATTCGCAGCGATCAGCCGCGGCGGCCACCCAACACGCTCCCGAGCCAAGTACAGCACAGAAAAAAACGGCTGAAAAGCCCCCGCCTGTCCGGCTCCCTTGCCGAGGAGGGGGGACCTGGAACAGAACCGCGGCACCGGCCACACTACGCCTGCGGCAATTCCCCGACCGCCGCTGCCGATGGGCCGGGGCGGTGCCGACGGCGGCAGCGACGGTGGACCACGCCGGCCCGCATCGGCGCCGACGCGCGGAGACGATCGGCAGCGGATCGTCCACGACGGCCGACTCACACCCGAGAGGACACGATGGGCTTCCACCAGACGAAAGCACACCGCAGCGGCAAGGGCTCGCACCACCAGATCGGCCTCGTGCGCGGGCAGTTCGGCGACATCCCCGAAGACTCCTGGCTCGACTTCATCGCCCAGGCCGGCTTCGACGGCTGGGAGGAGGCGTCGTGGGAGCTCGACCTCGCCCAGTGCGACACCGACTCGGGCGCCGCCGCCTACGCCAAGAGCCGCGTCGAGAAGGCGCGCTCGCGCGGCCTCGAGATCTTCACCGTCGCCACGCACCTCCAGGGGCAGGCACTGGGCGACGAGCCCTCGGCGAAGACGCTGCAGTTCATCGGCGGCGACGCCGTCGAGGCCTACGTCGCCTGGCGGAAGAAGGGCAACCAGCCGCCGCGGACCGATCCCTACTTCGTGCCTGACGAGGTCGGCAAGGCGATCCACGACAAGGCGCGCACCGACCTGATCCGGGCCGTGCGCCTCGCCCACCACCTCGGCAAGCTCCAGGACCGGCACGTCGCCGTGCCCGGGTTCGTCGGCTCGCCGGCCCACTGCTGGAGCCACTGGTTCGAGTTCCCGCCGCGGCCGAAGTCGATCGGCGGCTGCCCGATCCCCGAAGTCCTCGAGGTCAGCCTCGAGCTGCTCGTCGAGCGCTTCGCGCCGGTGTTCGACGCCTGCCGGAAATACGGGGTGACGTTCGACCTGGAGTGCCACCCCGGCGAGCGCGCGATGGGCGACATCGAGAGCGCCGGCGACTACGTCCGCTTCCTCGAGAAGGCGGGCTACGGCCGCGACGTCGTCGGCTTCAACCTCGACCCCAGCCACATGGTCTGGCAGGGGGTGTGCCCGATCCAGTTCGTCCGTGAATATGCCGACTGGATCCACTCGGCCCACATCAAGGGGGTCCAGGTGATCGACGGGACGACTCGGGCCGGCCGCCTCGGCGGCCACCGGCCGATGGGGAGCAAGCTGCTCGGCTGGAACTTCGTCACCGCCGGGAGCCGGCGCGACGCCGTCAACGTCGAGGAACTGATCGTCGAGTTGAACCGCTCCGGCTACTCCGGCGCGATCAACATCGAGTGGGAGGACAACGACGCCGAGAAGAGGGCCGGGGCGGTGGCCGCGCTCCGTGCCGTCCGGGCCGGCGACCTTCCCCCCGCAACCGGCCGGCACGACGACACGCTCAAGGCGTGATGGGCGGGCGTGACCGGTTGGCGTGATCGGCCGGCGTTGGCGGAGCGTTTTTTCGGGTTGACGCGATGGCAGCCTCTGCTCGGGCTCTGCAGAGGGACGCCCCTCGCGCCTCTGCCCTCGCATCGACCCGCATGCAGTTGCGACGGGCCGATGCGAGGGCGACGGCGGAGGGGCTCGCGGGTCCCGTGAATGGGGAAGCCACGCCGGGGCGGCGGCGTCTGGCTCGTGGCGACGCTATTGGCCGGTGTTGGCGGGCGTCGACGCTCTCAGAGCGGCCCAGTGACCTTGGGGCCGGACGGCTCCGCGGCGGCGCGGCGTGCGGCGTGCGGCGTGCGGCAGCAGGTCGCGAGGCAACCGTCAGGCGTGCTCGAGTGTCTCGATCGCGTTGACGTGGATCAGCGCGGCGTGGATGACGCGATCCTCCTCCGGGTAGGTCACGATCACCTTCGACTTCGTGATCGCGACGCACTCGGGATGGCGGATCTCGTGGGCCTCGCCATTCGAAAGCCGGATCACGAACGGCTCAAACGGCTCGCGGCGGATGAATTCGCGGATCGATTCCATCGTCATGCCATCGCCCTCCGGCAACTGGACTGGTGTTCATCATGTTCGCCCGGCCGCCCACTGCCAACGGCTCGTGGCGTCTGCGGTTCCCGACGTCTTTGGTTCGCGGCGGCAATTGCTGCCCTCGGCGCCGACGGCCCGCGCCGTGCTTCAGCGCCAGTCTGTGGCGGAGAAGTCGAAGGCCTCGGTTTCGCCGCGGCGCCAGCTGACGCCGTCGGGCCGCACCGCCAGCCACCATTCCTGTGTCTCACGGTCGGGGACGCGTCGTTTGAAGGCCGTCGGTGTCAGCAGAGCCACGCAGACGCCGTCGCCGGGGTCGCGGACCGAGCGGTAGCGGAGCGCCTCGACGCTGGCCGCGCGGGCGACGCGCGCCAGCGCCTGCGTGCCGGCGTAGTCGCGCTTGTGGGTCCAGACGGCCGCGTCGCGGTCGAACGGGGCCTTGCGCAGGTCGACGACGTGCGTCGCCACCTGGACGCGAAACGCGGTCATCGCCACCGGATCGACGCGAGCCAGCGCCGGGGCGTCGGTGAGGAACCGCCAACGCCAGTAGCCGACCTCGGCGCAGCTGGTGCGCACCTCGCCCGCTCCGTAGAACACGCCCGGGTCGGCGGGCCCGCGGAAGCGCGAGCCGTGGGGCGACGGCGGGTAGCGGAACGGCGTCGCCAGCAGGTAGTGGAGCTTCTCCGCCCCCGGCGGTCGCGCCGGCTTCGCCTCCTCGACGAGCTCCTCGAGGAGCGCCTGCTCGGCGGCGCCGTCGACGAGCTTCATCGTCGAGGCGAAGCGCTGCGATTCGATCACGCGCCACAGGGGCCCGGCGAACGGCCGTCGCTCAGACGACAGCGCGGTGGGCGTCCAGGTAGTGGACGACACGGACCAGTCCCTCCGTCGTCTGGACGAGGTCGAGGGGCACGCCGCCGAGGGCCGCGTGGCTTCCCGTGAGCCAGGCCCGCGCCGCCTCGTCGGTGCCGACGATCGAGTCGAGGGACCGGTAAAGGCGGACGAAGAGCAGGGCCAGTTCCCACTCTTTCGTCCCCTCCTCGAGTTCGTAGCCGCCGGCGTGCATCCGCGACAGCGTCGGCTGGCTGCGGCCGACGATCCGGGCGAGGACCGCCCGCGGCACCTCGAGGCGCTCGCCGGCCCGGAGAAACGCCTTGGTGAGCACCGTCTCGCGGCGCGGGGCGGCGGCGCCGTGGCGCCCGGCCTGCCGACCGGCTGCGGAGCGGGAGCGGGCGGAGGGGGTCATGGGTGGTTCCTTTCTCCAGAAATGATATCCTATTTTCATTTCCAGGGAAAACAACCCTCCGCGGGGCTCCGCCGATGCCGAAACGCCGCCGCCGTGCCCGTCGCCGGTCGCTCGTGGCCGAGGCGACCTACGTCTGCGATTCCTGCGGCGAGGAGATCGTCGTCCCGCTCGACGTCTCGGCGGGGGATCGGCAGGAATACGTCGAGGACTGTCCGGTCTGCTGCCATCCGATGGTGCTGCGCGTCGAGTTCGACGCCGCCGGCGACGCCTCGGTTGACGGCGAGCACGAGTAGGGGAGGGAAACGGCAATGCCCCCCCGACCCGACCCCGCCGTGATCGAGCTCGACGGCGTCGCGGTCGCCGTCGTCCGGCGGAAGATGCGGCGGCTGCGGCTGGTCGTGCTGCCCCCGGACGGACGCGTCGTCCTCTCGGCACCGAAGTGGGTCGCACGCCGCGAATTGATCGCCTTCGCCACCGCCAAGGCCGACTGGATCCGCTTCCAGCAGGCGCGGATCCGGGCGCTGCCGAGGCCGACGCCGATCGACTACGTCGCCGGCGAAGGCCATCCCGTGTGGGGCCGCACCTGCACGCTCGCCGTCGCCGACGGCCGCGGACGGGCGCGCGTGGCGCTCGACGGCGACCGGCTGGTGATCACCGTCCCCGCGGCGGCCGATCGGGCCACGCGGGCCCGGGCACTGGCCGACTGGTACCGCGCCGAGGCGACGCGCGCCATCGGACCGCTGATCGCCGCCTGGGAACCTGCCCTCGGCGTCACCGTCGCCGCCTGGACCGTACGGCGGATGACGACCCGCTGGGGGAGCTGCACGCCGCGGACACGCCGGCTGCGCTTCAATGCCGAGCTCGCGAAGCGCCGTCCGGAGCTGCTCGAATACGTCGTCGTCCACGAGATGGCGCATCTCGTCGAGCCATCGCACAACGCGCGCTTCAAGGCCCTCCTCACGACCCACATGCCCGACTGGCACGCCCGCCACGCCGAGCTCGCCGCGCGACCGATCACACGCCGACTCGACGCCGGCTGACGGCAGCGCTCAGCAATGAGGAATGAGCAGCAGGGCAGTAGGGGAGGGAAGCGACAAGCGACAAGCGACAAGCGACAAGCCACAAGCGACAAGCGACAAGCGACAAGCCACAAGCCACAAGCCACAAGCGACAAGCCACAAGCCACAAGCCACAAGCGACAAGCGGCGGGCGGCAAGTGGCGGGCGGCGGACGGACTGAACAGTGCGTTGATGCGCTCCCTGTCTTTGCGCACCGGGACCCGCGAAGCCCCTCCGCCGTCGCCCTCGCATCGGCCCGTCACAACTGTGTGCGGGTCGATGCGAGGGCAAAGGCGCGAGGGGCGCCCCCCTCTGTCGAGCCCGAGCGGAGGTTCAACCCTCTAACCGCGCCGATCCAACCACAAACCGCGAGCAACGCCCCACCAATCGAGCCCGAGCGGAGGTTCAACCCTCTAACCGCGTCGATCCAACCACAAACCGCAAGGACCGCCCCACAAATCAAGCCCGAGCGGAGGTTCACCCCCCACCCCGCGTCGATCCAACCGCACAACGCCCCCGCCGCGTCCGCGCCGTGCGCCGTCATTCCACCTCGAGCCGATACGCCCCGTCGTCGCCGACGACGATCTTCACCAGCGGCGGACCGGCCGAGTTGACGACCCGCCCCGCCCGTGAATCGATCTCGTCATATTCCACGACCTCGCCCCCGGCCCGCGTGATCAGCTTCCGCACCTCGGCCGGATCCTTGTCGGCCGCGAGCACGTGCACCGAACCGTCGGCAAACGCCACCAATGCCGCCGGGCCGGCCCCGGCCTCGACCGCGCCGATCCCCGTCGGCTTGCCGATCCCCGCGAAGCGCTCGTCGAACACGATGTCCTCGGGCTTCGTCCAGGGAATCGTGCGCTCCGCCGGCACCGTCACGAAGGCGATCGTGTTGCTCGTGCCGTCGGTCACGTCCTGGAAGAACGGCCGCCGGCCGCGGGTGAGGCAGGCCGGGAAATCGTCCTTCGATTGCATCCGCAGTCCCTCGGGGGAAAACAGCGCGTCCGGTCCGACGAGCACGGCATACCCAGCCGCCGGATCGTCGGCCTTGCGGGCCGGATCGCGGTAGACATCGACGATCCGCGCCGCGAGCTTGGCGTTGTCCGGCGAATCCCAGGGCTGGGAGAAGTCGTACTGCTGGTAGAGCTCGGCCTGCTCGAGGTACGGCAGCAGCAGGACGCGCCACGAGTGCCACGGCTTGCCATCGGGACCGAAGACGACCGCCGGGGGAAACGAGCGATTGGCGTCGGCGTAGTTGTGGAACGCGAGGCAGATCTGCTTGAGGTTGTTCATCGAGCGCCGCCCCTGGGCGGCGGCGCGGGCGCGATCGGCAGCCGCGCCGCGGGCCGGATCGCCCCCGGTGCCGGCCTGCTTCACCACGTCGGGCAGTCCGCGGATCACCTTCGTGGGCACGGGGGCCGGGCCCCCCGCCATGATGTCGCCGGCGAACGGCCGGCCGAGGAGCGCCGGCCCCCGGGCGACCACTTCGGAGGCGGCGCGGGGAAACGTGATCCGCGCCCGCCCGCCGTCGAGCACCTCGGCCACCTCGACGCGCACCGCCTGATCGAGGCCGGTCCCGCCGGCGGTCGGCACGAGCAACAACGCCGGGCCCTCCGTCACCGCGAGGAATCCGGGGCCGTCGGCCAGATGGGTCGGCTCGACCAGCGCTTCGCCACGCCCCTGGTCGACCGCCGTGATCCGGTGGGGGGGCTCGGGGGTGAAGCGCGGGTAGCTCATCACCACGCGCTCGTCGGCTCCGGCCCAGGGCGCGGCCAACGCGACGACGACGAGTGCGGCACACACGGCCGCGGATCGATTCGAGACATGGCACATGGCACGAGCCCCCAAGGACGACGTCACGGTCGGCGCGGCCCGCTGCCACGCGCTGGCGATCCCACCCGCGCTCATCATCGTCCCCGCTCGTCCGCCGGGCAACCGGCACCGGCGCCCGCGGCGGGGCGCGACGCGCCGTGGTCCGTCATTCGTAGATCGGGAAGAACGTGTTGAACGCCCGCTCGCAGAACACCCCCGGATCGTTGAACCGCTGGCCACGGTCGAGCGCGTCGAGGGCGGCCATTTCGGCAGCGGCGAGGGTGAAATCGAACAGGGCGAGGTTCTCGGCGAGGCGCTGCGGCCGGGCCGTCTTCGGGATCACGGCGGTGCCGCGCTGCACGCCCCAGCGGAGGAGGACCTGGGCGGGGGTCCGCGCGACACGCGCGGCGATCGCGGTCACCGTCGGATGGACGAGCAGGCTGTCGGCGTCGCACGCCATCCCCAGCGGCACGTACGACGGCGCCCCTAGCGGCGAGAACGCCGTGACGGCGATCCCCGCCTCGCGGCAGAAGCGCAGCAGCTTCGGCTGCGCGAGCAGCGGGTGCAGCTCCACCTGGAGGACCGCCGGGGCGATCCGCGCCGTCGCGAGCAGCTCGCGGAGCAGTCCGACGCCGTAGTTGCACACGCCGATGCGGCGGACGAGGCCGGCGTCGACGAGGCGCTCCATCGCCCCCCAGGTGTCGGCGAGGGGCACGCGCGCGGGGCGCAGCACGGGGCGGTCCGCGGCCGGGTCGAAAAACCAGCCCGGCGGGTAGCGCGTCGCGAACGGGACGAACTCCAGCGCGATCGGGAAGTGGACGAGGTACAGGTCGAGATGGTCGAGGCGGAGGTCTGCGAGCGTGCGCTCCAGTGCCGGGCGGACGCGGTCCGGCTCGTGGTAGGTGTTCCACAACTTGGAGGTCACCCACAGCTCGTCGCGCCGGCAGAGGCGCTGGCGCAGGGCGCGCTCCAAGCCTTCCCCCACCTCAGCCTCGTTGCCGTAGTCGCACGCACTGTCGAGATGGCGGTAGCCGGCACGGAGCGCCTCGACGACGATCTCGCCGACGGCGGCGCGGTCGATCTTCCACAGGCCGAGGCCGACGGCGGGCAGCGGCTGGTCGGGGGCGCCGAAGGCGGCGGGCACGGCGACGGGGAGCGTGGTCGATGTCATGGCGGCAAGGGGGGTGGCGGGACGACGGGACACGGTCGCGGCGAACGCCACTGTAGCCGGCCCCGGGGACCGCGGTGCGGCGGCGGCGCGACGACCGCGGACGGCCCCTCCCGTATCATGTCGCGACCGCGACCGCGGAGTCGGCCGACGGCCAGCGACGCTGCCGCGTGCGGGCGGAGAGAGGACATGCGCACCACGACGGCACCGGGCGCCGACCATAGCCGCCGGGAATCAGCGCGCCGCGCCGGGTGGTGTCGGCTGGCCGCGACGGGCGCGCTCCTCGCGGCGAGCGCCGCGGCAGCGCTTGGCGCTGCCGGCGCCGAGCCCGCCGCAAGCACGTGGCGCGTCGGCGTGGCGCGGCGGGTGATCACGCCGACGGAGCCTGTGTGGCTGGCGGGCTACGGCACGAAGCGCGTGCCCGACGGCAAGCTCCACGACCTGTGGGCCAAGGCGCTCGCCTTCGAGGCGGCCGACGGCGGCCGGGCGGTGCTGATCACCAGCGACTTCCAGGGGGTGCCGGCGAGCATGAGCGACCGCGTCTTCGCGCGGCTCGCCGCCGACCACGGCCTCGACCGGGCGCGGGTGATGTTCGCCTACTCCCACAACCACTCGAGCCCGCGCCTCGGCGACGATCTCCTCGACTACTACCCCGTCGATCCCGCCCAGGAAGCGCTCGTCGAGCGCTACACGGCGGCGTGCGTGGAGACCTGCGTCGGGCTCGTCGCCGACGCGCTGGCCGCCCTCGCCCCCGCCACGGTCCGGGTCGGTGCCGGCCGGGCGACGTTCGCCGTCAACCGCCGCGACAATCCCGAGGCCGAGGTCGCCGGGCGCGTCGCCCGCGGCGAGCCGCTCCGCGGCGTCACCGACCACACGGTGCCCGTCCTCACCGTCACGCGCCCCGACGGCCAGCTCGACGCGATCCTCTTCGGCTACGCCTGCCACCCGACGACGCTGGCGTCCACGACGTTCTGCGGCGACTACCCGGGGTTCGCCCAGGTGGCCCTCGAACGCTCGCACCCCGGCACGACGGCGCTGTTCGTCAACACCTGCGGCGGCGACCAGAACCCGCTGCCGCGCCGCAGCGTCGCGCTCTGCGAGCGCTACGGGGCGCTGCTCGCCGCCGGCGTCGAGGAGGCCCTGCAGGGCGCGCTCGAGACCGTGCCCGGCCGGCTGCGGACGACCTTTCGGATGATCGACCTGGCCTACGAGCGCGTCGTCACCGCCGCCGACCTCCGCACCGCCGCCGACGATGCCAACGCCATCAAGGCGCGCTGGGGAAGGCGTTTGCTCGCAAAGCTCGAGGCGGGGGGCTCGTTCGCCCCCGCCTATCCCTACCCGCTCCATGCCTGGCGGCTCGGCGACACGCTGGTCATCGGCATGGGGGGGGAGACGGTCGTCGACTACGCGCTGCGTTTCAAGCGCCAGTGGGGCCCGGGGACGTGGGTCCTCGGCTACACCGACGACATGGCCGCCTACGTCCCCTCGCGCCGCGTCTGGGAGGAGGGGGGCTACGAAGGGGGCGCGTTCCTCTATGAATACGGCCGGCCGGCGTTCCGCTGGGCCGGCACGGTCGAAGACACGGTCGCCGGCGCGGTGGCGGAGCTCGTCGACGAGGTCGCAGCGGGACCGGCGAGGGGAGCCGATGGCACACGATGACCAGAGGGCAGCGTTGATGAAGGCGGCGTGGGCAGGGATCGTCATCGGGGGGACGACGTGGCTGCCGGCGACGCTCGGCGCCGAGAGCGTTACTGCGGCCGAGCTCGTGGCGCGGGCGGAGCAGGGGAGTGTCGTCGTCACCGAAGCCGGCGGCGCGGCGGTCGCGCGGTTCGTGTTCGCCGACCGGGCGATCGGTCGGCCGGCGCTGCGCGATCTGCACGCCCGCGGGGGCGCGCTCGTCACCCGTCCCTGCCCCCCGCGGCCCGGGATCGACGCGCTCGACCATGAGACGATGCACCCCGGGGTGATGCTCTGCTTCAGCGACCTTTCCGGGGCCGATCCCTGGCGCCACAAGACGGCCGTCCGCGTGACCGCCTGCGCCCCCGAGCCGGGCCCGGCCGGGACGGCCGTGCTCACCTGCGTGAGCGAATACCTCGACACCCCGACCGACACGCCGGCGTCGGCCGTGGTGTGCCGCGAGCGGTCGCGGATCACGCTCGCCGACCGGACGCTCGGCGGCCACGCCGTGCGCGTCGTCACCTGGGAGGGGGAGCTCGCCGCCCCGGGCACGCCGGTGGTGTGCGGCGACGTCGAGGAGATGGGATTGGGCATCCGCTTGATCGGATCCCTCGCGCCGCGCGGCGGCGGCCGGTATCTGGCCGATCACGGCGGCGTGAACGAGAAGGGGGTGTTCGGCAAGCCGGCGGCGTGGGTCGATGCGGCGGGGGAGATCGGCGGCTCACGGGTCGGCGTGCTCGTGATCCCCGGCGCCGGCCGGACGTGGCGGTTCCACGCGCGCGACACCGGCTGGCTGCTGGCCAATCCGTTCGGCAGCCGCGCCTACGGGGCGGCCGAGCCGGGCGGGGCGACGCTCGGGCCGGGGACCACGCTCGCGCTGCGCGTCGTTCTCGTCCTCCACGGCGCCCTGCCCGACGACGCCCTCGGGCGCATCGCTGCCGAAGCCGTGCCGCCGCGGTAGGCTGTCCCGCCGCACCGCACCCGAACCTCCCGCCCCTCCGGAGCCGACCGATGGTTTCGCCCGCCGACACCGCCGCCCCCGACTCGTCGCTCAGCCGCCGTGGGGCGGTGACCACGCTCGCCACCGGATTCGCGCTGGCCGTCCAGCCGATCGGCGCCCAGACGATCACCACCGACGCCGACGGCCTCGTCGCCGACGTCGTCCAGATCCCCGTCGCCGACGGCACGATCCCCGCCTACCGCGCGAGCCCGACGACCGGCGGACCGTTTCCCGTGGTCCTCGTCGTCCAGGAGATCTTCGGCGTCCACGAACACATCCGCGACGTCTGCCGGCGCTTCGCGAAGCTCGGCTATCTGGCGATCGCGCCGGAGCTCTACGTGCGCCAGGGAGACGTCTCAAAGCTCGCCGACATCGGCGCGATCCGCCCGATCGTGTCGAAGGTGCCCGACAGCCAGGTGATGGCCGACCTCGACGCCGCCGTGAAGTGGGCCGGCGCCGAGGGGAAGGGCGACACGGCGCGGGTGGCGATCACCGGCTTCTGCTGGGGCGGCCGGATCGTCTGGCTGTATGCCGCGCACAATCCCGCGCTCAAGGCCGGCGTCGCCTGGTATGGCCGGCTCGTCTCACCCCCCGACGAGCTCCACCCGGTCAACCCGATCGACGTCGCCGCGAAGCTCCACGCGCCGGTCCTCGGCCTCTACGGCGGCGCCGACGGCGGGATCCCCAACGACTCAGTCGAGCGGATGCGCGAGGCACTCGCGGCGACCGGGAAGGGGCACGAGATCGTCCTCTACCCCGACACGCCGCACGGCTTCCACGCCGATTACCGGCCGACCTACCGCAAGGAGCAGGCCGACGACGGCTGGAAGCGGCTCCGCGCCTGGTTCACGAAGCACGGCGCCGGCTGAGCGGGCCGACCGCGTCAGGCCTTGACCTGATGGATGTGGATGTCCTGCTGCGGAAACGGGATCGAGATCCCCTGGCGGTCGAACTCGCGCTTCACCGCCGCGGTCACGTCCCAGTAGACGGTCCAGTAGTCGCCCCCCTTGGTCCACGGCCGGACGACGAAATTGACTGCTGAATCGGCGAGCTGGTGGAGCTTCACGACCGGGGCCGGGTCCTTGAGGATCAGCGGGTGCTCGGCGAGGATCCGCTCGAGGATCCCCTGCGCCTTCTCGGTGTCGTCGCCGTAGCCGATCCCGAAGGTCAGGTCGACGCGGCGCGTGTCGCTCGCCGAGGCGTTGGTGATCGTGTCGCCGCCGATCTTGCTGTTGGGGACGATCATCACCTTGTTGTCGAACGTGCGGATCTTCGTCGACAGCATGTTCATCGAATCGACGATCCCGCTCACGCCCCCGGCGTCGATCACGTCGCCGACGTCGTAGGGGCGGTAGGCGAGGATCAGCAGCCCGTGGGCGAAGTTGGCGAGCGTGCCCTGCAGGGCCAACCCGATCACGAACGCGGCTCCGCCGATGAGGGCGAGGAGCGGGTTGACGTTGATCTCGAGCGCCGACGCGGCGACGACGAGCCCGACGAGCATCGTCGCCTGACGGACGAACGACACCATGAACGTGCGGAGCAGCGACGACGCTCCCTTGATCCGCGCCAGCGCCTGGCCGGTGAGGCCGGCGAGGAGCCGCGAGAGGATCCAGAAGCCAACGAGGATGGCGATGAACTTGACGATGTTCCACGCCCAGCGGATTCCTCCCTGCTCCGAGAGCAGCCAGTTCTTCACGACCGTGAACGCGGTCGCGGTGTCCTTGACGTCGATCTCGAGGCCGCTGACGGCGGTGGCGTAGAGACGGAACTCGGCCGGATCGCCCCCCTTCTTCTCCCACTCGTCGAGGACGACGCGGAGCTGGTCGCCGAGGAGCGTGCGCTCCTCCTGGAGCTTGGCGATCGTCTCGGCATCCTCCTTGACCTTCTCCTGCACCTTCTCGCGCGTCTCGGCGGCCTCCGACGGCGCCTCCTTGGCGGCCTCGGCCGCGTCGGCGTTGGCCTGCTTGTTGGACAGGCTCAGGGCGCTGATCTCGGCGACCTTCTGCTTGAGGCGGTCGCGCCACAGGCCGGCGGCCTCCTCGAGCTCCTCCTTGGTGAGCGGCCGGACGAGCAGCTTGAGGTGCTCGGCGGAGTCGGCATCGGCGTGCGAGGGAGCGGCCGTGCCCGACCCGGTCGCGGCCTCGTCGCCGCGCGCCGGCAGCCGGGCGCCGACAGCGAGCAGCGTTGCCAGGAGGAGGAACGCGGGATGGAAGCGGCGGGGCATGGTGATTCGTTCCTCGAAGGTGGGCGATGAACCGGCCGGGGCGGAGAGATTCTCCCGCGGACCGCGGGCCGGATGGGCCAAGAGGATCCACGGACTGTCGGAAAATGTCCACTGTCCCGTTCTTCGCAGGCCGGCCACGAAGCGGGCGAAACTCGCCGGCAGCCCGGCGGAGGGGGCCGTCCCGTCGGAAAAATGGTGCGGGACGGGACCAAAAGATACCCTTTTGGGGAGGACTGCCCCACGAGCCAGCCCCACGGAGGTTCCCATGCGCCGCCGCCCGGTCGCCTGCGAGTCGCTCGAGCCGCGTCGCCTGCTCGCCGTCGAGGCGGTGCAGCTCGACGGGATCGGGTACTTCATCCACCCCGGCCAGCCCCGGATCGAACGCTACGACCTCGCTGCCGAAACCTGGCTGGCACCGGTCGATCTCGCCGGTGCGACGACGGCTCCGACCGAGCTCGCTGTCGGCTCGGCGGGGCTGTTCGTGGCGTTCGACAAGGCGGTGTACCGCTACGCTGCCGACGGCAGCGCGCGGACCCACCTCCTCAATGCCTCCGCCGCGCCCCAGGGCCTCCTCCTCGACGGCCATCTGCTGTTCGTCAACGCGGCGTCAGCCTCCCCGCCGAACGTGACGACGATCGACACGCGCACCGACACCGTGGTCGGGAGCTACTCGGTGTGGAACGTACAATCCCTCGACGGCGCGTCGATCGCCCCGGGGCTGAACCGGATCTTCGGTCGGACGGTCGGCTGGCGACCAGACATCAGTAGCTTCGACTACGGCAACGACGGCGTGATCAAGGACGGGCCCGACAGCCCGTATCACGGCTACATCCCGACCGCGTCGCGGACATGGGTCTTTCCCGACCAGACGCAGGTCGTCGACGATTCGGGGACCGTCTACCGGACGGCCGACCTCCGCCTGGCGACGAGCCTCGCCACCCGGATCGACGACGTCGCGTTCCGCGCCGACGGCACGCCGGTCGTGCTCCGGGGCACCACACTCGTGGGCTACGACGCGGCGCTGCTGCCCGCGACGCAGGTCGTCCTCGCCACCGACCCCGACGAAATCCTCGCGGGGAGCGACGCGGTGGTGACGTTCACTGCCGATCCCGCCCGGCCCCGCGGATTCCGGGAGGAGGTCGTGCCGCTGACGCGGTTCGCCCCGCCGCCGCGCCGTACGCCCCTCGATCCCGTCGCGCTGGCATTCGTCCCTGAATCGGTCGCCACCGCCGCCGACGGGACGCTCCTCCTCTTCGACAGCGAGAGTGCGAGCCTGTTTGGCTGGGACCCGCTGACGGCGACCTACACGATGTCGGTGCCGCTGCTCGGGGCCCCGAGCCACTTCGCCTACTCTCCCGTCACCGACACGGCCTACGTCGCCGA
>JAGWVR010000067.1 GCA_018970785.1 Planctomycetota bacterium
CGAGCGCCACGCCGTAGGCCCCGATCACCCACCATTCCGGCGGCGCGGCGACCCAGGCATGGCCACCGGGAAGTCGGGCTGCGAGCCGCACGGCCCACTCGACGGCCGCCAGCGAACCGTTGCACAGCACCCCGCACGGGGCGGCGACGGCCGAAGCGAGCGGCGCGGTGACGACGCACAGGAAGCCCCACCCCATCGCCAGTGCGACCAGCGGCGAGAGCAGGGGATTGAGGACCAGCGCGACCGGACTGACGAGATGGAACCGGGCCGCCACGAGCGGCGCCGTCACCAGCCAGACCGCCGTCCCCGCCACCAGCGCCGTGCGCGCGTCGGCCAACCGGCGCCGCAGCCAGCGCCATCCCGGGCTGGCGCTGGCATCGAGGAGCCGTTCGACCGGGTCGGGAGCGGAGCGCGGCGGCCGACCGACGACCGCCAGCAGGGCGGCGGTCGAGAGGAACGACAGCTGCGTCCCCACGGCCAGCGTTTCCCCCGGGGTCGCCAGCGCCACCACCAGTGCGGCGACCGCCAGGGCGTTGATCCCGCCGCCGGGCCGGCCGCACGCGGCCCCGGCACAGGTCAACCAGACGACGAGCATGGCGCGGACCACGGGCGTATCGCCACCGACCATCACCGCGTAGGCGCCCGTGGAAAGTGCCACCAGCGCCAGCCCGACTCCCCGGGGGAGGCCGACCGCGCGGAACAGCGCCGCCGCGAACATGGCAAGGATCCCGACATGGAGGCCCGAGATCGACAGGATGTGGACGGTGCCGGTGACGAGGAAGTCGTCGGCGATCGCCGGGTCGAGCGCGTCCCGCTCCCCGAGCAGCAGCGCCGCGGCCAGCGCGGCCCGTGGCGGCGGCAGGTGGGCGGCGAGCGCCCGGGCGCCATGATCGCGGAGTCGCGACAACACCGGGAGCGGCCGCCAACGGGGCGGCGCGGAGAGCAGCACGATCCCCTCCGGACGGACACGGATCAGCGACAGCGTCCGCGTCAGCCGTGCGCGCCGGCGCTGGTCGAACTCGCCGGGATTGAGCGACGGAGGAGGACGCAAGGCACGGCCGTGGATCCGGACGACGGCGCCCGCGACGAGATCCGGGGCGGCGCCGCCGACCACGACCCGGGCCCGGCCCGACGCCGGTCGCCAGGTGTCACCGGACCGGACCGCGGTCACGGCGACGATCGCGGCCGCGCCCGGCACGCTCCCCGCGTTACGGCCCGGATCACCACCGGGTACGGGGCGCGACGCTTCGACGACGGTGGCCTCGACCGCGACCGGCCGGGCGTCGTCGGCGAGGCTCCAGGCGAGATCGTCGGCGGGAAAAAGATCGAGCCGCGCCGTCGTCCAGGAGGCCATCGCGGCCACGACGGCCATCATGAGGGCCGTCGCCGCCAGCGCCCCCCGGCCCAACCCCGAGGCGACGCCCCAGCACACGAGAGCCGCAGCGGCAACCGCTCCCCAGACGAAGGCCGTGCCGGGCAGGGCTGCGGCGAACCAACAGCCCATCACCACGGCCAGGGCCGCGGCCACCGCCGGCCGGACAGGCAGCGGACCGGTCCGAGCGGTCTCGACGACCCAGCCCCGCGCTCGCCCGGCCGCCCGGGCCGCCGCGTGGCCCGCCAGGCGGAGCGCGTCGGAGACCGCAGCCACCGATTCACTGGCAGCGTTGGCCAGTGCCCGCCTGGTGCGGACACCCCAGGCGATGACCTCGAGAAGCAGGGGATGCGGGTCGGGGCGACCCCAGGGGCCCGGGCGCACGGTGCTTGGATCCATCGGCCGCGCGCCAGCCAGCGGTCGGGCGGCCGACGCCGACCCGCTGCATGCCCCGGTGGTGTTCTACCCCCCGGGGGCCCGCGCTGGCAATCGGCCGGTCCGGCGGCCCGGTCACATGCGCCGTGCCTGGACGATCCGCGGCCGCCCGGCGAGGTCGGCGATCGTCGGCCCGACGACCAGGCCCGGGATCGCGGCCAGCGCCTCGTTGGCCGCCTCCGCGGGACCGACCTCGACCACCAGCCAGCCCCCCTCGACGAGGCGCTCGACGGCCTGCGCCGCCAACCGCGCGATGACTTCCACCCCCGTGGGACCGGCGACCAGCGCCGTGCGTGGCTCGTGGAGGCGCACGTCGGGGGGCAAGGCCGCGAATTCATCGTCGCGCACGTAGGGGGGATTACTGACGATCACGTCGAAGGGCCCCGGCAGGTCGGCGAGCAGATCGCGCTCGAGCAGCGCGACGCGTTCGGCCACGCCGTGGCGGGCGACGTTGGCCCGCGCCACGTCGAGCGCGGCGGCGGAGGTGTCGGTGGCCGTGATCGTCGCCCGCGGGAGGTGACGGGCGAGGGCCACCGCGATCGCCCCGGAGCCGGTGCCGACGTCGGCGATCCGCGCCTCGGGCAACGTGCGGCACAGGTCGATCACACGGACGACGAGCCCCTCGGTCTCGGGCCGCGGCACGAGGACGGCCGGGGAGACCGCCAGCGGCAGCGAGAAGAATTCGCGCATCCCCACCAGGTAGGCGACAGGCTCACCGGCTCCGCGGCGTTTGACCAACTCCCGGAAGCGGGCCCGATGGGCGTCGGCGACCGGCTCGTCGAAGGCCGTGTAGAGGGCGATCCGCGGGCAGTCGCGGACGTGGGCGAGGAGCACCTCGGCGTCGAGGCGGGGAGACTCGCTCCCGCGCGTCGCCAGCCAGTCGGTCGTCCAGCCCAGCAGCCGACCGACCGTCCATACCTCTTCGGCCATGGGGCCTCCCTGCGGTCGAGCGCGTCCGTCAGTCCGCCGCCGGCGTGGCGGAGCGTTCCATCTCGGCGCGCCGGGCGCTGCGGGCGTGGGCCTCGATGGCGTCGAGCACCAGGCCGAGCCGACCGGCGAGCACCTGGTCGAGCGTGAAACTCTCGTTGATGCGGTGATCGGTCAGCCGGTTCTGCGGGAAATTGTACGTGCGGATCCGCTGGCTCCTGTCACCGGAGCCGACGAGCGTCTTCCGTTCGCTCGCCCGGCGCTCGTGCTCCTCGCGCCGGCGCAGCTCGTAGAGCCGCGTCTTGAGCACCCGCAGGGCGCGCGCCAGGTTCTTGTGCTGGCTCTTCTCGTCCTGGCACTGGACCACCAGGCCGGTCTCGAGGTGCGTGAGCCGGACCGCCGACGCCGTCTTGTTGACGTGCTGCCCGCCGGGGCCGCTGGCACAGAACAGGTCCTTGCGGTACTCGTCGGGGCCGATGGAAACCTCGACGTCCTCCGGCTCGGGGAGGACGGCGACGGTCGCGGCCGAGGTGTGGATCCGGCCCTTGGTTTCGGTGTCGGGGACGCGCTGCACGCGGTGGCCGCCGCTCTCGTGGCGGAGCCGCCGGTAGACCTCAGGGCCGCTGACACCGAGGATCAGTTCCTTGAAGCCGCCGAGCTCGGTCGGGCTGGCGTCGAGGACCTCGAAGTCCCACCCGCGTTCGACGCCGTGGCGGCGGTACATCTCGTAGAGATCGCGGACGAACAGCGCCGCCTCGTCGCCGCCGGTGCCGGCGCGGAGTTCGACGATGCAGCGACCGCGGTCGGCATCGTCGTCGTCGCTGCACAGGTCGACCAATTCTTCCCACTCTGCATGGCGGCGGGCGAGCAGGTCGGGGTGCTCCGCATCGGCGAGAGCGCGGACGTCGGGATCGGCGTCGCGGCGCATCGATTCGAGATCGACCAGTTGCCGTTCGAGCTCGAGGAACGCCCGGTAGCGCCGGGCGAGCCGGGCGAGCGTCCCGTGCTCACGGACGACGGCGGCCAGGCGTTGGGGAACGGCGAGGACCGCCGGATCGACCAGCTCGCGTTCGAGGACCTCGAAGCGGGCCAGCGTGGCGTCGAGTTGGTCGCGCATCGGCGTGGCGGTCGCTCGGGGGCACCGGGTCGGGCGCTCCGCGCCGGGCCGCAGACGCCCTGCCGGACTGGATCACGGACGCGGCCCGGAGCGGCAAGCGGCCGATCAGGAGGCCGGCTGCTCGGCCGGGGCAGCCCCCTTTTTCGCGCCGGCACCCTTCTTCAGGCTGGCATACCCGGCACCGGCGAACTTGGACTTGAACTTCTCGATTCGCCCGGCGGTGTCGACGAACTTCAGCTTGCCCGTGAAGAACGGATGGCAGGCGTTGCAGATGTCGACCTTCAGCTCCGGTACGGTGCTGCGGGTGGTGAAGGAATTGCCGCAACCGCAGCGGACGACCGTCTCGACGTAACGGGGGTGGATTCCGTCTTTCATGGCAATCGCATCACGGGGGCTTCGGGGGGGAAACCACAGAGCATATCGCCGGCCATCCGGGGCGGCAACGCCGCCGGGCCGGGCCGCCGCTCAGGGCTGGAGACGGTCGATCCGATCGGCGAGGATCCGGCTGCCGAACCGCTGCGGCGACGTGTCGGCACGGAGGAGGGCAGCCGCTTCGGCGGATTGCCCCAGGGCTTGCTTGGCGCGGGCGAGATTGATCCGGGCGGGATCGGCCCAGATGCCGTCGGGGTGCTCCTCGAGCGTCATCCGTCCGAGGTAATCGACGGCGGTCTCGTAGTCCCGCTCACCGAGCGTCAACACGCCGAGGAAGTAGGTGGCGGCTTCCTTGAGCCGTTCGTAGGAGCGCTTCACGACGTCGGCCTGCTCCGGGGGGAGGCCGGCGACGCCGGCGTTGATCGTCGCCGTCGACGGCCGGGCGAGAAGGTAGGCGCTTTTCGCCCCGTCGGGGCCCTCGATGTCGCCGCGGAACTCCCTCAGCCGGGCGTTGAACAGAGGTCGCACCAGTTTGTCGGTAGACCGCGGGCCACCGGACTGCGTCATCGCCATCGACAGCGGCCCGAGCTCGGTGCCGAGGGCGGCCATCACCGCCTGGCCGGTCGCTCCGCGGCGTCTGGCAATCGACACCCAGGGAAACTCCCAGAGCCGACACCCCCGCGTCGCGGCGCCACCCGGGAGTGCCGCCGAAGCCCGCTGGGCGAGGGCGCTGGCGTCGATCGAGAGATTCAAACGACGCGTCCCGACCAATTCGGCATCGATCCGGGCCATGCGCCGGGCGAGGTTCCACGGCGCGGCAGGAACGAGCACGGTGAGCCGCTCGATGTCGGCGGCTTGCACCGGGTATGGTCGATCGGGCAGCGACAAGGACGCGAGGATCGAGGGATCGGCCGCGGCCTGACGGGCGGTCGCGACACCCGTTCCTCCCGGGCCGGGCACCGCCAGCCCGTACAGCGGATCGAACACGTAGGCCTCACCGCCGGCGATCACCGCGACGGCCCACGGCCGCAGCTGGCCCGTGGACGCATCCCCGGTGGCGAGGACGACGCCGTCGAGCGCGGCGTGACGGAGCAATTCGAGAAACACCCACATTCGCTGCGGGGCGCTGGCACGACCGGCGAGAAGGATCTCGCCGGGAAGGAACCAGCGGCTGCCCGGCGTGGCCTCCGTGGGGACCGCCGGCGGATCGGTCGTGATCGCCAGGGTCCGGCATGTCCAGTCGAACAGGTTGCGGGCGACCTCCAGATCACCGACCGCGTCGCGCCGCGCGGTGGCGGCGACATCAGCCAGCCAGCGTTGGTCGCGCAGCGTGATGATGTCGGTGCCGGCGTCGAAGCTCCCGCTCCCGAGGCCGCGGAGCGTGGCCTCGTCGGCGAGTGGGGCGGAAATCGTCCCGACCAACTCGTCGGGACGCCAGTCCGGCGGCACCGTATCGAGCCCCACCGCGTGGCTCCACTGATTGAGACGGTCGAAAACCTGCGCCGTCGCCGCTCCCTCGTCGTAGTCGTCGAGTTTGCCGAGAACGTCGATCGCACCGGAGAGCAGCTGCGTCCGGACCTCCTCCGACATCGTCGCGCCGACCCGTGGGGTCGCCGGCTCGGTGGCGGCGCGGCCAGGGGGCGCCGCGGCGCGACCGCACCCTGCCATGACCAACGCGACGACGAAGACGACACCGCGGTCCCTGCGCGAACGCGAGTGAGGATCGATCGGCTGCCACCGCCCGCGCGTCAGCATGCGGCAGCCTCCGCGTCGGCGGCGAGCCGGGCGGCATGGAACCGCAGCACCCGTTCGAGCAGGCCACCGATGGCATCGAGGGGCACCATGTTCGGTCCGTCGCTGGGACTCGAGTCGGGATCGGGATGGGTCTCGAGAAACAGCCCGTCGATCCCGACCGCCGCCGCCGCGCGGCACAGCGGCTCGACGAGGCCGCGCTCGCCTCCTGTCTTGTCGCCGAGGCTGGCGGGGCGCTGGACGGAGTGCGTCCCATCGAAGATCACCGGCACTCCCAGCGCCCGCATCTCGGCCAAGCCGCCGAAGTCGTTCACCAACCGTCCGTAGCCGAAGAAGGTGCCGCGCTCGCACAGACAGATGTCTTGGCAGCCGCCGGCGAGCAACTTGGCGACGGCGTGCCGCATGTCGCCAGGCGCGAGGAATTGCCCCTTCTTCACATTGACCGCCTTGCCGGTCGCGGCGGCGGCGAGGAGGAGGTCGGTCTGCCGGCAGAGGAAAGCCGGAATCTGGATGAGGTCGCACACCTCGGCCGCCGGACCGGCCTGTTCGGGGAGATGGATGTCGGTCGTCACCGGGAGACCGGTTTTCTGCCGGACACGCGCGAGGATCGCGAGGCCCTCGTCGGTTCCCGGTCCGCGAAAGGCACTCCCGCTGGTCCGGTTGGCCTTGTCGAACGACGCCTTGAACACGACGGGGAGGCGGAGTTCGACGGACACCAGCGCCAATCGTTCCGCGATGCGCAGGCACAGCGCCTCGGACTCGATGACACATGGTCCCGCGATCACCAGAAGGGGATGGCCAGGGCCGACTCGGAGGGTGCCGACGTGCGCCGGGAGGCGGGGATTCAAGGGGTGACCGTCCTCGGATGGGGGCCAGTGGACGAAATGCTGCGGGAAACCGGTTCCTCGGCGGCCGTTCCGGAGGCGTACCGGGTCGAGGCAGAATGCCTTCGCATCATAGCGATGACCGGCACGGCAGGGCCCCGAGTGGGTCGCACCGATTCCGGCGTTGCGACGTGAGGCGCCTCACTTCGCTCCGCTGCGGATTGCCGCGCGGTGACGCAGGATCGAACAGCGGCAGTGGTCACCTCGCCAGACCTTCTCACATTGAGACGGCCGTTTCGGGCCCGCTATGGACACCTCTACCTGGCTGTCGAGGCCGAACGCGGTGGTTTCGACGCACCTGGAGTGCGAAATGACGAGGAAAACGGCGTCGGCGGCGAATTGGCACACCACGTGCAACGTCTCCACAGCGGTGGCGAGCGATACGAGCGGGCCTTGAAAGCCTCTCGAAACGCGAGCCTCCCGACAAACTTCCCCAAGGTGGGGCCTTTGGCTTTTTCGGTCGTGCGGTCGCCTTGCCCCTGACTCGCACGGCCATGGCAGGATGCTCCTGCCGGGTCAAAGGCCCCACCTTTTTTCTTCCACGACACCCCCTGAATGGGGAATCGCTTCGCGACGTCCGCGTCGCGGGGCGAGTCGGCTCGCTGCCGGGACGAAACCGCCGACCCTTGACGCTGCGAGTCTCGCTGCGCTAGTTTTAGGGATTCCCTCCGCAGGGCTCTTCGCGGATCGGCAGCCGGCCAAGTGTCAGGCTCGCGGAGGAACGCCAGCGTAGCTTCAATTGGCAGAGCACCGCATTCGTAATGCGGGGGTTGTGGGTTCGATTCCCACCGCTGGCTCTCGGGCCGCCATCGCGGGAAACCGTGGTGCACGCAGCTTGGAAGCGTTTGGATCCGGAGACGGCTCGATTCGGTCGGGATTCGATCGCGTTCCAGGTCCGGGCCGGGTAGATCCCTGGCTGTGGCTCGTACGCGGTTGGCACCGACTGGTTGGTCGACGGTGACCGGTGTCGTCAGGCACGCACCGGCAGGCTTACAGGTGGTTTTCATTGGGGGTCTTCATGACTGCGGCGGTCACTCTCGACGTTCGTGACCTGATCACTGGCACCGGGCCCTTCGGTCCTGCGGAGATCGCGCGTCTTGTCGATCTGCTCGGCGACGACCCTTCGGCCCACCGCGATCTCAAACTCGCGGTCGCCGACATGGAGCGCAACGGTGAGCGGAGCCCCGCCTCTTCGGTCCGTCTCGGGGTCGCCCAGCACCTGCTCGGACGCCACCGGGACGCGCTGGCGACGCTCCGCAGCGCCGACGGCAGCGCGCTGGCGATTTTCGTGCAGGGGCGCGGCCATCTGGCGCTCGCCGAGCAGGGAGGGGCGGACGCGCCCGACCACTTTGCCAAGGCCCAGGAATCGTTTCTCGCCGCTCGCAAAGCCGGCTACGACGACGGCGAGTGCCTCGTTGCGGCCGCCGAAGCCGCCAGTGCCGCAGGCGATCACGACGAAGCTCGCCGGCTGATCGCCAATCTCGATCCGGCGGTGGCTCCCGCCGGTTACTGGGCGTTGCGCGGGGCCCTGCTGACCGAGTCGGGGGGCGCCCTCGCCGAGGCGGCTGCGGCCTTCGAGAAGGCGCTGGAACGCGACCCGGGCCATCCGGGGGCGCTGTTCGCCCTCGGGTTGCTCAACGACCGGGCCGGGAACGACGACGAGGCGATCGCCTGCTACGAGCGGGCGACGCGCCGGTTTCCCGCGTCGGTCGGGGCACTGGTCAATCTCGGGATCCTTCACGAGGACCGCGAGAACTACCACCACGCCCAGCAGTGCTATCGCCGCGTGCTCCAGGCCTTTCCCGATCATCCCCGGGCCCGGCTGTTTCTCAAGGATTCATCCGCCACCGGTGACCTGCGCCTCGACGAGCAGGATGGGCGCCAGCGCGACCGCTATGACCATGTCCTCTCGTTGCCGGTCACGGACTTCGAACTTTCGGTGCGGAGCCGAAACTGCCTCCAGAAGATGGGGATCATGACGCTCGGCGACCTCGCCAGGACCAGCGAGACCGAACTGCTCGAAAGCAAGAATTTCGGCGAGACCAGTCTCGTCGAGATCAAGGAGATGCTCGCCAGCAAGGGGCTGTCTCTCGGCCAGTTCACCGCGGTCGGTGCCGGTGAGAGCCCGGTCGTCGAGGAACTGCCGGTCAGCGGCGACGACATGGAGATCCTCTCCCAGTCGATCACCGAATTGGCCCTCTCCGTCCGGGCACGGAAATGCACGACACGCCTCGGGATCACGACCATCGGCGAGTTGGTCCGCCGGACGGCCGAGGATCTCATGGAGTGCAAGAATTTCGGTGTCACGAGCCTCAACGAGGTCCGTGAGAAACTCGCCGAGCGCGGCTTGAAGCTGCGCGGCGACTGAGCCGGCCAGCCGCCGCTGAACCGGCCTGGAATCGGCGACGAAACGGCCTGGCTGCCGGTCGGATGTCCGCCGACCGTTCGACGCTGAACCGCGTTTTCCGGCCGGTTTCGTGCCCAACACCCTCCTTCAGGGGGTGTCTTGTTTGCGTTTCCAGGGGCTCCTGGATACGGTTCAAGGGTGTTTCTGGCGATCGATCCCGGGGTTGGCCGAGGGCCATCGTGACAGCATCCAGTCTCAAGGAAAAGCCGGTCCGGGATCTCGCCCGGATGGCGAAGCAGCATGGCGTGTCGGGCTGGCACTCGATGCGGAAGGATCAGTTGATCCGGGCCCTGATCCGCAAAGCCCGTGCCGCACGCCCCGTGGCGGCCGCAGCGCTCCGCCCTCGGCCGGTGACCGTGGCCCGCGATGTCGCGCCCGCCAAGAACGCCACCCGGGACGCGGCGGTCACGCAGCGGATCCAGGAGGCGCGCGAGCGGCTTGCTCGGGCGAAAAACCTCGCCACGCGTCCGGAACAAGGGCGGCCTGCGCGGGCGATGAAGGATCGGCTCGTGGTCATGGTCCGCGGCCCCCATTGGCTGCACGCCTTCTGGGAAATCACCCCCGCCAGCGTCGTCCGAGCCGAAGCCGCGCTCGGTCCTGAATGGCACGCCGCCCGGCCCACGCTCCGTCTGCTGCAATTGGAGAACGGCCTCCAGGGCTCCCCCTCGGAGCAGGTGATCCGCACGTTCGACGTCCATGGCGGCGTGAAGAACTGGTTCATCGACATCCGCGAGCCGATCCGCTGCCGGGTTGAAATCGGCTACGCGACGCCGTCGGGCCGGTTCCATGTCCTGGCCCGGAGCAACGGCGTCTCGATGCCGGCGACGTCGCAGGCCGACACCCTCGACGTCCATTGGGGCGACATCGCCGCCGATTGCGACAAGATCTACTCGATGAGCGGCGGCTATTCCCCGGAAAACAACTGCACCGAACTGCAGGAGTTGTTCGAAGAACGGCTGCGCCGGCCGATGGGCCCGCCGGTCGGCCGCCGGTCGAGCGGTGACGCCGACGGGGAGGGGGAGCAGGACGGGGGCCTGCAGCTCGAGGTCGACGCCGAGATGATCATCTACGGCGTGACCGAGGCCGGGTGCTACGTGACGCTGCAGGGAGAGCCGGTCAAGGTTCAGCCCGACGGCACGTTCCGCGTCCGCGTCGATCTCCCGAACAAACGGCAGGTGATCCCGATCGTCTCCAGCACTCCCAACGGACTGGAGCGTCAGACGGTCGTCGTCGCCGTGGAGCGCAACACGAAGTCGATGGAACCGCACTCGCGCGACAACGGCGAGTTCTGAGCTACTGCGCTTCGTTCGCGTCCGGTGAGTGCGGACCGTGTGACCGTGGCCGGCATCTGGTAGAGTGAGAACGCCGCCCCGGTCAGGGTCTGCGGCGATACGTTTTCTGCCATGTTCGTGCTGCTGTCGACACCATGCCGGTGAGCTCTTAACGAGGCTCGTCGGGTGCCGTCAGGTTCCGTCAGCGCGGCACGCCGGCTGCCTCACGGCCGCCGGATCCCGTGCCCGGGGCCGAGGCACCCTCCTTTTGGATGAACGAGCTCTCCGCATCCGCGACACCACGGCATCGCGGTGGAAAACGTATCGCCGCCGACCCTGCCCCCGGTCGTCCTCCCCACGGAGTCGCCGGCGCCCGAGATGATGATTGACCGTCGAATCGGTTCAGGGCGAGCGGCGCGCGGGCTTGCGTGATTCGCGGGCCAGCCAGCCGTCGACGACAGCGGCCGGCGGCCCACGGAAGGCCTGCTGGAACGCCTGATCGAAGCTCTTTCCCTCGTCGAGGTGCGCGACGAGCAGAGGGAGTTTGGCGGCTCCACCACTGGCACCGAAGAACGCGGCGGCGACCGGCGTCGCGTCGGCGGGATCGGCGCGGCCGGCCACGAGGTCGGCAGCCGAGCGAATCGCGCTGACCCGGTCGGCGGCTTCGGCTCGCCACGACTTTGCCAGCGTTGCCTTCGGCACGAGCTTCGCCGCCGTCACCCGGGCGGCACCGTTGGCGAACCAGGCGGGGACCCCGCGCCCCACCAGAGCGGCAGCCGTGATCTGTTCCGCGAGGCGGAAGTCGAGTTCGGTCGCGGGCTGACCGGCCTCCGGCACCACCAGCGCTCCATAGACGACGTCGCCCGTGATCCCCGCCCCGCCGAGGAGCCCCTTGGGGCGCTCGGCGCCGAGGACGTTCACCCAGAAATCGGAGTAGTCGAACGGCTTGGCGAACGCCATCAGCACGACCCCCCCCTTGATCAACGGCTGCCCGTCGGCGACCAGCGCCCCAGCCACCTCCGCCTCGATCCGCCCGGCTGCCTCCGCCACCTCCTCGAGGCGCGAAGCGGGCAGGTTGCCAAACACGCAGAGGCTCGACCCCCGCGCGATCACCACCGGTTCTTCGTCGGCAATTGCCCGCCGCCACAGCCCATCGGTGGCGGCGAACCGAGCCCGGGCGAGGTCTTCGTGCGACAGGCTGCGGGCACGACCAGCCGCGGCGACGTCGGCAAGCGCCGCCTTCGGCGAGAGCAGGTCGAGCTTCACCCCCTGATCGATCCACCGGGCGATGAGGTCGATGGTGTCGGTGGCCAGTGGGGGCTTGCCGAGGGGCATCTGCTGGCCCTCGATCCCCGTGCCGCGGAGTTTCTTCACCAGGAGGCTGTCGGCGGATTTGCCCGGCACCACCGCCGGCCCCGTCTGACCGCCGCGGACGAGGGATTCGAGCGACACCATCCGCAGGCCCCCTTCAGGATCGTCGGCGTCGTGACAGCCGGCGCAGTGCTGGAGGAGGACCGGCGCCACCTCGAACGCGAATGACACGTCACCCGGTTGGAGCGCCACCGCACCGCGGAGCTGAGGTGGCGCAGCGGCCGTCGCGGCCGGAGGGCCAGCCGGCGGACCGGTGAGCGGCAGGGAAGCGTCGGTGCCGTCGTAGGCCGCCCCGCGGTCGATCCACGACACCAGCGTGGCCAGATCGGCGGCCGGCACCTTCCCTCCGCCGCGCGGCATGTCGCCGGAGAGGATCACTTCCACCAGCCGGCTGGCGGCCCCGGCGCCCTTCTGCACCATCCCGGTACGCATCAGGCCGTCGTAGCTGGTCATCTGGAAATCGCCGCGGCGGCCACTGACGTGGCATCCCCCGCAATGCTTGACGAGGAGCGGGGCGATCTCCTTGGTGAAGCTCGGCCCCGGCTGGGCAGCGGGGGCGGGCCGATCGGTCGGCGCCGGACGGGTCGCTTTGGCCGCCACGCCCGAGGGGATGTCGAGAGCCGACACATCGACCCCCTCGAGATCGAGCCGCTCCCGCAGATCACCGGCACGCGTGCACAGCGAGCGGAATCCGGTCGGCGCGCGACTCTCCTCGGCGAGCGCGATGAGCATCCCTGCCGCTTCACCGAGACGGTCCTTCGCGCGCCCGGGCTTGCCGTCGGCGAGGAGCGTCTCGGCTTCGTCGAGGAGCCGTTTCACCGCCCCCGCGGAGGGCGCCGGATCGGCCGCGCTGAGGGGGGCGGGGCACGTGATCCCACCGCAGGCGCCGACCATGACCAATGCCGCGACGACCCGCGTCGAGCGGTTCGGACGCGGCATGCGACACGCCATCATCATGGGCCCGGCGCTCCGACGGACGCCCACCAGAACCCGGCGAAGAACGCCGCCACGATGCTCAGGGTGAGCGTCCCCAGGTAAGCATAGACGGCCCACCACGGCAACGTCACCGGCGTGCGAAACCCACGCGGCCGCTGCGCTGCGGGGGCCTTGGACACGACCACCACGGGACCGGCGGCGGTCGATGAGTTGGGAGCCGGCGTGGGTGTGGTTCGGCCCGATCGCCCCGGCCGCGGCAGCGTGACCGGTGCGTCGCCGAACGGATCTTCCTGGCGGTTCCCGCCGAGCGCTGCCAGCGATGCCTCGACCGCGGGAGAGTCGAAGTGCGTCGGCGGTCCAGGAGGAGCTTCGGCTCCGGCGGCAGGAACGACGGCCGGCGCCTCGCAGCGTGGGCAGGCGATCGTGTTCCCCCGCCAGCGCGAGGGGACGTAAAGCTTGGCACGGCACCCGGGACAACGGAACTTGATCGCCATCGCCCCGGTCCCCCTTACGCTCCGGCCCCCGACCACATCCTCATGGCGTGCCGCCGCCACCGGGTGGGAGGTCGCGCCGCCGTCGCCCCCCCGAATGGCGATGTCCTCCGTCGCCGGCGACCGCCAGTGCCGTCACCAGCCCCATCGCGACCAAACTCGTCGTCCAGACCACGCCACCGACAAGCACGAGGCGCGCACACGCCATCGCCCCACCCCGATCCCCCAACGCGTTCAACAGTGCCCCGAGCCCGACGAGCACGACCAGCGCTATCGGAATGATGACGACGGCGGCCACCGTCCTCGCCAGCCAGCGGCGGATCCCTCGCCGCTGGCCCTGTCGCACCCGTCTTCCCACGTCGCACTCCACGAGACCATCGGCTGGCCAGCCGAAGCTCACCTCCGTCGCCTGCCGTCGCGCTGCGATTTTCCGACGCCATCCGGCGGGGGTCAAGCGACGAACCGGCGTGGTCGGCCGCGCACGTCGCGCGCTAGACTGCTGCCATGGAACAACTCGACGCAGTGGTCATGTCCCCCCCCCTCGTCCAGAACCTGCCGGGGCGTTGGCGGGCGAGGGTCGGGCTGATCGCGGCGCTCGTGGCCGTGACGCTCGTACCGACCGGCCCGGCGGACGCTGACGTCGTCACCCTCGACGACGGGCGTGTTCTCGAGGGGCGCTTCGCCCTCCTGCCCGGGATCGTGGTGAACCCACTCACCGAGACGGGGGGTGGGGCAGGCACCCCGGTGCTCGCCTGCGACGACGAACTGACGCGGACGATGGTCCCGAAACGGCGTGTCACCAAGGTGGAGGAGGGGCCGTTCGACCTCGGGACCGAACGGATCGAGATCGAGCAGCGCGTGCCGGAGAACGGCAGGCGCGTGGCGGCCGTGGGGGGCATCGTCGGCACCACGCCGTTCGACGACCGTGGCCGGCGGATCCTCTCCCTGGCCACCGGAGCAGGGCGCGTGGACGTGGTCCAGGGGATCACGCAGATCACGCCCCGGTGGACCCGGATCGAGGGGCTCCAGACGGAGAAACCGATCCTGCTCGACATGCGGATCGCGACCTCGTCGCTGCCGCGTGACGTCCTCCGCCAGGTGGTCAACGGTGCGATCGACGGCTCCGATCCGGACGATCGCCTCAAACTCGTTCGACTCTGGCTGCAGGCCGGTCGCTACGACGACGCGCGCAGCGAACTCGACCTCGTGATCCGGGACTTCCCCGCCCTCGCCGATCTCGCCACCGAGCGACGTGAATTGGGTGAATTGGCGGCGGTGGCCCTGTTCGAGGAGATCCGCCAGCGCGAAGAGGCGGGCCAGCACCGGCTCGTGGCCAGGCTCATCGAGGCGTTTCCGGCGGCCGATGCCAGTGGAGAGCTGGTCGAGGCGGTCCGCGAGCAGCGCGACCGCGTCCGAAAGCGGGACGAGCGGGCCGCCACCACGCTCGCCGCGCTCCGCCGGCGGGTCGCCGCGCTCGAGGACGGCCCCCAGCGCGACGAGGCGACACGGCTGACCGAGGAGATCGCCACCGATATCGGCCCGGAGACCCTCGAACGCCTGGCGACCTTCGAACGTGTCGACGGAGACGACCTGCCCGCCGACCGGGCGGTGGCGCTGGCGATCAGCGGATGGCTGACAGGGGCCGGCACGGCGGTGGAGAATCTGAAGCTCGCGCTGTCGACGGCGCGGCTCCGCGACCTCGTCGCCGACTACCTGCGCTCGGCCGACGACGGGGCCCGCTCCACCCTCCTGCGCCGGCTGGCGAACGAAGAGGCGTTCGCGGCCCCGACCGTCGCGGCCGTCGCCCGGCAGATGCATCCCCCGCTCGCCCCCCCCGAGCCGATCCAGCCGGGGCTGTACGAGCTGGCGATTCCGGACGGTGCGGGACCAGGCACCGTTCCCTGCCTGGTGCAGCTGCCTCCCGAATACGATCCGCTCCGCCGCTACCCGGCGGTCGTGACCCTCCACGCCGGCGGCACGACACCACTCAACCAGATCGAGTGGTGGGCTGGAATGCCCGGCCCCGACGGGACGCGCCTCGGCCAGGCCGGCCGGCACGGCACGATCGTGATCGCACCGGCCTGGGCGGCCGCCGACCAGACCGGCTACGAATACTCCGCGCGGGAGCACGCCGTCGTGCTCGGCGCCCTCCGCGAGGCCTGCCGCCGGTTCTCGGTCGACACCGACCGGGTGTTCCTCTCCGGGCATTCTCTCGGCGGCGACGCCGCCTGGGACATCGCGCTTGCCCACCCCGACCTCTGGGCAGGGCTGATCGGCATCGCCCCGGGCGCCGGCCGCTACGTCAACCACTACTGGCACAACGCCCGGACGCTGCCGATCTACCTCGTCGCCGGCGAACTCGATTCCGGTTCGCTCACGCGCAACGGCATGGATCTCGACCGCTACTTCGCCAAGGGGTTCGACGTGACCTACGTCGAGTACCGCGGCCGTGGCCACGAGCACTTCTCCGACGAGATCCTCCGGGTCTTCTCCTGGATGCAGCGCCGGCGGCGTTCGTTCGCCGCGCCGGCGATCGAGGCGGTGACGATGCGCCCGTGGGACCGCTTCTTCTGGTGGATCGAGTTGAGCGGGGCGCCGCCGCGGACGGTCGTGCTCCCGTCGCAATGGCCGCCGCCCGCCAACGTCCGCCCCTTCGAGGTCGAGGCGAAGACCACGGCCACCAACGGACTGACGGTCCACTGCGGAGCCGAACGGGTGACCGTGTGGCTGCTTCCCGAACTGATCGACTTCAACCGCCCCGTGACCGTCACGCTCGACGGGCGCCGGCTGGTGAAGGACACCGTCACGCCCGACGCGGCGGTGATCCTCGAGGACCTGCGGCGCCGCGCCGACCGCCAGCACCCGTTCTGGGCCAAGGTCGACGGGGGACGGGGCACCGGTCGGCCAGCAGACCGCTGACCGGCGGTGCCGATCCGGGCGCTGCCCGCCTCCGCGATTCCCGCACCACCGACGAGTCGGATCAGCGGCCGACGCTGCTCACCGGCCCCCGGGCCATCTCCGGCTCCCGATCGGGCCCCCGCAGGGCGACTCCGGCGACGTACCAGCCGTTCTCGACCGCTTCCATGCCGGCCCCGGCGGTGCCGAAGTAGCGTTGGATCGTCTCGAACTCCGGGAGCGTGCTGCCGTCGATCCGCTGCCTCCGCACGCTCCCCTCCTTGCCGTCGCCGAGGATCGCGTTGAGCAACTGGCCGGTGAGGCTCTTCGACTTGGGCATCTCGCCGCGGCGGAGCATCTCGTAGGCGGGACGGACTGTCCGATCGGTCCGTCCGAACGACCGCAGCGCGATCGACCCGGGAAACAGCCGCGCCACCTCCGCCGCCACGATCGTGTAATCGGCCGATCCGGCGAGCGACGATTCGTCGCCCGACGTCGCCAGCACGCGCTCGAGGAAGTCGCGGTGCGAGGCGATCAGCAGGTGGCCCTTGGCGACGGTCACGGCCGAGTGGGGAAGCAGTTTCTCCTCGCGCTCGCGGACGCGGCGGCGGCCGCGCGAATCATCGTCTTCGTCGTCGGCGTGCCGACGCGCCAGCCCCGGGGTCTCGATCTCGAGCTGCGGGATCGCGTCGGAGTGATCGATCTGCTCCCAGATCACGTGTCCCTCGAACTCCACCTTCCGCATGTCACGATCGGTCGACATGCTCTTGGCGACGGCCTTGCGCACGCTCTCCTCGTCGGTCGCCTCGATGGCGATCACGAGCCGCTCGCTGTCGGTGTCGATCGGCGTCGCGTAGTCGCTGACCACCGAGACGCGCTGGCCGAGGCAGTTGACCAATTCCGACTCGACGTCGATCTGCGGCCCGTCCGGATCCTCCTTGAGCGAGGCGATGACGTCGTCGAACACGCCCTTCTCGCCGACGACGTCGTCGACGAGCGATTCAGCCGACCGGAACGCCGCCCGCATGTCCCACTGCAACGCCATCCAGCTGCCCACCTCGCGCGGCACCCAGGCGGGCGGCTCGACGGAGGCGGCGTTGGGAAACTCGAGCATCCGGGCGGCGAGGTTGAAGCGATCGGGGGAGAAGGGTTTCCGCCCCGGCAGCGGCGGCGCGTAGATCAACGTGTGGTGCCGGAGCTGGTACTGGCCGTCGTCGAACAGGGCCACGCCGCCGAGGCCGCGGACGGCGTCGAACCCCTGCCGGCCGAGGATCGCCACGTAGTCCGGGCCCTTTTTCTTTTCGCGCGGCGGGTTGGCGCCCTGGTACGCCTTGGCGAACCCGAGCGGGTCGACGAACCAGCGGAGCGGTGCCGAACCGGCGGCGACCTTCGACCCGCAGCGCTCGGCGACGGCCTGGTAGGCGGGAAGCGAGGCGAGGTTGTCGGCCCGCCCCTCGGCCAACGTGCCGGCGGTCTGGGCGACCACGGCCGGATGGTCACCGACCACCAGCGCGTGAGGCAACTGGACGATCGCGACCTTCCGCGGACGGTCGGGGCGGTCGCGCGGGTCGGCCGCGAGCTGGAACACGTGGACCACCGCCCCCTCCGCGGTCACCGCCACGGCCGGGAGCCGGGTGGCCTTCTGCTCGTCGAGCCGGGCGACGACGCGCTCGATGATCGCCGTGGTCTCACCCTCGTGGCCGGTGGTATCGACGAGGAGCACGGTGGCCAGGACGCCGGGCTGCGGCTCGATGGCGGCGAAGGCCAATTCGCCGCCGGGGATCGTCTCCAGATCCTCGAGCGAAAGACCGAGACGTGCCAACCGCTGTGAACCCGCATCGCGGATCTGCCCGCGGAGGCTCTCGACAAACGGCTTCATCGCCGGATCCTTGGTCAGTTGGCCGTATTCGGTGCGGTCGAACGCCGCCGACAGGCCGTGGACGTCCGGCATGCTGCACCACAGCCGGGTCGTCGCCGGGAACACCTGCTCGCTGGCGGGGAAGGCCCCGGCCGCAGCCAAGGCAGACCAACCGGCGACGCCCGCCGCGAGCACCGTCGCCCTCGCGGCATGGTAGAGGGGAGGCAGCCATCCACGTCGCGTCGGGTGAACGCCGACCGCCCGCGTCCCTCTTTCCGTGCCCATCACCTCACCGGCGACGCTGGTTCCGTGCACGACGCTTCCTCCTGAGGACTGCGAAGACCGTGTTGATGGTGGTCTGACACCGCACCGGTGCACTTCGTCGCGCCTGGCGACCGTCACGACGACTTCCTTCGGCAGCGCCGATGAAGCGGTCGCAGACGTCCCCGGACGGCGCGGGTGACGAGGTGATTCCTGTTTCTATCGAACGGCGCCACCGTGTTTCTCGACACACCCTTGCCAGGATCCCTTCTTCTCCGTTCCGCCCGCCTCCCTCGCGGTGATTCAGGCAGCTTTGGCGGTCCCGGCGAGGTGGAGAGTGTCGCAGGTGAGGCGGAAAGCCTCAACACCGTTCGAACGCCGCGAGGCCCAGCTACCGCGCGGCCGATCGGCCCTCGTCCCACGTGACGCCAGGGCCCGCCGCCGCCGATTCGATCGTCCGGCGAGTGCCCGCGCCGAGGCCGGTGAGCATCATCCCTGCCGCGAGCCCCAGAGCCAGCGCCAGCGCCGTCTCGCCCCTGCCCGCCCCCCCGGTGCCGCCATTCCCCCAAC
>JAGWVR010000137.1 GCA_018970785.1 Planctomycetota bacterium
GGAGAACGACGGCGCCGCCGGCTCGGCTGCACGCCCGCGCCCGGCGGCCGCCCCCCCTGCAGCCGCGGCCAAGGCGACCACGGCGATCCATCGGCGCGGCGATCGCGATCGGGGCGGCATGGCCCGAGTATAGGCAGCGATCGGGATCCTGGACCGGTGGCACCACCCCGAGGAACGCGGCCAAGGCTCGACAATGAGCGCAGGGCGACATCGAGTCCTGAACCCGACTGCGGAGCGTGAACACCCATGGCTTCCGCATCATCGATCGTGCCGCGTTCCTCGCCGTCGTGAAGCGGCTCGGGGTCGGCCGTACGGTCCGGGGGCCACCGCGGGCTCTCCCGGCGTTGGTCACGGCTGCCAGAACGTCGACTCGGGGTTCGCGCGATACGCGATCCGCATCTGCGGCGTCTCGACGCGCCGGCCGGCGCTGGTGAGCGATTCCACCCCCGCCACCACCATCCCCGAGGTGAGCAGCGTCCGCTCCACCGGATAGGGCGCCTTGCCGGTGACGACCATCTCCTCGATGTGACGCACCAACGGCGTGAAGAAATCGGCCGTCGAGGCCCCCCAGGTCGGCATCGGCAGCACCATCTGGCAGGAGACAGTCTCGCCGGTGTCGGCACGGCGGCCGGCATAGTTGAAGTCGCGGATCGGCGCCATCAGGACCGTCGTCCGGAAGCCGTCGGCATGCTCGACCAGGTAGCCGATCGAGTCGCGGCACGCCTCGCGCGCCCAGGCGAAGCTCACCGGCGCCGTCGGATAGCCGCCGTCGACCGGGAGGTTGTGGCTCCGCGCCAGCGCCGCCACGACCAGCTCGCGCGTCACCTGCCGCTCGGGCGCGGCGAGGGCGTCCCAGAGCTTCTCGCGGCGCAACGCCTGGACCGCCACGACCCCCGCCTCCCCCCCTTTCCGCCGCTCCGACATGCACTGCGCCGTCTCCAGGGCGTGGAAGTCGTAGCTGTCGGGACCGCCGTAGGCGACGCACACGCTCTCCACCAGCGGCGTGTCGAGGGCGAGATCGATCGCCGGCTCGCGGAGCGTGACCGGCAGCGACGACCCCGCATGGAGCGGGAAGCCGAGGCGCCGCGCGTCGGCCACCATCTCGAGGCACTCCGGCCACGTCGTCGAGAGGTGCTTGTCCATGAACACCGGCACCGCGCGCCCCGCCGCCTCGAACGCCCGGACGCACTCCTTGAACCAGCGGTAGCGCGGGTAGCGCGTCTGCCCCGTGGCGGTCCGCGGATACTCGCCGTGCTCGGCGATGATCACGACGCCGTCGACCGCCAGCTTCCCGGTGCCGAGCGTGAGCGCCTGCTCGACGCTCGGCGCGAGCGTGAGGCCGTACTTGGCGGCGCGGCTGCGGGCGAGGTCCTTCCGCGGCCAGTCGGGGAATTGATCGACGTACAGCCCGGCGACCTCGACGCGCGGCTTATGCCAGGCCCCGCGCCAGGCGTGGCCGATCGCGAGCCGGTCGAGGAAATGCTGCGAGTGGGAATGCTCGTGGACGACCGTGCCGAGAAACGCGACGCGCGGGCGCCGTTCCGCACCCCGGGCCGTGGCGGGGAGCGCGGCGAGGGCAGCGAGGCCGCTGCCGAGCAGTTGGCGCCGCGACGGGCGGTGGGAAGGGGTGGCAGCCATCGAAACTCCTCCGGGGAACAGGGCCGGCGTGTGGTCCGCCCGCCGTCACGGATCATGGGCCGGTCGATCGCCCGAGCGCGTCCGCTCCTCCGGCCAGAGCAGCGCCCAGGCGGCGAGCGCCACGAGCGTCACCGCCCCGGCCGCGGCCAGGCCGACGGAGAACGATCCGGTCTGGTCGGCAAGCCGTCCGAACGGCTTCTGGAACCAGGCCGAGGCGACCCAGGCGACGAAGCTCGCCACACCGGTGACGAGCCCCTGGTGGCGGCGCGAGATGTCCTGCGTGAACGAGTAGTAGATCGGAAACATCCCCAGCGCCCCGGCCCCCGCGACGAGGACGACGGCCAGCAGCAGCGGTCCGGCCGCGAGCCACGGCATCGCCACCAGGCCCAGGCAGGGGATGCAGCAGGCCGCGAACGTGGCGACGCGCGACCGCTTCACGCTCCACCCGGCGCCGGCCAGCCGCCAGGCGAGGTAGCCGGCGGCGATGCAGCCGATGTCCGAGACCGCGAACCAGCCGGCGGTGAACCAGAGCGTGAACGTCTCGCCGTAGCCGTGCTCCTGCTGGAGGATCTTCGGCACCCAGGCGCGGAGGATCTGCCAGACGGTGTTGATGATCGTCACCACGACGAGGACGGCGACGATCTTCGGCACCAGGCCGTCGCGTTCGTCGGTCGGCGATTCCCCCGCGGCGGCCGCGGGGAGGCGGAAATCGCCGTCGCGGGTCACCGCCAGCCAGGCGACGATCCACGCCGTGCCGACGAGGCCGACGATCTGGAAGGCGAGCCGCCACGAATGCCCGAGCCGCACGATCAACAGCCACATCACCAGCGGCGTGAGGATCGAGCCGACCGAGGTGCCGCTCTGGAGGATCCCGTTGCCGAGCGTCCGACCGCGCGAGGAGAGGAGCGCCTGCGTGGTCTTGAGCGCACACGGCCAGTGGGCCGCCTCGAAGAAGCCGAGCAGGCCGCGGCCGGCGAGGAGCGTGGGAAAGTCGGCAGCGTAGCCCGTGAGGAAGCCGACGAGCGACCAGGCGGCGAGCGCCCCGGGATAGAGCCAGCGCACGCTCGTCCGGTCGGCGAGGACGCCGAACAGGAGCGAGCCGGCGGCGAAGCCGTAGCCGAACCACTCCTCGAGCCGGCCATACTGCTCGTTGGAGAGCTTGAACTCTTCGGTGACGCGGACGGCGACGTTGGCGAGCGTCTGCCGGTCCATGTAGTTGATCGCCGACGCCGCCAGGAGCAGCAGCGCGATCGCCGCCACGCGGCGGTCGAGCGGCGTCCGGGCGCCCGTGCCGCCGGGGAGCATCTCAGCCCTCCCACGAGCGGCCGTCCCAGCGGACGACGCGCTCGAGCCAGGCACCCAGGTCGGCGGAGAACAGCGCCAGCAACCGCTCCCCCTTCTCCGCCGTCGCCAGCGCCGGGGAGCCGATGTGGCCGGGCACGGTGCG
>JAGWVR010000068.1 GCA_018970785.1 Planctomycetota bacterium
CCGCCCCGCTCGGGCCGCGGGACCCGCATCGCCGGCTCGCCGCTGCGGAGACCGGCCACCGCGCCGTCAGCCGATCTCGCTTCCCACGGCGGAGGCGGCCGAGTCGACCTCCAGCCCGCGTTCGACCCGCACCCGACGGACGGCGGTGAGGACCTCCTCCACCAGCTCGTGCTGCCGCCGGATGCCGGGAATCTGGGCGAGGAAGCTCCCGGCGATCACCCCGCCGAGCGCGAGTGAACCGATCAGGTGGGGCGTCACCCAGGCCGCGGTACCGGGCCGACCGGTCGCCGGATCGGCCGCGCCGCCGAGGGCCACGATCCCGACCACGGCGAGCATGCCGAGGAGGGCCGGCGGGAAGCCGCGCCGCTTCAGCGCACGGCTGCGGCGGTCGTAGTCGTCGCCGAGGGCGTAGGTGTCGGCGACTTCGCGGCACCACCGGCCGGTCCCGATGAAGTAGGTCACCGCCATGCTGTTGACGAGGACGACCAACAGCGCCGCGAGCACCCCCGACAGCCGGTGGACCGTCGCCCAGCGGATCACCACCGGATCGGTCTGGCCGTGGAGATCGCCGATCCACAACCCCAGGCAGGCGGTCGCCACGATCAACGCCACCGCGAACGTCGCCACCTGCCCGAAGACCCGTTCCATCGTCGCTCTCCTCCGGAACGCCACCGTCGCCGCCGTTCCGTTATAGGCTCAATCGCCGCGGGCGGCAGACGAGCCGGGCCCGCCGCCCCCTCCCCTGCCCTGCACCGTGCCCCCATGAGCACCACCTTTCCGGTCGTCCTCCTCACCGCCGGCGACCCTGCCGGCATCGGGCCTGAAGTCGCCTTGGCCGCCTGGGCACGGACGACGGCCCACGACACCGCCCGGCTGCGGCTGGTGGCCGATCCCGAGCTCGTCGCGCGGACGCTCGCGCGCGTGCCCGGGATGCCGGCGCTCGAGATCGACGTGATCGCCGCCGACGACGGCCGGGCGTCGTCGGCGCGGCGTGTGGCCGTCGTCGCTGCGCCGGCACCGGCGGGGCCGGTGCCGGTCGGGATGGCGTCGGCGGCGGGGGGCGCGGCGGCGGTGGCGGCGCTCGAGCTGGCCTGGCGAACCGTCGCGGCGGGATCGGCCCAGGCCCTCGTGACCGGCCCGCTCCACAAGGGGGCGCTCCACGAGGCGGGGCACGACGTCCCGGGGCACACGGAGTGGTTGGCACGGGCCTGCGGCCTCCCCGACGCGGCTGCGTCGATGATGCTCTGGCTTCCCGACGCCGGCGGCAACCCCGCCGCCGGCCTGGGGGTGGTCCACGCCACGCTCCACGAGTCGCTGCGGACGGCACTCGACCGGCTTTCCGCCGAGGGGATCGCCGCTGCCGGCCGTCGGCTCGCCCCGCTCCTCGAAGCGCTCCTCGGTAGGCCGCCGCGGCTCGGCGTCGCGGCGCTCAATCCGCACGGAGGCGAGGGGGGACTGTTCGGCGACGAGGAACCGCGCCTCGTGGTGCCCGCGATCGCCGCGCTGCGGCAGTCCGGGATCGATGCCACCGGGCCCTGGCCGGCCGACACGCTGTTCCAGCGGGCGGCGGCGGGCATGTTCGACGGCGTCGTGGCGCTGTACCACGACCAGGGGCACATCCCCATCAAGCTGCTCGGCATGCACCGGGCGGTGAACATCACGCTCGGCTTGCCGCTGGTCCGCACCAGCGTCGCCCACGGCACCGCCTTCGACATCGTCGGCAGCGGCCGTGCCGATCCGGCGAGCATGCTGGCGGCGATCGACGCCGCGGTGCGCCTGGCGAACGCCGGCTGGCGCGGGGCCTCGCCGTCCGTGCCAGCGCGCTACGGCCGCAACGGCTTGAGGTAGGTGACCGCGATGTCGGTGATGTCGATCAAGCCCTCGGTGCCCGGCCGATGGACGAAGGCCGCCGCGTCGACTGGATCGCCGATCCGCACGTCGTAGAACTCCATCAACCCGACCACTTCGGGCGGTCCGTGGGCCGGGCGCGGTCCGGGCACCGCCAGCCATTCGACCCGGAAGGGAAACAGTTCCTTGCGGCTGATCGAGAACCGCACGCTCCACGGGAGCCCTTCGGGAAGGCTCGCCGGCTCGATCGCCGCGGCGGCGCGGATCGCTTCCGCCTCGTCCGGGAGGAGCGCCGCGAGCCGCTCCCGGTCCCACTCGCCGGTGATCGACCAGGCCGGCACTCCCTCGATCTCCACCGCGACCGCCGACGTGAACCGAAACCACTCGCGCGTCTGCGCGAGCGGCTCGAGGATCCCGCCGAGGTAGGCCGCGGTGTCGCCGCGTTGGAGGAGGCCGAGGGTGGCGAGCTTCTCGCGGAGCCTGCGGACGTCGATCCGCTCGGTGGTCGGCGCGATGTAGCCCTGCCGCCGCGAGTTCCAATGGAAGAGCCCGTCGCAGACCTCGAGGATGTCGAACTCCTCGCTCTCGGCCGAGAGGCGGGCCTCGAAGCGGAACCGCTGGTCCTCGTCGGTCCCCGACTGGACGTAGCGGCCGCCCCCCTTGAAGACCCGGCCGCCGACGCGGACCAGCTGCCGCACCCGCAACGAGATGCTCGGCGCCCGGGCGATGCCCGCCAGCGCCGCCGCCACGATCCGCTCCGCCTGGCCGGCATCGGCCAGGCTCTCGGCACCGGTGGATGACGACTGGATCGGGGACGGCACCGGGGCGGCCTCGGCGGGCGCGGCGACCGGGTCGGCCGTGGCCGACGCCGGTCCGCGGCGGTAGACGCTGTCGGCCCCGTGGGATGGCGCCGCCACCAGCGCCGCCACCGCCACCAGGCAGGCGAGGCGACGCCACCGGGTGCCGCGGCGCGCCGGGCCGGCGGGGCGCGGCGGATCGCCGCCTTCGCGGGGGGGAAAGGGCATGCGGGGAAGCCTGGGAGGGTGTCGAGCCGCCGGATCGGGAGGGTTGTGACGGTTTTGCCAAAGAAACCGTCGCCGGCCGGACGAATCGAGAGGCAGGTTCCGCCGGCCACAGCGCCGTCGGATCCGCCGACCGTGCCGCGAGTGTAGGGAGACGGGCGTAGCCCCCCAAGATCGACCCCGACGCGGGTCCCGGACCGACCGGGGACTCCGCGGCACGGCCCCTGCGACCACTGGACCTGGAGGTGCCCCGATGGTGAAACGACGTCTCAAACGGTTCGTCGGCGTGTCGCTGGCGGTGTCGCTCACCGGGTGCACGATCCCGGCCAATTCGCCGCTCACCGGCCTGGCACAGATCCGGCCGGTGGCGACGCCGCACACCAACGTTCTTCCGCCGGCCGCGATGCTCCATCATCCCGGTCCCGGCGTCGAGGGCCCCGGACCGGGCGTGATCGCCCCGGCCTCCTACGAGATGGCGATGGAGGCCGCCGCGGCCGAAGCGGGCATGGGCGGTGGAGGCGGCGGGCTGCCCGGCGCCAACCTGCCGGTGTCGCAGATCGGCTTCATCGGGCCCGACGGGATGCAGGTCCGCTGGGACGTCTCGTCCTACGGCGGCTTCGACTCGACGCCGCTGGTCACGCCGGGCCGCTACGACTTCACGCAGGGGGCGATCTACCGCCTCAAGGTCACCGACATCCCCGGTCGTCCGGGGCTCGAGCTCTACCCGACCCTCGAGGTCGCTCCGGTGACGCCACGGACCGACGCGTTCCTCGCCCACAACTCGGTGCCGTTCCAGCTCACCGAAGAGGATCTCGACCAGGTGACGACCGGCAACTTCGTCACGAAGGTCGTCTACCTCCCCGATCCCGACTACCAGGAACTGGCGGTGGCGGGCGTCGAGACCCTCGTCAGCACGCGGCTCGACCCGGGCTGCGACCCGATCGTCGAGGCCGATCGCCGCGGTTCGATCCTGGCGATCATCCGCATCGGCAACAAGGATCTCGAGTCCTCAGGGCCCGGGATCGCCGGGGCCGGCGGCGCCGGTGGTGCGGCAGGTGGCGGCGGCGCCGGAGCCGGCGGGGTCTGTCCGACGGGGGCGATGATGCCGTTGGGCATGCCCTGTGGCGGCTCTCCGGCCGGGATCCCTCCCGCGTTCGTCGCCGGAGCGACCGCGCCGCAGTATGGGATGCCCTACACCGGCACGCCGATCGGTCTCCCCGGCCCGGCCCACATCCCGCTGGGGATTCCCGCCGGACTGCAGAAGCACACGATCACCAACCACACGAAGATGCACATCCCGCCGCCGACGCGCGAGCTCAAGCTCCACGTCCAGCAATACCCCGGCCTGAGCTATCCCAAGCCGGCACACCGGGCCTACATCGCCGAACGGTCGGACGTGCCCAACATCCGGCTCCGCCAGCCGGTCGAGGAGCGGACCCGCTACTCCGACAACGGTGGGCCCGATGCCGACACCGCGGCTGGCGAGTGCCCGCCGGCTCCGGAGCAGTACCTGCCCTGAGCCCCGGCCGGTCGGCCGCAGCCGTCGGCGTCGGCTGCCGGCACACGGCCTCGTCGATTCGCCCCCGCCGCGCCGCGGCACGCCCCTCGCATCCCGTGATCGAACTTCCCCATGCTCACCCCCCGCTCCACCGGCACGATGCTCGGATCACCGGCAACGCGGGAAACGTCGGCGGCAACGGGCCGCCGACGCGTCTGGACAGGGACCGCGCTGCGTTCCGCACGCAGGCTGCTGGTGATGACGCTGGTGATCGCCGTCGGTCCGTCGGGCTCCGCCCGGCGCGTCTGCGGCGCTGAAACCGGCGCGCTCACCATGACCGCCACACCGGGAGCGATTGGCGCCTCGCGGCGGACGCAGAACGGTCCCTGTCCGGACATCCCCGCGGAGGCCCACCTCCAGACCGTGTCGATCCGCGGTCCGGCCGGCATGGAGGTGGCGATCGAGACCGCCGCCGGGTGGACGGCCCTGGCGGCCGCCCCGGTCAAGGCGACGCTCGTCGTCGGCGCCGCCTACCGGCTGCGGATCGCCGGCATTCCCGGGGCCGAGGGGGAGGAGCTTTACCCGTCGGTCCGTGTCCTCGCCCGGCTGGCCACTCCGCCGGGGCTCGACCGCCGCTTCCCGGTCGAGATCGTCCTCGACGAGAGCGACCTTGCCGCCGCCCTCGGCGGAGCCCATGTCCGCCGCGTGGTCTACGTCGCGTTCGACAACGAGTCGCGCGATATCGGCGCCGCGGATTGGTTCGATGTCCGCCCCGGCGACGACGCCCGCGACGTCGCCGCGACGCTCGGCGCTCCCGTCGCCGAGGTCGTGATCGGCAACCGTCTCCCGTCCGGTGGAGCAGCGCCATGAACGACGCCGCCGCGCGCCGGATCCGCTGGGTCGGGATCGCCGTCGCCGTGGGGATCCTGTCCGGCTGCCGGACCGTCGCCCGGCAGGCGGTGGAGCCGGCGACCGTCGCGCTCGCGGCGCCCGCCCCCGCGCCCCCGCCCGCCCCCGCGGCGGCCGACGTCCGCGCGGTGTCCTACCAGACCGCTGCCGCGCCCCTCCCCCCTGCCCTGCCGGCGGACGACTGCCCCACCTGCCGCGGCGGCGTGGCAGCGCCGGATCACGGCGGCGTCGCCGCGGCGTGTGCCGCCGGATGCGAGGCCCCGGTCTGCTTCCCCGTCGCCCCCCCGCCGTTCATCGTGCCCCCGCCGATCTGCGACGGCGGCGATCATGGTCGGCTCGCGGTGCCGTTCGGCCGCGACGGCCTGGCCAACGTCACCTCGGGCGACACCGTGGCGCGGTTCCGCGCCGCCGACGCGCCCGATCCGGAGCAGGCCTGCCTGACCACGAGCAACTGCGCCTGCGTGTTCGCGCCGCGTTTCGCCAGCGTCCGCGAGGTGATCCGGCCGTTCGAGGATGCCGCGCCGGCCGGACCCAACGGCGTGGTGCTCGACGCCGGCCCGGAGGCCGGCACGCGCGGCGAGCGGGTCTGCCGGATCACGCAGCCGCTCAATCCCGAAGCGGCGCGCCGTGCCCAGCCGCCGGTCGCGGCGGAGGAGATTCTGCCGTCGCTGGCGGTCGACACGGCGCGGATCCCAGGACAGGCCGAAGGGCTCGAGGGGCCGGCGGCGAAGCTGGCGATCGACCGGCCGGAGCGGAAGGACCAGGTCGTCGACCCGCGGACCGTGACCGGCTTCGAGGTCCCCTACGTCTGGACCTGCCTGTCGGCGGCGCAGGTGACCGTCGGCGGGGAGTCGACCGACGTGATCGCCGTCGACCGCGGCACCGCCACGCTCCGCCTCGAACACCCCGGCCGCTGCGAGCTGACGCTCTGCAAGCGCGCCGGGAGCGACGCGGTGAAGCCGGGCGAGGAGCTCGACTTCACGATCTACCTGCTCAACTCGGGCGCGCGGACGCTCGCCGACATCGTCCTCGTCGATGCGGTGCCGGCGCGACTCGACGTGATCCCCGGCAGCGCGGTCAGCAACCTCCCCGCCGACGTCGTCACCGGGCCGGCGGAGGATGGCAGCACGCTCCTCACCTGGAAGCTCCGCGGCGAGTTGCCCCCCGGGGCCGGCGGCTTCGTCCGGTTCCGCACGATCGTCCGCTGAATCGATCGGCGGAATCCCGTTTGCCGCGTCGGCCGGGCCGGCGGTAGCATCCCGCGGTCGCGGCGCGCGGTGCCGCAGCACCTGCCCCCCGCCGGCCGAGCGCCGGCGTTCCCGCGAGGATCCCATGCGCATGGTTCGCCGCTTTCCGCCCCTCCTGCTCGCCGGTGCCGTGGCCCTGGCGTTGCCGGCCGTGCTGTCGGCACAGGACGCCCCCGTCGCCGCGCCCGGCGCCGCGACCGAGGTTCCGCCGCTGCCCGAGAAGGCGGAGCCGGCGGAGCTCATCGAGTTCGCCAAGAAGGTGCTCTCGCAGCCGATGCCGCAGGGGCCCCGCGACACGATGATGAAGCTCTTCCAGAAGCGCGCGGCGCTGGCGCTCGAGGCGGCCGAGCGGGCCCTGCCGGCGGTCAAGCCCGCCGACGCGGTGTTCGAGGATGCGGCGCGGATGAAGATGCAGGCGTTGATGATGCTCGCACAGCTCGGCGACAGGACGGCGCCTCCCCGGCTCGGTGAATTCGCCGCCACGCTCGTCGACTCGCCGTCGAAGACCCTCGCGCGCGAGGCGCGGCGGATGACGATCCTCACCGACATGCAGGGCCTGTTCACCGCCGGCGATGCCACCAAGGCCGGGCCGATCGTCGACCGGATCGTGGCCCTCGTCGAGGAGGACCCCACCGACGGTGACACCGCCAACCTCGCGATGCAGACCGCCACCGTGCTCGAGCGGTTCCCCGGCGGAGGCGACGTCTCGCGCTCGATCTACCGGCGCCTCGCGCCGGTCCTCGAGGGCAGCGACGACGAGCGCACCAAGGCGCTGGGCGCGATGTTCGCCGGGACCCTCCGGCGCCTCGACCTTCCCGGCAACGAGATGGAGATCAGCGGCACGAACATGGACGGCACGCCGTTCGACCAGAAGCAGCTCGCCGGCAAGGTCGTGCTCGTCGATTTCTGGGCGACCTGGTGCGGGCCGTGCATCGCCGAGATCCCCAACGTCCGCGAGCAGTACGAGAAGTACCACGACAAGGGGTTCGAGGTCGTCGGGATCAGCCTCGACGAGGATCGCGGGGCGCTCGAGAGCTTCATCACCGATCAGAAGATCCCCTGGATCATCCTCCACGAGCAGAGCGTCGCGGAGCGCGGCGGGCATCCGTTGGCCGCCAAGTACGGCATCACCGGGATCCCGACGGTGATCCTCGTCGGCCGTGACGGCAAGGTGGTGTCGATGGACGTCCGCGGCGAGAAGCTCGGCGCCCAGCTCGACAAGCTGTTCAAGGACGCGAAGTGAACCCGTGAGCGACGGTGCAGCGGCCGGTTCTCCCCTCCCCCCCCGGGGCCCGGTGTCACGCCGGGCGGGGCGCTTCGATTCCTCCGGCATCCGCAAGGTCTTCGACCTCGCGGCGAAGCTCGAGGACCCGATCAACCTGTCGATCGGCCAGCCCGACTTCGCGATGCCCCTGGCGGCCCGCGAGGCCGCCAAGGAGGCGATCGACGCCGGCCGCAACGGCTACACGCCGACGCAGGGGATCGGGCCGCTCCGCGAGCGGCTCGAGCGGATCGTCCGCGACGAGACGGGGCAGCCGGAACGCCGGCTGTGCGTGACCAGCGGGTCGAGCGGCGCCCTCGCCCTGGTGCTGATGACGCTCCTCGACCCCGGCGACGAGGTGATCATCTTCGAGCCGGCGTTCGTGATGTACCGGCCGCTCGTCGAGTTCCTCGGCGGCGTCTGCGTGCCGATCGAGACGGCACCGTCGTTCGCGATCGACGTCGACCGCGTCGCGGCGGCGCTTTCGCCGCGGACGCGGGCGATCCTCCTCAACACCCCGGCCAATCCCACCGGCGTGATCGCCGGTGCCGACACCGTGCGCGATCTCGCCCGGCTGGCGGAGTCGCGCGGGGTGACGCTGGTCAGCGACGAGCTGTACCGCTCCTACTGCTACGACGGCCCGTTCCACTCGCCGGCGGCCTGCGCGGAGGGGGTGGTGGTGATCGACGGCTTCTCCAAGTCGCACGCCATGACCGGCTGGCGGGTGGGCTGGGTGCACGGGCCGCGGGCGATCATCGAGACCTGCACGATGATCCAGCAATACACCTTCGTCTGCGCCCCGCAGGTCGGGCAGTGGGCGGCGCTGGCGGCGCTCGACGCCCCGATGGACGTGCCGCTGGGGGAGTGCCGGCGCAAACGCGACCGCCTGATGGCGGCGCTGGCCGGTCACTACCGCTTCGTCCGCCCCGGGGGGGCGTTCTACCTCTATCCCGAAGCCCCCGGCGGCTCGGGGCGGGCGTTCGCCGAGCGCGCGGTCGAACGTGAGAAGCTGCTGGTGGTGCCCGGCGGGGTGTTCGGCCGGGCCGACACCCATTTCCGCATCGCCTACACCGTCGCCGACGCGACGCTCGACCGCGGGATCGCCGCCCTGCTCCGCCTCGCCGCCGGGTGACCGGCGCCGATGCCTCCGCTCAGGCCGACTTGTGCCGCGCCTCGCGGAGCGGGACCACCGGCTCGGCGCCGGTCACGTTGCGGTCGGTGATCACGTAGGCCGCCCCGGCGTTCTCGGGGAGGTCGAACATCACGTCGAGCATGACGTCCTCGATGATCGACCGCAGGCCGCGCGCCCCGGTCTCCTTCTTCATCGCCTTGCGGGCGATCGCGACCAGCGCCTCGTCGGTGAACTCGAGCGTGCAGTTCTCCATCCCGAACAGCTTCTGGTACTGCTTGACCAGCGCGTTCTTCGGTTCGCGGAGGACCTTCACCAGGGCTGACTCGTCGAGCGGCTTGAGCGACGAGATGACGGGCAGTCGGCCGACGAGCTCCGGGATCAGGCCGAACTCGAGGATGTCGTCGGAGTCGACCTGGGGGAGCAGTTCGGCGAGGTCGGCGTCGAGCTTCACACCCCCCGACTGGGAGAACCCGATCGACCGCTTGCCGAGGCGCCGGCCGATGATCTTGTCGATGCCGACGAACGTCCCGCCGCAGATGAAGAGGATGTTCGACGTGTCGATCTGGATGTACTGCTGCTCGGGGTGCTTCCGGCCCCCCTGCGGCGGCACGTTGGCGACGGTGCCTTCGAGCATCTTGAGCAGCGCCTGCTGCACCCCCTCGCCGGAGACGTCGCGGGTGATCGAGACGTTCTGGCTGGTCTTGCCGATCTTGTCGATCTCGTCGATGTACAGGACGCCGCGCTGGGCCGCCTCGATGTCGAAGTCGGCGGCGTTGAGCAGCTTGAGGAGGAGGTTCTCGACGTCCTCGCCGACGTAGCCCGCCTCGGTCAGCGTGGTCGCGTCGCCGATCGCGAACGGCACGTTGAGGATCCGCGCCAGCGTCTTGGCCAGCAGCGTCTTGCCGCTGCCGGTCGGCCCGAGGAGGAGGATGTTCGACTTCTCGACTTCGACGTCCGAAGGCTCGCTGCCGAGCGTCAGCCGCTTGTAGTGGCTGTGGACGGCGACCGCGAGGACCCGCTTGGCGTGCTCCTGGCCGATGACGTATTCGTCGAGGTGGGAGACGATCGCCCGCGGTGACGGGATTGAGGTGAACAGCTGCTTGCTCGTCCCGCGGCGCCGCTTCTCCTGGTCGAGGATCGACTGGCACAGTTCGATGCACTCGCCGCAGATGTAGACGTCGCCGGGGCCCTCGACGAGCGGCCCGACGTCGCGGTAGCTCTTGCGACAGAACGAGCAGAAGGCGTTTTTCTTCGTGGTCCCGCCGGCGCCTCGACGACCGATGTTGTTGACGTCTTTGCCGTTGGGCATGGAGGGCGGACCTCGGCGGGGCTGGGGATGGAAACGAATGACGGTGTGGGCCGCGGTCCCGGCAACGTCACCCGTGATCGTCACGGGAAACGTCATCCGGCCCAGGGGCCGGATCGGCCGGGCGCGGCTCGACGAGCGTTCTTATTTTTCGGTATTCGGCGTCGCTCAGAACACCCTTGTCCCGCAGATTCCGGTACTCGGCGAGCGTGCCGTACCAGTCGCCACCGCTCCCACCGGGACGATCGGACGGGCCGTCGAGGTAGCTGCGGCGGACCAGCACGATCGCGACCAGCGCGACGCCGATCGTGGCCGCCAGGAGCAGCGCCGTGACCAGGAACGACCAACTCTGTGCCGGCACGGCGGCCACCTCCCGGGCAGGGCATCGCCCACCGCCGGCACGCCGCCGCGGCAGCGTCGCGGAGTATGGCAGCGGTGCGCCGTCCGGGTCCAGACAGGTCCGACCCCGTTCCCCAGGCCCCGCCACCCCCGCGATGCCCGGGCTCGCCGCAGCCGGCCCGGGGGGAGGGGAAAACCGGGCGGGTTTTGTCTGCCGTGCCGCCGCTGGCTGACTTCGCCGGTCGCGACGGTCGATCCTTCCGGGCATGACCACGACATTCTCCACGCTCTCGAGCGTCGCAGCCGCGCTGGCACGGATGGTTCCCCGGGCTTCGGTGGCCGCGCTGGCGCTGTGCGCCGGCGCCGTCGCCGACGACCTTCCCGATCCACCCCGGCTGCCGGAGCTGGTGCGTACCAAACAGACGGTGTTCGCGCTCCCGTTCCGGGTCGCCACGCCGCAGTCGGCCGACCGCGCGGCGCAGCGCGTCACGCTGGCGGTGTCCCGCGATCTGGGGGCCACGTGGCAGGAGGTCGGATCGGCCGAGCCCTCCGCCGGCTCGATCACGTACCGGGCGACCACCGACGGGGAATACTGGTTCCGCTTCCGGGCGATCGACGCGCAGGGGCGGCCGCGCGGCGGGCCGGGGCCGGACATCCGCGTGATGGTCGATGCCGCCGGCCCGCGGCTCACCGCGCGCGTCTGGCGGGGCGCCGACGGCGAGATCATCTGCCGGTTCGCGGCGGCCGACGACTCGCTGCGCCTCGAATCACTGGACATGGCCTACCGGGGCAAAGGGGACGCGGAGTGGAAGACGATCGCCGCCGAGGGGATCCTGGCGCGGGAATCCCCGGCCCATCTCGTCGGTGAGCAGGTGTGGTGGGCCGGCGAGCAGGTCGAGTCGCTGGCGGTGCGGATCGCGGTGACCGACGGCGGCGGCAACCGGACCCAGAAGGAGTTCCACCTCCTCCCCGCCGACCCGGGGGTCGATCAGGCGGCACTCGCCCTGGAGCTGGGCGTGCCGACGCTCCCGGCCCGGTCGGTGGCCACCGTCGAGCCCGGCCAGGTCGGGAAACCGGTCGAGCTGTCCGCCACCGTGGGCGTCTCCGCCGCGCCCGCCGGCGGCGCCGGATGGTCTCCCGAACCGGCGACACGGTTTCCGCTCGACGGCCCCGCGCCGGCCGCCGATCCCGTGCCGTCGCGCGTCCGTCCGGCGAGCAGCCCCGGGCCGCGCCTCGGCGCCGGCGCGGTGGCGCCGGTCGCCCCACCCGCGCTCGCTCCGGCCGCGCGGGTCGTGCAGCCGCCGCGCGAGTACCGTGGCCGGCCGCTGCACATCGTCAACAGCCGGTCGTTCAGCTGGGACTACGAGATCGAGACCGACCGCTCGGGTGGCGGTTCCCTGCAGGTCGAACTGTGGAGCACGCTCGACGGCGGCGTGACCTGGCAGCGTTCGGCGGTCGACGACGATGCCGCCAGCCCGATCGCCGTCACGCTGCCGAGCGCCGGCCTGTACGGCTTCCGGATGGAGATCGTGCCGCCGGGCGCTCCGGCCGACCATGGCCCGCGCCCCGGGGCCGCACCCGAGGGCTGGATCGGCGTCGACGACGAAGCCCCGGCGATCGAACTGGCGCGTGTCGAAGAGGTTCGCCCCGGGGGGCCGGCGGCGGTGGTCATCCAGTACGCGGCCCGCGACCAGATGCTCGTGCCCGGCGGTGTCCGCCTCCTCTATTCGCCGTCCGTCGACGGGCCATGGGCGACGATCGCCGAGGGACTCGACGCCCAGGGGATCTACACCTGGCAGCCCGATCGGGTGGTGCCGGCGCGGGTCTACGTCCGCGCCGAGGCGACCGATGCGGCGGGCAACGTCGGGAGGGTGACCACCCCCGAGGTGGTCGCCACGTCCACCGCCCGCGCCGTGGGTCGGCTCGGCGGCATCCGCGTCGCCCCCACGCAGGCGCAGTGACCGCGCGCGGAGGCCGGCGGGGCAGCGCGGGGGCGACGACGGATCGGCTCCGGCCGACCCGGTACAATCTCGCCGCGGTGGCGGCGGCCGGTCGGGCCCCGGCTCCCGCGTGGAGCCCACCCCGTGCCCCTCGCCCTCGACGTCCTCCGCTCGGCCGAGTCCTGGGATCCCGGGACGGCGGAGTTGATCGTCCTGGCCGGTGACGAGCCGTTTCTCGTCGCCGAGATGCTCCGCTGGCTGAGGCGGCGGTTCGCCGGCGGCACGCCCGCCGACGGTCAGCCGCCGGACGACTGTGCCTGGCGCGAGTTCGACGGCACCGCGCTCGCCGATCCGCGTGACGTCTTCGACGAGGCGGCGACGCTGCCCCTGTTCGGCGGCGCGGGGGTGACCCGTGCCGCCGTGGTCCGCACCGCCGACGCCTTCGTCTCGCAGTGCCGCGACCGGCTCGAGGAGCTGGCCGGCCGCGACCGTGGCGGCCGTGGCGTGGTGATCCTCGAGGTCCGCTCGTTGCCGGCCAACACCCGTCTCGCCAAAGCGACCTCGGCCCGAGGGACGCTGGTCGACGCTTCCGTTCCCGCCCGCTACGACCTCGCCCGCTGGCTCGGGGCGTGGGCCAGGGAGCGGCACGGCCGGGCGCTGGCCAACGGCACCGCCGACCGGCTCCTCGAACGCCTCGCCGGCGACCTCGGACGGATCGACCAGGCGCTGGCCCGGCTCGCGGCCACCGGGGGCAGCGGCCCGATCCCGCCCGACGCCGTCGACGACGCCGCCGGCACGCCGCGCGACCGCACCGCCTGGAGCATGATCGAGGCGGCGGCGGCCGGCGACGCTCCGGCGGCGCTGGCACGCCTCGCCGAGCTGCTCGACGCCGGCGAGAGCCCGATCGCCCTGGCGGCGCAGGCGTCGACGGTGCTCCGCCGGCTGTCGAGCGCCGCCCGCCTGCTCGGGCTGCCGCCGGGGGCCGGGCGCCCTGCGGGCATCGACGAGGCGCTGCGCCAGGCCGGCGTGGCGGCGTGGCCGAAGGCACTGGCCCAGGCGCGGGGGGCGCTGGAGCACCTCGGGGCGCGCCGGGCGCGGGCCCTGCCGGGGTGGCTGCACCACCTCGACCGCGGGCTCAAGGGAACGTCGGCGCGCGGGCCACGGGCGGCGCTGGCGCTGGAGGAGCTGTTCTGCCGCCTGGCGGGACCGGCGCCGGGGGCGGCGGCCCGTCCGGCACGCGGCGCGGCGGACGCGGTGGGCCGCAACGGTGGACGAACGGGTGGTCGGTGACGGCGACGGGCCGGGGAGGAACGACGTGGAGTCGGCGGGCAACGACGAGCGGCACGATGTCTGGAACAACCCGCTGGCGGCGCGCTACGCCTCGGCGCAGATGGCGCGGCTGTGGAGCGACGAGCACCGCTACACGGCGTGGCGCAGGGCGTGGCTGGCCCTCGCCGAGGCCGAGGCCGAGCTCGGACTGCCGATCTCGGCCGGCCAGCTGGCGGCGATGCGCGCCGCGCTCGAGCCGGTCGACTTCGCCAAGGCGGCGGAATACGAGCGGCGGATGCGGCACGACGTGTTCGCCCATCTCCACACCTTCGCCGATGCCGCCCCCGAGGCCCGGCCGATCATCCACCTCGGGGCGACGAGCGCCTACGTCACCGACAACGTCGACCTGATCCTGATGCGCGAATCGCTCGACCTCCTGGCGGCGCGGCTCGCCGTCGTGATCGAGCGGCTGGCACGGCGCGCGCTGGAGACGAAGGACCTCGTGTGCCTCGGCCGCACCCACCTCCAGCCCGCCCAGCCGACGACGATCGGCAAGCGGATCTGCCTCTGGATCCACGATCTCGTCCTCGACCTCGAGGAGATCACCCACCGCCGCAAGCTGCTCCGCGCCCGCGGCGTGAAGGGCACGACCGGCACGCAGGCGAGCTTCCTCGAGCTGTTCGGCGGTGATCACGCCCGCGTCCGCCGTCTCGACGAATTGGTGGCCCACAAGCTCGGGTTCCACTCTTCCTACGAGGTCACCGGGCAGACCTACACGCGGAAGGTCGACTCGCAGGTCGTGGCCGCGCTGGCCGGGGTCTCGGAATCGACCCACAAGGCGGGCAACGACCTCCGGCTGGCGGCCGCCTGGGGGGAGCTCGAGGAACCGTTCGAGAAGGACCAGGTCGGCTCGTCGGCGATGCCGTACAAGCGCAATCCGATGCGCGCCGAGCGGATGTGCGGGCTGGCCCGGTTCGTGATGGGGTTGGCGACCACCGCCAGCCAGACCGCCGCCGTGCAGTGGCTCGAACGGACGCTCGACGACTCCGCGCCGCGCCGCCTCGTGCTGCCCCAGGCGTTCCTCGCGACCGATGCCCAGCTGGTGATCTACGCCAACATCGCCGGCGGGCTGGTCGTGCTGCCGGGGGGCATTCGCCGCAACCTCGAGGCCCACCTCCCGTTCCTCGCCAGCGAGAAGATCCTGATGGCGGCGACGACCGCGGGCGGCGACCGACAGACGCTCCACGAGGCGCTCCGCACCCACAGCCATGCCGCCACGGCGCGGATCCGCGAGGGGCACGCCAACGACCTGCCCGAGCGGCTTGCCGCCGATCCGCTTTTTGCGGGTGTCGACATCCGCGCGGCGATGGACCCCGACGGGCTCGCCGGCCGCGCCGCCCGGCAGGTCGAGGAGTTCGTCGCCGGCGCCGTGCAGGTCGCGCTGGCCGGCTGCCCGGCGCGCGCTCCGGAGGCGGGGTTGAAGGTCTGAGGCCCGCGGCAAGGCGGCTCCCGCCGGGCGGCGCCGGTCAGAGGAACGGCTGCCACTCCGTGCCGTGCTTCGGGGCGACGAGCCGCTCGGGGGGGCGGTCGTGCTTCTCGATCACGACCATGAACGGATAGAAGTGGATCGAGTGGATCGCCGCCTGGAAGCCCGAGACGGCGCACTGCGGCGGCCGCGTGGCGGTGTAGTCGGCACGGTTGAGCTCGTCGACGAGTCCGGCCGCGTAGGCGGCGAAGCGGTTGGTGGTCCCGTGGACGTCCTCGCAGATGAAGACCCCGCCGGGGCGGAGCAAGGGAAGCAGTTCCTCGAGCGTCGCCTGCTGCTGCTCGGGGGTGTGGCCGCCGTCGTCGACGACCACGTCGAGCCCGCCCAGACCCGCGGCGGCACGGCGCCAGAACTCCCGGTCGGCCTGGTCGCCGATCAGCACGGTCGTGTGCTCGTCTTCGTAGGCCTTGCAGGCCGGTTCGACGTCGACGCCCGTGATCCGGCAGTCGGCGCCGAGGTACGCACGCCACATCTCCAGGCTGCCGCCGCTGTAGATCCCGATCTCGAGGAGGTGGACCGGGCGGCCGACGAACCGGGCGAGGTGGCGGTGGTAGGCCTCGAAATAGTGCTCCCATTTCCACACGCCGCGACCGCTCGTGCGGGCCTGGAAGAAGTCGGCCAGCGCGTTTGCAGCCGGGGGCTTCGGCGCGGCCACGGGGCCAGGGGCGCGGTCGGTGTAGCGTTGGGCGAACCGGCCGGCCGCGCAGGCGAACGGCAGGGACCACACCGTGCGGATCGCCGCCTCGACCGGGCTCGTCGCCAGGGCCCGCGCCAGATGGAGCACCGCGCGGACGTACTTGTTCACGTGTCGTCGCCCGTCAGACGCGGTCCTGATGACGGCTGCGGCTGCGGCTGCTGCGGCAGTCGGCGCACAGGCCGCTGACGATCAAGCGGTGGCCGCGCGGGACGAACTTGTGCTGGGCCGCGACGGCGCCGCAGATCGCCTCCACCTCGGCACTGGAGAACTCGATCAGCTTCTGGCACGACGTGCAGTGGAGGTGGTCGTGCTGCGGGTAGCCGTAGTCGTGCTCGTAGACGCTCCGTCCGGCAAGGACCATCTTCTTGAGGAGCCCGGCGTCGACCATCTCGGTGAGCGTCCGGTAGACGGTCGGACGGCTCGCCCCGGCGCCGGCAGGGGTCCGCCGCAAGTCGGCGAGCAACTGCTCGGCATCGAAGTGCTCGTGCCGGCTGGCGACGTGATCGACGATCACCTGCCGCTGGCGGGTGATCCGCTTGCCGCGGGCCTGGAGAAACTCGGCGAACCGCTCGCGCGGCGTCAGGGCGACGGCGACCGACCCGAGCGAGAAGTCGACGCTGGCCATGGCATCTTCCGGTGAACCGCGGCCCGGTCGGACCGCAGTCACCGGATTGTAGCGTCAGCCTGACACGGGACCCTCAGTCCCGCATCGCCACGCCACGCGCTCCGGGACAGTGGACGGCGGGGTGGAGCGGCTCGGCAGTCGTTCAGCCGAGCCGTTCGAGCAGCCGGTCGAGGGCGGCGTCGAGCTTTTCCGGCGTCTCGTAGACGCCCGCGGCGATCTCGGCGCGGATCGAGGCGACCCGGTCGAAGCGGATGTCGGAGGCGGACTCGGCGGCGCGGACGCCGTCGACCGAGAGCGTCACCGAATCGTGCACCGCCCCGACACCGCGGCCCGCGGCGGCCTGTGCCGCTTCGGCACCGGCGACACCCTTGACGGCTGCGGCACCCTGCGTGAACGAGATTCCGAAGATGTTCATGTCAGCACTCCTTGCGGACACCCGTGAATCCATTCCCACCGTTCCCCGCCCCCGTACGGAGCCCCTGGCCGGTGTGTTCGTGCGATTCGCGGTCGTCCGTCCCTCCCATTGTTGCCGCACGTCGCCGGACTGGCGACACCGATCGTGGATCACCACGCCCGGCTCATCCCTGGGCTGCGGCTACCCTGGGAAAGTGTGTCATCGGCGATCGATCCGGTCCGCCACCAGTTTTTTTCCGACCGCCTCCCCGTTTGCCCAATCCACCCGGTCACCGGGCGGTCACATCGCGAATTCGGGACGCCGCCGTTCGAGTTGGTTCTGGAGCCGTTCGACGATCGCGCTGTGCATCTGGCTGACGCGGCTCTCGGAGAGATCGAGGGTCGCCCCGATCTCCTTCATCGTCAGTTCCTCGTAGTAGTAGAGGATGATGATCAGCCGTTCGTTGCGGTTGAGGCCTTTGGTGACCAGCCGCATCAGGTCGGCCTTCTGGATCCGGCGCGTCGGGTCCTCGCCCTTCTTGTCTTCGAGGATGTCGATCTCACGGACGTCCTTGGAGCTGTCGGTCTCGCACCATTTCTTGTTGAGGCTGACGAGACTGGCGGCGTTGGCCTCGACGAGGAGCTTCTCGAAGTCCTCGCGCGACAGCTGCATCTGCTCGGCGACCTCGGCGTCGGACGGCGTCCGGCCGAGCTTGGTCTCGAGCGTCTTGATCGCCTCGTTGAGCTTGCTGGCCTTGGAGCGGACGAGGCGCGGCACCCAGTCCATCGTCCGCAGCTCGTCGAGCATGGCGCCGCGGATCCGCGGCACGCAGTAGGTCTCGAACTTCACGCCCCGGCCCATGTCGAAGGCGTCGATGGCGTCCATCAGGCCGAACGTCCCGGCCGACACGAGGTCGTCGAGCTCGACCCCCTCGGGCAGCCGCGACCAGATCCGCTCGCCGTTGTAACGGACCAGCGGCAGGTAGACCTCGATCAACCGGTTGCGGAGGTCCTCGTTGGACTGGTCCGCCTTGAACTGCCGCCACAGCTCCTGCACCTCCTCGGGCGTGAGCTGGGGGCCGATCTGCGTGACCATGTCGGTCCGTCGTGAATACGTCGCCATCCTTGGCTTCCCTCGCGTTCCGGTTGCCTCGCCACCGCCTCCGGTCCAACCGTCTCGTATCGGCGGCCGGGAGACCCGTCTTGAAACTTTTTTCCCCTGCCGTCAGCCGTTCGTCCGCCCGCGGGATTCCTCCGGCCGGCAGCGTCGCCTCAGGCTGCCCGCGCCACCTCCGCGCAGCCGATCGTCGCGAACACCTCGAGGTGGTCCTCGCCGGCGAGCTCCTCGGCGGCGAACACCCGCACCGGCGGTTCGAGGCCGGCGAGGGCGTCACGGACGGCGCGGCGCAGCGGCGCAGCGACCACGATCACCGGAGGCGTGCCGCGGGCCGCCCGGGCGCGCACGGCGCGGCGGATCCGCGCCACCACCTGCGGTGCGGCACGCGGGCCCTCGGCGAGCTGGCGGGCGGCGTCGTCGTCGACGCGCACGATCGGCAGGCCGCCGGCGCTGTCGCGGCAGCGCCGGCAGAGCGTGCGCACCAGCGGAGCCCGGACGAGCTCGGCCAGCGCGACCGGATCG
>JAGWVR010000069.1 GCA_018970785.1 Planctomycetota bacterium
TGGCGCGGCCGGCGCCGCACCGCCGGGCTGCTCGGCCGCGGCCGCGGCGCGGAGCCGGTCCCCAGCCCGGCGGCGCTCGGCGGCGTCGCGGGCGACGACGTAGATCCGGTCGGCGCTGGCGGTGTCGGTGATCGCGACACCGTCGTCGGTGGCGCGCCAGGCCACGTCGTGGACGCCGTCGGCGTCGATCCGGAAGCAGTCGGCCGGGGCGCGGAGCCGGCGCGGGAGGGGGAATGCGAACGTCGCCGGGCGCGGCGTGCCGAACACGAACTCGCGCCGCTCGGGGTCGATCGTGTAGGCGGTGTCGAGGGCGAACAGCGCCGCGGCCGCCGGCGCGGCGACGACCGACAGCTCCCACCCCGGCCCGCCGTCGGCCCCGGGCAGCCGCGCGAACGAGGTCGCGTCCCCCGCGACGAGGAGCGGCTCGAGGGCGCGGATCTCGCGGCCGACGCGCCGCAGCGCCTCGTGGGTGTCGGGAAACGCCGCCAGCGAGCGCTGGCTGAGGTTGAACCAGTACAGCGACGTGATCCGCGCGGCCAGCGCGTGGAGCGCCTGGGCGCGGAGCTCGGCCGGCGTGGGGGTGCGGCGGCGGCGCGGCGAGAACGCGCTCCCCCAGCCGTCGTGCGGCCCCTGCGCCCAGGCGGCGCAGGCCGCCGGCCGGTTGAGGTCGCGGAGCGACCGCGTCAGGTCGCCGATCGTCTCCAGCGGCGCCCCCCACGAGATCCGCTCGCCGCCCCAGCGGTCGTAGTCGCGCCACGCGTCGGCGGCGGGGGCGACGACGCGGTAGGCGTCGAAGTGGGGATAGTCGGAGAGCCCCGCGTACAGCGCCCAGATCCGCTCCTCGCTGTGCGTCAGGCTCGTCGGCAGGCGCGTGGCCCGGTAGGGCAGCAGTGCGTCGAACACCTCCTGCGGCGGCACCGGCCGGCCACCGCCGTACTGCGGCTCGCCGAGGAACTCGACGGCGTGGACGCGCGGCAGCCAGACGTCGTTGTCGAACTGCGACACCGGGTCGGGCTTGTTGCACAGCCGCAGCGGGAGCGTGGCGTAGACCGTCTCGTCGTCGGTGAACCCGCGCACCATGCCGATCTGCCCGGTGGACACATGGAGGCTGCCGAGGAGCCGGCGATACCCGGCGTCGGCAAGCCCCTCGCCGACCCAGCCGCCGCCGATGTCGAAGCGCTCGGCGCGGACGCGCAGCGCCCCCCACACGCTCCCCCGGCCGGTCACCACCTCGACGGCGACCGGCGCCAGCGGCAGCGCCTCGACGTCGGCGACGAACACCTCCGTCTCCCCGGCCGGCACGTCGCCGGCAAGCGCCACCGGCGCCCGGGGAACGAGCCAGTTCCACTGCGTGCCGTCGGCCGGCACCCAGAGGCGAAGCGCCGTCACCGCCAGCGCGCCGGCGCCCGCATTGGCGACATGGACGACGACGCGCGTCGGCGCGACGCCGCCGGCCGGATCGAGAAACGTCACCGCCGACAGCCACACCGCCGGGCTGTCGATCGCGACGCTGGTCTCGGGGAGTCCCGCGGCAGCCAGCGTGAACGAGCCCCCCACGCCCCACTCGGCCGTGCGGCCGTTGAACTCCCACACGCTCACGCTCTCGCCGTCGGCCGGCGCGGCGGCCGACGCGGCGGCGAGGCCGGCCGTGATCCCCTGCCAGGCCCAGGCCCCGTCGGCGACGAGCGCCTCGGGCGTGTTCCCGGAAAACGTCGGCGCCGTCGCCGCGCCGCGCACGAACAGCTGCACGCGGGCGCTCGCCTCGGGGCGCGGCTTGCGGTAGCGCAGCCGGTCGGCGACGACATGCGGCACGACGTTGATCCCGACCAGCTCGGCCGGCGGCGCGAAGAACGCCGCCAGCCCGGCGAGGTCGTCGGTGCCGACGAGATCGACCCCCGCCGCGCGCAGCGTGCGCCACACCGCCGGCCGCTCGGGGGTGGCCCAGAACCGGAGCCGCTGGCCGCGGGCGTGGGCCTGGCCGACGAGCTGCTCGAGCGCGGCGCGCTGGTCGGCGGGCATCGCGCCGGTGCCGGTCCAGCCGAACAGCTTCCCCCAGCGCTCGCTCACCAGCGGCACCAGCCCCGCCGGCCGGTCGTCGCGGCCGAGGTCCTCGGGGCGGCCGTCGATCCCCACCAGCCGGTCGGGGTCGGCGGCGATCTCCTCGATCGGCCGGGCCCCGGAGACGATCACCACCAGCGCCGGCGCCGGGCCGGTGAGAAACCGGCGCAGCGGCGCGAGCTGCCGGGCGAGCAGCGAGTAGGCCGCCGCGCCGTCGGCCTTGAAATCGACCAGGAGCGTGAACGGCGGCCCGCCGGGATAAACGGCGCCGTGGGCCTCGAGGCGCTGGCGCAGCGGGTCGAGGTACAGCGCCTGGAGCGTGCGTTCCGGGCGCAATTCGGCGCGCGAGTGGCCGACGAGGAGGTCGTCGGCCTGCGGAAAGACGTCGGCCTCGACGCTCGTGAACCCGTGGCCGAGGGCGTCGAGGAGCGGCCGGGCGTGGACGTAGTCGTTGTGGGCGTGGGCGTGGGGCAGCGGCCGCGCGGGGGGAGCGTGATCCGGGGCGGCGGGCGCCTGCGCTGAAGCGAGCGCCAGCGGCACCAGCGCGAGCATCACGCCGGCGCCGGCCAGCGCGGCAGGCCGGCCGGCCGCGCGGCGCCACACGGTCCCTTCGCCACGTGCACCGTTCATGAGGCGCCTCCTCCGAGCGTCCGGCCGGGCTGCGTTCCCTTCCGGTGATGGTAAGTTTTTACGGGCCCCTCCGCTCGGGTATCGAGACCCACGACCATGCCAGCACTCCCCCGTTTCCCCGCCGTCCCCTTTTCCACGTCGCGGCGCCGGCTCCTCCGCTCGACCGTGTCGCTGGCCGCGGCGGCGGCGTGGGCGGGGCGCGCCGAGGGGCCGCTCCGCGCCGAGGTCGCGCTGGCCGGCGATCCCTTCGCGCTGGGCGTGGCCAGCGGCGATCCCACCGCCGACGGGTTCGTGATCTGGTCGCGCCTCGCCCCGCGGCCGCTCGAGCCCGGCGGCGGGATGCCGGCCGAGGCGGTCGGCGTGCGCTACGAAGTGGCCGAGGACGAGGCGTTTGCCCGGGTGGTGCGCGACGGCACGGTCGCCGCCACCCCCGACTGGGCCCACGCGGTGCACGTCGAGCTGACGGGCCTGGCCCCCGATCGGCCGTTCTTCTACCGCTTCCACTGCGCCGGGGCGACGAGCCCGGTCGGGCGGGCGCGGACGTTTCCCGCCGTCGGAACCGCGCCGGGGTCGCTCCGCTTCGCCTTCGCCTCCTGCCAGCACTACGAGCAGGGGCTCTACACCGCCTACGGGCAGATGGTCGCCGACGACCCGGCCGTGATCCTCCACCTCGGCGACTACATCTACGAGCAGGCGACGCGCGGCGTGCCGGTGCGGAGCCAGCACGGCGGCGACGCGCTGTCGCTGGCTGACTACCGCCGCCGCCACGCCGTCTACAAGACCGACGAACACCTCCAGGCGGCCCACCGCCACTGCCCGTGGATCGTCACCTGGGACGACCACGAAGTCGCCAACGACTACTGGGGAGGCCATTCGAGCGACGCCACCGTCTCCCCCGAGGCGTTCGCCGCGCGCCGCGCCGCCGGCTACCAGGCCTACTACGAGCACCTCCCGCTGCGGCGGGCCCATCTGCCCCACGGCACGGGCATGCCGCTCCACCGGCGCGTGTCGTTCGGGTCGCTCGCCGAGTTCTTCGTCCTCGACACCCGGCAACACCGCACGCAGCAGCCCTGCGGCAACGGCACCCGCCCGCCGTGCGACGGCATGCTCGACGAGGCCGCCACGCTCACCGGCCCGGAGCAGGAACGCTGGCTCCTCGACGGCTTCGCCGCGTCGTCCTCGACGTGGAACATCCTCGCGCAGCAGGTGATGATGGCGCGCGTCGACCGTTCGCCGGGGCCCGCCGAGGCCTATTCGATGGACCAGTGGCCGGGCTACGAGCGCCAGCGCCGCCGGCTCCTCGCCGCCTTCGCCGCCCGGCCCGCGGCCAACCCGCTCGTCCTCACCGGCGACATCCACAGCCACTGGGCCAACGACCTCGTCGCCGCCGAGGGGGACGCGGCCGGGCGCGTGGTCGGCACGGAACTGGTGACGACGTCGATCAGCTCCGGGGGCGACGGCACGGCGGCCCCGGCCGGCCTGGCGGCGCTGCACAGCGAGAACCCGTTCGTGAAGTTCCACAACGCCCAGCGCGGCTACGTCGCCTGCGAGCTCACGCCCACCCGCTGCCTGGCCACGTTCCGGGTGGTGGACGTGGTCACGCGCCCGGGGGGCGCGGTCTCGACCGCGGCGACGTTCGCGGTCGAGAGCGGCCGCCCGGGGCTGCACACGGCGTAGCACGGCGCGACGGGCTCGACCGCGCACATGCCGCCGCACGGCCACGCAGCCCCGGGGTCAGATCACCTTGCCCGCGTGCAACTCCTCGAAGAACGTGGCGGCGGGAACGACGTCGACGCCGTCCACGACGAGCCTGTCGGAGCCCTGGTAGACGAGGATCGCCCGCCGGACGGTCTTCGGGCACTCCACGAGCAGCGTCGCCAGGCCGGCGGTCCAGCCGCGTTTGGGCTTCGTGCCGAGTTTGGCCTCGATCGCCACCAGCTGCCGCGGCGCCGCGAGCGTCTTGGCACGCGTCTGCACGAGGAAGTCGACGTCGAATCCGCCGCTCACGGAGTAGTGAAAGATCGGCCGCGGCCTGCCCGAGATGGCGGCGTGGGACCGCAGCTCGTGGTAGACGAGCGATTCGAAGGCGAAGCCCAGCCACACCGAATCGACCTGTTCCCGGGCGAGCCCGGCCGCGGCCCGGGCGACGCCCGCGTCGAAGAGGAAGAACTTCGGATGGGTCGTTTCCTTGGTGCGGATCCCGAGCGTGGCCGCCGGAACCCGGGAGGCCAGCAGCGTGTCCTCGAGGATCTGAAAATACCTCTCGACCGTGCCGCGCTTCACCTCCGACTCTCGGGCGAGGTTTTCGAGGTTGAGGATCTGACCGTTGTAGAGGCCGGCGGCGTGCAGCACGCGGACGAAGGGATCGAGATTCCGCACCAGGGCTTCGGCCGTGATCTCCTCTTTCAGATACGTCTCCACGTACGCCGAGAGCGTGGCGGCCCGATGGGCCGGGTCGCTCACCACCAGCGGAAGCGTGCCCCACTCGCAGGCCTGGTCGATCCGCCAGGCGTCGCGGTATTCGGGCCACGCGAACGGCAGCATGTGGAGCTGGAGTGCCCGGCCGGCCAGGAGATTCGCCCCCGCGCGGCGGAGCTTGCGGGCGCTCGATCCGGAGAGGGCGAAGTGGATGCCGCGGTTCTGTTCGTAGAGCCGGTGCACCTCGTCGAGGAGCGCCGGGATCCGCTGGATCTCGTCGATCACGACCCACGCGCCGCGGCGCAGGGGCGCCACGAGCTGCTCGAGGGACGACGGGCTGCGGCTGAGCTGGAGGAACCGCGACGAATCGAGCAGGTCGATCGAAAGCGCCCCGGGGAAGGCACGGGCGAGCCAGGTGGACTTTCCCGTTCCCCGCGGGCCGAGGAGCAGAAACGTCTTCGCGGGCTTGGGGATCGCGCGGGGAAGGAGCATGGGCCGGCCTCGGTCGGCATTTTTTACCATGCCGCGCTCGGAAATGCCGCATTGTTTACTGCGGCGGAAAGGATTCGGCAGCCGGCCGGGCCGTCGGGACGGAGGCGGTGACGACGCCGATCAGCCTCGGCGGAAGTGCCTCGCTGGCGGCTTCGAGCCTGCCCGCGCCCCTGGCCGGCGATCCCGTTCCATCGGGAAATCCCGCAGCGCAATCGGCCGCGGCCGGCGCGACCTCTCGGCCCGGGCCGCGGAATCCGCCCGATCCGGTGCCGCCCCGGCAGGAAATCAATTCCTGCCGGGGCGGCCAACCGGTTGCGGCGGCGCGTTATCGAGGAGCGCGGCGCCCGATGGGAGAGCCCCTCAGCGCCGCGACCGGCGGCGCCGTTCGAGGAGGCCGAGCGACCCCGTCACGAGGGCCACCACACTGCCCAGCCCGGCCGGGTCGATCTCGGGGATGCCCGACGGGCCGGCTCCCACGGTCAGCTCCTCCGAGAGGCCGTACAATCGGTAAGCGGTGCTGGGTGGATCACCACCCGGACCCATGGCAATCCATTGACCACCGAAGTTGAACACGCTAGGAGCCCGTGGAAAAAGCGATGAGCCGCCGGATGCGGCCGGTGGACGCGTTCAGCGCGGGCGCCGGAAGCGGTGTCGCGATTGGGCGATCAAGGCATACCTGACAGCGGCTTTTTTCGCCCCCGGGAGTTTTTTCCGGGTGACCGCACGTCGTTTCAGGGGTTGATTTCGCGGGCGCCGCAAAAGACCCGGGCGAGGCGCGAGGCGTCACTCGGCCTTCGGCCCAGCCCGCAGCCGGTCGATCTGGGCAGCGAGGACGACGGCGGAGGGGCTCGATCAGGCCGCGGCGCGATCCCCCGCGCGGCGGCTGCGACGGAGGCGCCGCTCCGCCATCCCCAGTGCCCCGCCGACGAGAGCCAGCACGCTGGCGACGCCGGCCGGGTCGATCTCGGGGACACCCGACGGCGGTGCGGAGGGAGTCAGCGTGAGGGCACTATCGGAAACGACGTCGTTCCAGAACGGGTAGTTCGAAACAGCCGTGCTCCCGACGGCCGTCCCGGAGACGATACCGAAACCGTATCGATACTCCGTGCCCGAGACGGTGGTGTAGAAGGAACTGCCGTTGGTCAGCGGCGGGGGATTGTTCGCGTCGCGGAAGAACTGTGTCGCGGCGGTGCCGTTCCAGAGGAAGCCGTTCCCGGGCTGGTTGCCTTGATTCATCGAAGCTCCCGCCGCTCCGGCCGGCCATCGACGCGTCGGTGCGACGGACGTCGGCTCCGCTCAGCCAGACCGCGTACCCCGCGCCGGCGGAATCGAAGGATTCCTGGGCCCGTCGTGACCAGAGGCGTGGTCGCGCCCCGCCGGTTCGAGCCTACGGGCGAGATCCTCGCCACTCCATGAGGGAAGGAGGGTGTCACGCTGCGACGTGTAGTCGAGTCGACTCGTCTCGTACTGCTGCACGAATCGCACGGCATTCACCCAGCCGAGTGCATCGACCAGCGCCTCGAATCCGCGCTGCCGCAACTCCACCGGGTCGAGTAGTTCCTGCGTCATGGCAAAACCTCCGCTGCCCCCAACCATCGTCGCACCCGGGCCGCGCGGAAAGGGAGAGGGTTCTGCTCGTTCTCGAGGAACAGGGCGGCCGACCTCACGAACCGCAGCGCCGCGGATTCCGCGGCGAGCATGGTCACAACCGCTTCGGATTCGAGCCGAATCCTCGGCTGCGACTGGTCGTCAAACGGCCGCTTGATGCAGCACATGTCAAGGTAAAGAACCATGGAGCGATTATACGCCCCGTCGATCCGGCGTGACCGTCGAGCCGACGCCGGCCAACCGCATCCGCTTCGAGGGTCTGCCCGGAGGCGCTCGCCATGACTCCCCCCCGAACGCACCTGCGCGTGAGGCGCGGCCGCCGCGGTGCGTCGTTCACCCGAGCGGATCGTGGAGGGCGAGCCCCGGCACCTTCACGAACGCGCGATCGTGCGTCCGCAGTTCGGTGGCGCCGCCGTCGAGGGCACACAGCGCGATCTGCAGGTCGAACACGCGCGGGGCGGTGGGCGGTGCCGCCGGGCGCGAACAAAAAAAAGGGGGCGGGCCCCGCGCGGAGCCCGCCCCTCGTGCCAACCGATGCGAAACGCCCCGGTTTGATCAGGATCGCTTCCGGGCGAGCCGGCGCCGCTCGAGGAGGCCGAGCGAGCCCGTCACGAGGGCGAGCACGCTCGCCATCCCCGCCGGGTCGATCTCGGGGATCGGCTTCTCCGAGTTGCGGATGACCGACAGGCTCATCGTCGTCGGCGTCCAGTTTTCGGAGAGTATGAAACTGCCGTAGCTCCACAGGCCCCCGCCGAGGCTCGGCAGGTTCGTGCCGTCGACCGACAGCGCGCCAAAGCCCCCGATCGACGAGCCGAACGTGAACAGCCCAAACGTCTGGCCGTTGGCCAGGCCCCCGGAGAGTCCGGTGGTGTCTAGCGCGAGGCTGCCTTTGAAATCGGCGCTGCCGGTGATGTCGAGGTGGCCGTAGTCGCCGGGGTTCTCGCCGAAGAGCCCAATCAAGACCGTGCCGCCGGTGCGCTCCTCGAAGGCACCGGTCACGGACTGGATCCCGAGGAGCCGGAGCGTCCCGTCGACGAAGAACGTCCCGGCACCGCCGCCGACCGCGACATCGGCGCCGAGCGTGATCTGTCCGGCCCCGAACGTGAGGTTGCCGTCGGGCACGATCAGCGTGCTGCCGGCAAACGTGCCGGGAGAGCCGCCGGCTGTCACGACCACGTCCTGATTCTCGACCCGGAACCCATGATGGACCGTGCCGGAGCTCTCGATCCGCCCGATCGAGGCGCCTGGCCCCGTGCTCGTGAGCGCCGGCCCCCCCGCGCCGGTCGGGTCGCCGAAGCTGGCGCCCGATTCGATCTCGAGTGCCGGTCCCCCGCCCGCGCCCGTGGCGACGATCGTGCCGGTGTTGACGAGCTTCCGCAGGGCGCTTTGCGGCGCGCGCGGAACCACCCGAAGCAAAACGCCGCTGTCGTCGCCACGGATCACGCCGGCGTTCGAGAGTGTTCCCGAGACGTACGAAGGATTAAGCAACCCGTAGCCGACTTCGACTGCCGATCCCCCGAGCGACTCGATGACCGCACCAGCCTCGTTGACGAGCATGCTGGCGCCACACTGGAGAACGACTCCGGCGAACGCCGTGCCGGTGATCGTCCCGCCCGACAGGTTCGTCAACGCCACGCCGCCGGTTCCATCGACGACGCCGTGGTGCCCCCCGGCGATCCGCCCGGCGTTCACGATCGGACCGAGCCCGCGGCCACCGTCCACGATACCCGTGATCGTGGCGTCGATCGCGCCGGTGGCGGTGTTGTCCAGGGCCCCGATGAAGCCGCGGTAATCAAGGGCGATCCCGTAGGCCCCCGCGACCGTGCCCGAATTGGCAACGGCACCGACCGGCGCCGTGATCGCGATCACCGCCGCGTTGGATGCCGTCGAAACGATCTGCCCCGCGTTGGAAGCGCTGGTCACGGGCCCCGCGAACCAGACGCCGTAACAGGACGACTCGATCCGGCCCCCCGCCTCGTTGACGAACGTCGTCAGCGGCCCAAAGTTCTGGAGGGCGGCCGTACCGGTCGCCACGATGTCGCCGGTCGAGCGGTTGGTGAACGTCCCGACCGAGCCGGTGGAAGAGACGCCGTTCGGCCCGGTGATCGAGCCGAAGTTGTCGATCGTGTCGTAGTCGCCGCCCTCGATCCCGGCGACCGTGTCGCCCGCGATCCGCCCCATCTGATCGTTGACCAGCGCCGTGACGCGCCCCCCTGTGCCGGCGAGGCCGACCGTGGCGCCGGCGAGCGTGCCGGAGTTGGACAGCAACGCGACGGTGGCGCTGCCGGTGACGACCACGGCGCGATCGCCGCCGACGATCCCCCGGTTCGTGAACGACGCCACCGAGCCGGTCGCCGTGATCTCGACGCCGGCACCGGTCGCCGAATTACCGGAGATCGTGCCGGTGGAGAGGATCTCGGCGACCCGGCCGCCGTCGACGAGGATCCCGCGGCCGGCCGCCGCGGTGATCTTCCCCGAGTTGGTGATCGTGCCGCTGGTGCCGACGATCCCGATCCCCTCGGTGGCGCTCGCGATCCGCCCCGAGTTGGTCAGCGTGAACAGCCGCGACCCATCGGCCACGAACACCCCCCAGTCCCCCCCGGTCACCAGACCCGAGTTGTCGAACGTCGAGAGCGTCGCATCGACGTCGACGAGCACGCCGCGCTGGCCGCCGCTGATCGTGCCGCTGTTGGCGAGCGTGTCGAGCTTGGCACCGCTGCCGTTCATCGCGAAGCCGTGGTAGGTCGTGGCCGCCACGATGCCGGAGTTGGTGATCGTGCCGCTGATGCCGGAGGCGAGGATGCCATAGAAGTCGGCCTGGATCGTGCCGGAGGTGGTGACGATGCCGAGCGTGCTGCCCGGCGCTGAGAACAGGCCCGACTCGGCAGGTGACGTGACGACGCCGTCGTTGATGAAAAGATCAAGCGTGCCGTGGTTTGAGACGCCGCGATGACCGCCGACAAGCGTGCCGGACGGATAGTTCCACAAGGACGACATCATCCCTGTCGAGGCCACGGCGATGGCGTCGCCCGTCACCCCCCTCACGGTGCCGATATTCGAGACGAGCACCGCCGTGCCCGACGTGCCGACCCCGGAGATCGCCCCCTGGATTGTCCCGGTGTTCCGCAGGTCCTGGACGAAACTGGCCGAGCCATTGGAGATCCCCCATTCGCCGTTGCCGGTGATCGTGCCGCCGTTCTCGACGCGGAAGATCAGGCCGCGGTTCTCGATGCCATCGGAGCCCTCGATCTTCCCGTAGTTCTCGACGGTGCTGACGTACTTCGTCGGATCGGCCAGGAGCACGCCGCGCCATCCGCCGCTGATCACTCCCTCACTTAAGTTGGAAATAAACGTCAGCGAGGCGCTGCTCTCGATCGCAGTGCCGACGCCCGTGATCGTGCCCGTGTTGATGACCGAGAAGACCGTGCCGCTGATCAGCCCGATGCCGCGATTGCCGGTGCCGGCGACGAGGCCCTCGTTGCGAATCCGGCCGACGTTCGCCGCGGAGATCAGCCCCTCGGTGCTCGTGACCGTGCCGGCGTTGTCGAAATCGTCGACCGTCGCACCGAAGTCAAACTGGATCGCCGTGCCGGCGGCGGCCGAGATCGTGCCGGCGTTGTCGAAGTCGGGCAAGGCGCCCGTCGCTTCGATCAGCACGCCGCGGAAGTCACCGGCAATCGTGCCGGTCGCGGCATTGGAGACGCTGCCGATCGTGCCCGCCGCGATCAGGCCTTCACGCCCGGTGATCGACCCGGCATTGGCCAGCGCCCCGATCCCCCCGCCCGACACGAGGATCCCGTAACCGCTGCCGGCGATCGCACCGCCGACCTCATTGGTGAGGCTACCGATCGTGCCGCTGCTGGCCACGCCGGAAAGCCCGCCGACGAGGCCGAAATTCTGCAGCGTGCCGATCCCCCCCGCGGCCTCGACGCGCACGCCGGCAGTGGCCGCGCCGCCGATCCGTCCGTCGGCCATCACCTGCACCAGCGCGATCGACCCGCTGCTCACCAGCCCCGGGCCGTCGGCGCCGCGGACGATTCCCGTGCTCACCTGGAAATAGCCGATCGAGCCACTGTTGACGACGCCAGACGCCGCCCCGCCGAGCGTGCCGGTGACGCTCGCCAGGCTGGTGAAGTTGCCGGCACCGTTGACGAAGCCGGTCGCCAAGGCCTCGACCACGCCGAGGGCGTACAGCTCGGTGATCCCGTTGCCCGGGGCGGCGACGATCCCGTCGCTGGCGCTCGAGATCGTGCCGCTGGTCGTGACGGTGAACGTGCCGCCGTCGCCGCCGACCGGCCCGCCGACAAGCGACGAGACAACGACGTCGGCGCGGCCGCTCGTGGCGGATCCGACGACAACCAGGAGGAGGAACAGCATCGACGATCGGCAGGCGACACGGGCACACGATGGGCGCAGCATCGGCATGGCTCCTTCAGGGGAAGAGACAGCGAAGAGACGAAATCGGAAAACGCGGGCGCGCGCCAGGGCACGGAGCCGCGCGCCGGCCCTCAGCCCCGCGCAGGCGCGCAGGGCGATACGGGCAGCACGCGGCGACGGGGCCGGACGCGCGACGAACAGCGGCCGCGCTGCGGTGGTGGGCGGCGTCGACGGACGACGCGCGCAGCCGACCGCCGGGCTACGGCCGGACGGACGGCGAGCGCGACGCTCACCAGAGCCGTGACCGACCGAACCTTTCCACCGGGGAGCACGGGCCAGAGCGACGGCGCGGGGACCCTCGCGGGCCACTCATCCCACGGCCGTCAGGCGGTGCTTGCAGGAGCGGTTCCAGGCCTGCTCGAGAATGATCGGGACGCCCCCCCATTCGGGCGAACGCCAAAGAAGGTGCCACACACCGCAGCGCCTTGGCAAGTACCCCCGACGCGGTTTCGAGTGCCGGACCACCCGCGCCGCCCGATCACAACGCCGGCCGATCGCCCCTCTCCTCGGCTCGATCCTCCGCTGGCCCACCCTGCACCCGCGCGATCTCGGCGTCGAGCGCCCCCTGCCGCTCGGCCGGGGCGAGCCCCTTGGCCTGCTCGAGGGCCGCGCGCGCCTCGTCGGGGCGCTTCAGGGCGGCGTGCTGCCGTGCGGCATGCTCGAGAGCCGTCACGGCCAGCTCGCGGGCCTCGCCGCCGACGCCCGGGGCGTGGAGCCAGGGCGTGACCGCCGCGACGGCGCGCTCGTCGCAGGCCAGGGCCCGCTCCCGATCGCCGCCGGCAGCGGCGCAGCCGGCCAGCGCGACGAGCCCGGCGGCGAGGCGCTTGACGCGCAGGAACGACGCCGGCTCCGCCGTGGCCGCCGCCTCGGCCGCGGCGATCGCCTCCTCGAGGTCGGGGATCGCCTGATCCGGATGGCCGAGGGCCTCGTGGCAGGCCACCGTGTCGATCGCCGCCAGCACCAGCTCGTCGGTGAACACGTGGTTGCCCGGATTCCGCACGAGCAGCGCCCGCGCCTCGGCGGCGATCTGCCGCGTGTGGGCGAGCGCCACGTCCATCGCGCCGCGGTCGCGCGCCGCCTTGGCCAGCACGCGCAGCCCGAGCACCAAGCCCCGCGCCGCGTCGACGAGATCCTCCGGCCCGGCCGTCGGGATAACCTCCCGGGCCCGCTCGACGAGGCGCCCGGCCACCTCCTCCGAGGCATGCGACGGCCCGCCGATCACGGTGCTGATGGCGGCGTTGAAGCGCGTCGACATCTCCAGGTGGGCCGGGAACCGGATCGCTTGTCCCTCGCGGGCCACCGCGTCGAACAGCGCGAGCGCCCGGCGGAACAGGCTCGCGGCCTCGTCGGACAGGCCGCGGCTGTCGAGGAGCACGGCGCGTTCGCCGAGCGTGGCGGCGAGGACGGGGCGCAGCGCCGGCTCGGTCTCGACGCGCTGCTCGAGCCGGGCGATGTCGGCGGCCAGCGCGGCCAGCGCGTCGTCGCCACGCCCCTGGCGGGCGAGATGGCTGCGGATCCCGCGGTACAGCTCGTGGCGGAGGATCTCGTCGTCGAGCCCCAGCAGCCCGCGCCGCGCGAGCTCGTCGATCGCGGCGAGCGTCATCTCGATCGTGGCCACCATCTCGTCGTCGCGCTCGAGGCGGCCGAAGATCATCGCCACCCGCCGCAGGCCGGCGATCCGGAAGCGGAGCGCCGTCGCCACCTCCGGCTCGAGCGGCCAGGTGCGGTATTCGTCGCGGACGGCGCGGAGGTGATCGCGGTCGAGATCGTCGAGCGTCCCGCCGCGCACGAGGAGCCGCTCGGCCGTGTCGTCGGTGAGGCGCTGGAAGCTCTGGCGCGCCAGCGCCGCGCTGGCCAGCGCCCCGGCGTGCGCCGCCTCGAGCCGGCGGACATGGTAAGTGGCCCCGACCGCCGCACCGCACGCGACGAGCAGCCCCGCGGCCGCGACGGCGGCCCGCCCCGGATGGCGGCGGGCCCACTTGACGAGGCGCTCCAAGCGCCCGACCGGCCGGGCGGCGACCGGCGCCCCGTCGAGGAACCGCGTCAGGTCGTCGGCGACGTCGGCGGCCGAACGGTAGCGGGCCTCGGGGCGGCGCCGCAGGCAGGCTTCGACGATCGTCCGCAGGTCGGCCGGGATCCCCGGCGCGAGCAGCGCCAGCGCCGGAGCATCGGCGGCGGCGGCGCGGGCGAGGGCCGCGTTGGTGGTGGCGGCCTGGTAGGGGGCGCGGCCGGTGAGCATGCAGTACAGCGTGGCGCCGAGGGCGTGGATGTCGGTGGCCGGGCCGACCGGCCCGAGGGCGGGATCGAGGCCGGTCTGCTCGGGCGCCATGAACGACGGCGTGCCGATCGCGCCGGCGGCTTGGGTGATCGCGACGTCGTCCACGTCGGGGCGGGCGAGGCCGAAGTCGATGAGCTTGGGCACCGGCGCGTCGGCGGCCGTCGCGCCATGCGCGAGGAGGACGTTGTCGGGCTTGATGTCGCGGTGGACGATCCCCTCGGCGTGGACGCGGGCCACCGCCCGCGCCAGCTCGCGCGCGATCCGTGCCGCCTCGCGCGGCGCGAGGGGGCCGGCGGAGAGGCGGCGGGCGAGGGTCGGGCCCTCGATCCACTCCATCGCGATCCAGGGGAGGCCGTCGACGTCGCCGGCCGAGAACACGCGCACGACCCCGGGATGGTCGATCCGCGCCAGCACCAGCGCCTCGCGGCGGGCGCGCTGCAGCGCCGATGCCGACGCCGCCCGCCAGCCGAGCAGCAGCTTGACCGCCACACGGCGCTCGAGCGACTCGTCGATCGCCCGGCACACCATCCCCATGCCCCCCTGGGCGACCGGCACGAGATCGCGGAATCCCGGGATCGCCGGGAGCGCGACCGGCACGATCCGCCCGGGGCCACGCTCGGCGGGGGGGGCGGCGGCGATCTGCTCGCCCAGCGCCCGCGTCGCCGGCCCGGGCCCGTCCTTCAACAGCCCGGCGACGGCCGAGAGGCTCCAGTCGCCGGTCAGGGAGGCCATCGTCTCGGCGCACGACGGGCAGGCCTGGAGATGGTCGAGCAACTCCGTGCGCCGCGGCTCGCCGACCGACTCGTCGATCAGCGCCTCCCACTCGCGGCGCGCCGGGCAGACGGCGGCGCCGACCGCCTGGGTCATGACTCGCTCCCCTCGGCTTCCAGCCGGTCGATCACCGCCCGGATCATCCGCTGGACCTTCCCCTTCGCGACGTAGGCGGTGTTGACCTCCATGCCGAGCTCGGCCGCGACGTCGGCCCCCGACCGGTCCTCGAGGGCGAGCATCTCGAAGGCGCGCCAGGTGCGCGGATGGACGCGCGACCGGACCTCGCGCATCGCGATCGCCAACAGTTCGACGTCGTAGGCGGCCTCGATCCGCGCCGCCAGGTCCAACCGGGCCGGCTGGCTCCAGATGAAATCCTGGACCCCCGAGTCGCCGGTGGCGAGTCGATCGGCGCGGCGGCGCTCGGCCCAGTCGGAGACGGCCGAGACGACGACACGGCGGAGGTACGCCCGGAAACTGCCCCCGGCGGAGTAACGGAAGCCGGCGGCCTTCCGCCAGAACCAGAGGAGCACGTCCTGGGCGACATCGGTCGCGTCGGCGTCCTGGAGGCCGTGCTCCCGGCACCAGCGGACGACGTACGGGAAATAGACGCGGACGAACTCGGACCAGGCCGACGGATTCCCCGGTCCCTCGGCAAGGCCGGCAAGCAAACTCGGCGACGTGGTTGACGGGCCCGCGATCATGCGACACCAGCGCCGGATCGGGGCCAACCGCATGTGCTTCCGCCACTTGTGCCCCGGCGGGGCCAGGATACCACTCCCCGATCAGGCGACCACGGCCGGGGGTGGCGAGCCCCCGGCGGTGGCCACACTCCGGGTGCCCAACCGCGGGAGTGCGGCCACAGGCGTGGCCTCACCCCGCAACCGCGTCGGCGTTGCGAAGCCGGCTTTTCAGCCCGCCCGCCTGCCGCGGCGCAGGCGCCGCTCCGCCAGTCCGAGGGAGCCGACCACCAGTGAGAGCACGCTCGCCATCCCGGCCGGGTCGATCTCGGGGACGCTTGGCGATCCGATGCCCAGGCTCATCGTCGTCGGTGTCCAGATCTCGGTGGCCACCACGCTGCCGGCTCCCCACATGCCGCCCCCGAGGCTCGTCATCGGCGTGCCGTTGAGCGTGAGCAGGCCGAAGCCGCCCGTGTAGGAGGCGAACTCGAAGAGGAGGAAGGTCTGACCGGTGGTGAGGCCGCCGGCGAGCGCCGTGGCGTCGAGCCCCAGATTGCCGGCGAAGCTCGCACTGCCGCTGATGCCGAACTGCCCGTACTGCCCCGAGCCGGTTCCCGAGAGCACCATCAGCGTCGTGCCGCCGGCGTTCTGCTGGTAGTTGCCGGTCACGGTCTCGATTCCGAGGAGCCGCACCGTGCCGTCATTGAACACCGTCCCGCTGCCACCGTTGATCGACGCGGCGGCGTCGAGCGTCGTGGTGCCGCTGGTGAACGTCAGGTTGCCGTCGGTCACCGTCAGCGTGCCGTTGGTGAACCGCCCCGCGCTCCCGCCGGCGGAGACGGTGACGTTCTGGTTGGCGACCGTGAACCCGTGGTGGACCGTGCCCGAGTTCTGGATCGTGCCCGCGATCAGCGCCCCGGCACCGGTGCTCGACAGGGCTACGCCGCCGGCACCGGTCGCATCACCGAACACACCGCCCGGCCCGACCATCACCGCCGGGCCGCTGCCCGAGCCGGTGTAGGCGATCGTGCCGGTGTTGGCGAGCTTTCGCAGCGCGCCGTTCTCCACCCGGACGCCGGCAGTGCCTCCGGTGATCCGCCCGGCGTTGGCGATCGTGCCGGTAACGTAGCTCGCCCCGTAACCGCCGACCCTGACTCCCGACCCCTGGGCCGACTCGATCAGGCCGCCGGCGTCGTTGGTGATCACGGGGGCATCGTCCTCGAGCGCCACCCCGGCGTTGGTCGTACCGCTGATCACCCCGCCCGACTGGTTCACATAGGTTCCACGGAGGCGCAGGTAGCCCTCGATGCCGTTGACGCCGCCCGTGATCCGGCCGGCGTTGGTGAGGTTCGTGGTGCCACTCTGATTGATATACAGGCCGGTGTCGTTGCCGTGGATGAGCCCGGTGGCGGTGTTGGTGAGCGTGGTGAGCGTGCCCGATTTGGAGATCCCATACAGCGTGCCGGCGAACGTGCCGCTGTTGGTGACCGTGACGACGCCGCGCCCGCCGTTCTGGAAGCCCATCCCGTTGTTGCCGTTGTTGCGGACCACGCCGGCGTTGGTCAGGGTGTCGATCCGGAAGTTGTTGCGCAACCCGGTGCCGTTGGCGCTCTCGATCAGCCCCCCGGCCTCGTTGACGAACGTCGTCACCGGCCCGCTGTTGTAGAACCCCTGGCCCGTTCCCGACGCGGTCGCGCGGATGATCCCCCCGGCGCGGTTGGTGACCGAGCCGATGGTGCCGCCCGTGTAGACGGCATACGGTGCCTCGATCGTGCCGTAGTTGTCGATCGACCCGATCGCCGCACCACCGCCGTCGATCCCGCCGTCGCTGGCCCCGGAGATCCGGCCGCCGGCCTGGTTGACGATCGACGTGATCGTGCTGGCCGCGGTGCCCGCGATCCCGTCGGAGTTGCCGCTGATCGTGCCGGAGTTGACCAGCGACCCCATCGACGAGCTGGCCCACACGCGCACGGCCTGGAATCCGGTGATGTTCCCGGTGTTGGTCAGCGTGCCGAGATTACCGCCCGTGTCGACATGCACGCCGCTGTCGTCGCTTCCGGTGCCGCCGGCGATCGTCCCCGCATTGGCGACGTTGGTGACGGCCGTCTGGACGTAGACACCGTCGTTGGTGGCGCCGTTGATCAGCCCGCCGGCCTGGTTGGTCACCGTGCCGGTCGTGGCGAGGAGCACGATGCCCGAATCGCTCCCCTGGAACGTGCCGGAGTTGGTCAGCGTGCCGATCGTCAACCCGCCCTGGAGGGCGCGCTGGCCGTTGATGAAGCCGGAGTTGACGACGTCCCCGATCGAGCCGCCCACTCCGTTGATCGCATTGGCGGTGACGTCGACCGCCCCCTGCACGGTGAGCGTCGTGATCGAGTTGCCGGTCGAGACCTCGATGCCGTTGCCGCCCCCCGTGATCGTGCCCGTCGTCGTCACGGTGAACGCACTGCCGTCGGCAGCCACTGGCCCCGTGGTGCCGGTCGAAACGGTCACGTCGGCGCGGGCGGCCGCGGCGAGCGTGACGCACAGCGCACATGCGATGGCGGTGAGAAGACGATCACGGTGGCGATGCATCGGGAACACTCCGGGGGAAACGACACTGCCGGGGATCGAACGAAGAGGGAACGATGTGCGGTGAGCGCCATCGCGCCGGAGCGGTGCCAAGGGGCACGACGCATCCAGCAGCCCGACGACGCGGGCAGAGTGACCCGGCGGAAAGACGGCGACGGCGACGAACGCCGGTCAGCCAGTCGGCAGGCAGCGACGATTCAGGTGGCGAGCACGCTCGAGCCAGACCGAACCGCAGACACCCGTCCGCAGGGAAGCACGAAAAGAAAGACGGCGGCGGGCCCGGATGGGCACTCTCACTCGGCCGTCAACGTGCTTGCAGGAGCGGTTCCAGGACTGCTGAAGAACGTCGCTGCCGGGTACCCGAAAGCGACTTCAGAACACGAGCCTCTAAAAGTCTTACGGAGGCATCCTGGAAAACCTGACAGGGCAATCTTTCGGTTTCCTGATGCTGCCGCACCAGCTGCCGGAAACCACGTCGCCAATACGACTTCCGTCACCGCGGCCGGAACGGAACCGGGGGCCCAGCACGCTGGTGACCGGCTTGGATTTCCTGTACCAGGGGCTATGAGGGTTCAGGGTTGGGTCTGACCGAGGCAGACAGCCGCGTGTGCGGCTGGAGCCGAGGCCTTGGCCGAGGCGGAAGCCGCACACGCGGCGGCGAACCTGGCCGGGGTCTGAAAAC
>JAGWVR010000070.1 GCA_018970785.1 Planctomycetota bacterium
TCGTGGTGGTGGCGTGGTCGGCGAGGTTCTCGAGAACCTCTTCCAGCGGGCGCAGCGGCACGCCGTCGCGGAGCAGCGCCTGGAACGTACGGTGGATCCGCGCCACGGGGAGGACGTCGGGCAGGAGCGATCCGACCAGCGACGGCGCCGTGGCGCGGAGCGACTCGAGCAGCCGGGTGACGCCGTCACGCGACAGCAGCCGGTCGGCATGGCGGCGGATGCCGGCGTCGAGGAGGGCGACGAGGACGTCGAGGGGCTCGAGGATCGTCGCCCCGCGCTGGCGGGCGATGTCGGCCTGCGCCGGCGGCAGCCACGTGCCGATTCGCCCGCTGGCCGGATCGCTCCCCTCGGGCCCGTCGCCGGGCGGCTCCGCGCCGGGAGGCGGCACGCACAGCGCCCGGCCGGCGGGAAACTCGCCGCTGGCAACGTCCTCGCCGGCGATCGTGATCCGGTAACCACGCGGCGGAAGCGCGGCGTCGTCGCGGAACGCGACCGCCGGGGTCACCAGGCCGATCTCGGCGGCGACCTGCGCGCGGAGCGACGCCGTCCTGGCGACGAGCGCCGCGTCGCCGTGGACGAGCCCGAGCAGCCCGCGGCCGAGGGCCACGGCGATCCGGTCGTCGGCGAGCACGGCCTCCGCCGGCGTGCGCCGTGCCGGGAGCGGATCCGCGGGGGGCGGGGCCTCGGCCGCGGCGTGCCGGCCGGTCCGCCACGCCGCGAGGCCGGCGACGGTCGCCATCGCCGCCAGCGGAAAGAACGGCAGACCGGACAGCGACAGCAGCCCGAGGAACACCGCCGTCACGGTGAGCACCTGGGGGCGCGTGGCGAACTGCCTGCCCAACTCGCGCGGCAGGTCGGTGGACTGGCTCGAGCGCGAGATCAGCAGCCCCGTCGCCACCGAGACCAGCAGCGAGGGCACGGCGCTGGCCAGGCCGTCGCCGATCGTGAGCCGGGAATAGACCTCGATCGCCCGCGCCGGCGCCATCCCGCGCTGGAGGACGCCGATCGCCAGGCCGCCCAAGAGGTTGACGGCGGTGATCACCAGCCCCGCGACCGCCTCGCCGCGGACGAACCGGCTGGCGCCGTCCATGCTCGCGAAGAAGTCGGCCTGGCGCTGGAGATCGCTCCGCGCGCGGCGGGCGTCGTCGCGGCTGATCGCGCCGGCCTGGAGGTCGGCGTCGATCGCCTGCTGGCGGCCGGGGAGGCCGTCGAGGGCGAACCGGGCGGCGACCTCGCTGGTCCGCGTCGAACCGGCGGTGATCACCACCAACTGGATGACGGCGATGATCGCGAAGATCACCGCGCCGACGACGAGGTTGTTGGCGGCGACGAACTCCCCGAACGCCCGCACCACCTCCCCGCCGGCCGCGAGGCCGTCGTCGGCGGCCCGGGCGAGGATCAGCCGGGTGGTGGCGACGTTGAGCACCAGGCGGACGAGCGTCGAGCCGAGGAGAAACGTGGGAAACAGGCTCATCTCCAGCGGCGTCCGCGCCGCCAGGGCACCGAGCACGGCGAGCACCGAGACGGTCAGGTTGGCCGCCAGAAGCAGGTCGACCAGCGCCGCGGGAACCGGCGCCAGCACCACCGCCACCGCCAGCAGGAGCGTCACCGGGACCACCGCGTCGGCGAGCCAGCCGGCGACCCGACGGGTGGCACGCGGAGCGAGCCAGGTGGAGGTGGTGGAGGCCATCATCGGGTTCCGGGAGCGGCGCTGGGGCGAGGACACTACCGGTCGACCGGCGGAGCGTAAAGCCCGCTCGCCACGGCGTTTCGTGCGTGAGCGGACGGGGCTGTCGGCCTTGACACGGATGCCGTGCGCCGGGGGGACGGCAGCGGTGCGGTCCCCGAGCGACCGTTCACCGATACAATCCCGGGCCACGATTCGCCGCTTCGCTCCTCCGCGACATTCCGCCGATGCGCTTCGACCGTGCCGGGATCGCCTTCGACTACCCCGACAACTGGGAGGTGGACGTCAGCGAGGGCGCGGCGCTCGTGTCGGTGACGGCCCCCGAGGGGGGCTTCTGGACCGTCAGCGCCCACGCCGCCGGCGGCGAGCCGTTGCAGCTGGCGGAGGTGGTGGCCCGGCAGATGAAGCGCGAATACACCCACATCGACGTCGAGCGTGCCGGCGAGACGGTCGCCGGGCGCCGCCTCGAGGGGTTCGATTTCAACTTTTCGTACCTCGACCTCACCAACACGGCCGAGGTCCGCGTCGTCGGCACCGCGACCGTGGTGTATCTCGTCTTCTGCCAGGCCGAGGACCGCGATTGGGAACACCTCGCCCCGGTGTTCGCGGCGATGAAGACGAGCCTCGTCAACGCCCTCCCTCCCCCCGACCCGGGCTGATCGCGTCCCGGAGGACGCGGCGGACGTCCCGCGGCGATGCTGCTACACTCCCGGGCTTCCTTCAAATCCGGAACCGTCACCGTGTCCGCTTGGATCCCCGGCCTCGGCCCGCTCTCCTGCCCGGCCCCCCTGCCCTGCCTCGCCGCCGTCGCTCCGGCGGCGGGCACGATCCACTACGGCCACTGGATCGGCTTCGCGGTGATGGTCGCGGTCCTGCTCACGCTCGACCTCACCGTGTTCCACAAGAAGTCGCACGAACCGTCGCTCCGCGAGAGCGCGTTCTGGACCTGTTTCTGGGCGGGGCTGGCACTGTCGTTCAACGTCCTGGTGTGGTGGTGGCTCGGCGGGCAGCCGGCGATCGAGTTTCTCACCGGCTATCTCGTCGAGTGGTCGTTGTCGATGGACAACGTGTTCGTGTTCGCGGTCGTGTTCGGCTACTTCGGCGTGCCGCTGAAGTACCAGTACCGGGTGCTGTTCTGGGGGATCCTCGGGGCGGTGCTGATGCGCTTGTCGTTCGTGCTCCTCGGGGCCGAATTGGTCGAGCGCTACAAGTGGGTGCTGTGGCTGTTCGGGGCGTTCCTGGTCTACACCGGCATCAAGCTCGCCTGGAGCGAGGACGAGCACGAGCCCGGCGACAACTGGGTCATCCGCACGGTGCGGCGCTTCATCCCCGTCTCGACCCAGCCGGCCGGCGACCGATTCTTCGTCCGTGAAGGGGGGAAGCTGCTGGCGACGCCGCTGTTCCTCGTGCTCCTGGTGGTCGAGAGCACCGACGTTCTGTTCGCCGTCGACAGCGTGCCGGCGATCCTCGGCGTGGTCACGCCGGGCACGCCCCACATGCGGTTCATCGCCTTCACCTCCAACGTGTTCGCGATCCTCGGCCTGCGGGCGCTGTATTTCCTCCTCGCCGGCGTGATGGACCTGTTCCGGTTCCTCAACTACGGCCTCGCCGCCGTCCTGATCTTCGTCGGCGGGAAGATGATCGCCGAGGCCGCGCGCCACAACGAATGGCTCGCCGGCCAGGGGGGCTGGGACCCGCATGCCGCGGGCCACCTGATCCACCCCGCCTTGTCCCTCGCGGTGATCGTCGGATTGATCGGCACGAGCGTCGTGGCGTCGCTGGCCTATCCGGAGCGCGGCGACCGGGAGGTGGCCGGCGAGGGCGACGACGGCGGGAACGTCGCCTGAGCTGCGGCGACGCCCGCTCGGCGTGCCGCGCCCCGATCGCCGCCGGTGCGATGGTCGTCCGGCTCGGACGCACGGTAGACTCCGGAATTCGGGAGACTCGCTGGGGGCGTGCGATGGGCGGATGGGGGGGCATCCCGGCACGGTTTTCGCGGCGGACGACGGTCCGCGCCGGAGCGATCGGCCTGGCCGGTCTGTCGCTCGACGGCCTGTTGGCCGCCCGGGCCCGCGGCGCGACCGAGCGGCGGCGGAGCGTGATCTCGATCTTCCTCTCCGGCGGCCTCGCCCAGCACGAGACGTTCGACCCCAAGCCCGACGCCCCCCCCGAGGTGCGTGGGGAGTTCGCGGCGATCCCGACGCGCACGCCGGGCGTGCTGGTCGGCGAGCACCTCCCGCTGCTGGCGGCGCGGAGCGAATCGTGGGCGCTGTGCCGGAGCCTCACGCACCGCTCCAACGACCATTCCGCCGCCCATCACATCATGCTCACCGGCCGGTCCGACCTGCCGCCGGGGTTCGACCCCAACGGTCCGAAGAAGTCCGACTGGCCGGCGCTGGCGGCTTTGTTCAACCGTCTCCTGCCGCCGCGCGGGCCGTTGCCGGGCGCGGTCGTCCTCCCCGAGAAGCTCGTCCACCGCACCGGGCGGACGATCCCCGGGCAGTTCGCCGGGCTCCTCGGCAGCGGCGGCGAGCCGTGGTTCCTCGAGTGCTCGCCGTTCAATGCCCGGAGCTACGGCGCCTACCCGACCCACACCTTCCACCACCACGACGGCGCCATCGGCGACGACCCGCCGCGGTTCCGGCCGCTCAGCCTGTCGCTCGCCGATCCGCTCGGCGGCGGCCGCCTCCTCGACCGCGTCGCCCTCCGCGACGCCCTCGACCGGCAGCGCGCGGCGTTGGCGGCGGGGGGCGAGGCGGGGGCGTTCGACCGGTTCCGCGGCATGGCCACGGCGCTGCTCCTCGAGCCCTCCGTCGGCGGTGCCTTCGACGTGTCCCGTGCCGACCCTCGGCTCGTCGAGCGCTACGGTGCCAACGCCTTCGGCTGGTCGCTGCTCCTGGCGGCGCGGCTCGTCGAGGCCGGCGTGGCGCTGGTCCAGGTGAACCTCGGCAACAACGAGACCTGGGACACCCACGAATCGGCGTGGACGAACCTGCGGCGGTTCCTCCTCCCGCCGCTCGACCAGGCGCTCGCCGCCCTCCTCGACGACCTCGGCTCGCGCGGGCTCCTCGACGAGACGTTGGTCGTGATGGCGGGGGAGTTCGGGCGGACGCCGAAGATCAGCACGATTCCCCAGGCCCGCGAGCCGGGGCGCGACCACTGGGGGCGCGTGCAGACGGTGTTCCTCGCCGGCGGCGGGGTGCGCGGCGGCACGGTCGTCGGCCGCTCCGATCGCTTCGGCGGCGAGCCCGCCGACGCGCCGCAGCGCCCCGAGGACCTGGCGGCGACGATCTCCTCCGCGCTGGGGATCGCGCCGGACACGCTCTGGCACGACGAATCGGGGCGTCCGTTTCCGCTCGCCGAGGGGCGGCCGATCCCGGGCCTCGGCATCTGACGGCCCCCGCGTTCCCTCCGGATGCCGCCGCCGCGACGCTTCCTCGACTCCCGGGACGATCCTCCCATGGCCGACCACTCCGCCGCCCCGTCCACCCGGCGCGAGGCCGAGAGCCTCGCCGACCTGTCGCCCCAGCAGTGGAAGAGCGGCATCGCCGCCTGGCTGGGGTGGCTGTTCGACGGCCTCGACATGCACCTCTACACGCTCGTCGCGACGCCGTTCGTGGCCGAGCTGCTCGGCGGGCTCGACCAGCGCGACGCCGCGGTCGGCCGGACCGCGTCGATCATCCAGGCGGGGTTCCTCGTCGGCTGGGCGCTCGGCGGCGGCTTCTTCGGCCGCGTCGGCGACCGGATCGGCCGGACCCGCGCACTGAACCTCACGATCCTCACCTATGCCCTGTTCACCGGCCTGTCGTTCTTCGCCCAGACGTGGTGGCAGCTGCTCATCTGCCGGTTCCTCGCCGCCCTCGGCATCGGCGGCGAATGGGCGGTCGGGGCGGCGCTGATCTCGGAAACCTGGCCGCGCCGCTGGCGGCCGTGGCTGGCGGCGGTCCTCCAGTCGGCGGTCAACGTCGGCGTCGTCCTGGCAATGGTGGCGGGGATCCTCCTCGCCTCGTTCGCGCCGCGGACGGTGTTCCTCGTCGGCGTCCTGCCGGCGTTCCTCGTCGTCTGGATCCGCCGCGCGGTGCCCGAGCCGGAGGAGTGGCACGCCGCCCGGGCGAGCGCGACGGAAACCGCCCCCGGCGTGGCCGACCTGTTCCGCGGCGCCGTCCGCCGCACGACGCTGCTCACGATCCTCGTCTGCAGCCTGTCGCTGACGGCGCACTGGGCGTTCATGTACTGGTACCTCCAGCACCTCCGCAATCATCCCGACCTCGCCGACTGGACCGAGGCGGCGAAGACGAGCTACGCCAGCCAGGCGATGATCCTGGTGATGGTCGCCTCGATCGCCGGCAACTTTCTCGCCGCGTTCTTCGCCCGGTCCTTCGGCTACCGCCGCGCCATCGCGCTGTTGTGCGTGGCGTACTTCGGCGCGATGCTCCTGGCCTACTCGAGCCCCCGGCCCCACGGAGAGCTGTTTTGGCTGCTCGGGCCGATCGGCGTCTGCCAGGGGGTGTTCGGGCTGTTCACGATGTACCTGCCGCCGCTGTTCCCGACGCTCCTGCGGACCACCGGCGCCGGGTTCTGCTACAACATCGGTCGCCTCGTCGCCGCCGCGGGTACGGTCGTGTTCGGGCTGTTTTCCAAGGTCGGTGACCACCGCCTGGCGCTGCTCTACGCGGCGTGGCTGTTTCTGCCGGCGGCGGCCGTCGCCTGGCTCCTCCCCGAACCGCCCGACGAGGCCGATCTCCGCTGATCGGCCGTCGGTTCCGCCCCTGCCCTTCCCGGCGTTTCCCCTTTCACGGGACCGTGCGATGTTCCACCGACTCTCCTCCGTGTCGTTCGCCTCCGCCCTCGTCGCCGCAGTGATCCCCGCCATGCTCCCAGCCGCCGCGCCCGAATCGAATCCGCTCGTCGCCCCGTGGAGCGGCCCCTACGGCGGGGTGCCGCCGTTCGACCGGGTGCGGACCGCCGACTTCGCCCCGGCACTCGAGGCGGCGATGGCCGAGCAGCTCACGGCGATCGGCAGGATCACCGCGGCGGCCGAGCCGGCGTCGTTCGAGAACACGATCGCGGAACTGGAACGGTCCGCCCGGCCGATGGAGCGCGTCCAGGCGGTGTACGGCGTGTTCACCGGCTGCATGAGCGACGACGCCCTCCGCGCCGTCGAGCGCGGCATGGCGCCGAAGCTCGCCGCGTTCGCCGACCGGATCTTCCAGGACGAGAAGCTGTTCGCGCGGATCGCCGCGGTCTACGAGGCCCGCGAGCGCTCGGGCCTCTCGCCCGAGCAGCAGCGCCTCACCTGGCTGACCTACACCGACTTCGTCCGTGCCGGGGCCAAGCTCGACGGCGCCGCCAAACGGGAGCTGTCGGCGATCAACCAGAAGCTCGCCGAGCTGTCGACGCGCTTCGCCCAGAACCTCCTCGCCGACGAGACCGACCAGGCGATCGTGCTCGCCGCCGAGGCCGACGTCGCCGGCCTGCCGGCCGACGTCAAGGCGGCGGCGGCGGCCGCCGCCGCGGCGCGCGGCAAACCGGGGCAGTGGGCGATCCAGAACACGCGCTCGAGCGTCGAGCCGTTCCTCACCTTCTCGCCGCGCCGCGACCTCCGCGAGCAGGTGTGGCGGATGTTCGTCGACCGCGGCGACGGCGGCGGCGCCACCGACAACAACGCCATCATCACCGAGATCCTCGCGCTCCGGGCGCGCCGCGCGAAGCTCCTCGGCTATCCGACCCACGCCCACTGGCGCGTCGAGCACGCGATGGCCAAGACGCCGGAGCGGGCGCTGGGGCTGATGGAGGCGGTGTGGAAGCCGGCCGTCGTCCGGGCGCGCGAGGAGGTGGCCGACATGCAGGCCGCGGCCGACCGCGAGGGGGCGGGGATCACGATCGAGCCCTGGGACTACCGCTACTACGCCGAGAAGGTCCGGGCCGCGAAGTACGACCTCGACGAGAGCGAGATCGTCCCCTACCTCCAGCTCGAGAAGCTGCGCGAGGGGATGTTCTTCATGGCCCGGGAGCTGTTCGGCTTCTCGTTCAAGCCGCTCGCCCCCGGCGCCGTGCCGGTCTACCACCCCGACGTCCGCGTCTGGGAGGTGGTCGACCCGGCGGGGGAGCACGTCGGGCTGTGGTACTTCGATCCCTACGCCCGCACCGGGAAGCGCTCGGGGGCGTGGATGAGCGCCTACCGGGCCCAGGAGGCGTTCGATAACGCGGTGACGACGATCGTCTCCAACAACTGCAATTTCGTGAAGGGAGAGCCGGGCGAGCCGGTGCTCGTCAGCTGGGACGACGCCACGACGCTGTTCCACGAATTCGGCCACGCCCTCCACGGGCTCTGTTCGGCGGTCCGCTACCCGTCGCTGGCCGGCACGGCGGTGGCGCGCGACTACGTCGAGTTCCCCTCGCAGGTCCTCGAGCACTGGCTGTCGACCCCGGAGATCCTCGATCGCTACGCCCTCCACCACCGCACCGGCCAGCCGATCCCGCGCGAGTTGGTCGCACGGATCGAGCGTGCCAAGCGCTTCAACGAGGGGTTCCGGACCGTCGAGTTCCTCGCCAGCGCCCTGGTCGACATGAAGCTCCACCTCGCCGGCGACGTGCCGATCGACCCCGACCGCTTCGAGCGCGAGACCCTCGCCGCCCTCGGGATGCCGCGCGAGATCGTGATGCGCCACCGGACGCCGCAGTTCGCCCACGTCTTCGGCGGCGACGGCTACTCCGCCGCCTACTACAGCTACCTGTGGGCCGACACCCTCACCGCCGACGCCTGGGAGGCGTTCACCGAGGCGGGGGGCGCGTGGGACAAGGGCGTCGCCAAGCGGCTCCGCGACCACGTCTTCTCGGTCGGCAACACGATCGACCCGGCCGACGGCTACCGTGCCTTCCGCGGCCGCGACGCCGGGATCGACGCCCTGATGCGGAAGCGCGGCTTCGCGAAGGAGTGAGCCGCGCGCCTCACCCGCGCCCGAGCCATGCCGCCGCGCCGGCGTCGGAGGGCATCCGCCAGTCGCCGCGTGGCGACAGGCTCACCGAGCCCACCTTCGGGCCGTCGGGGAGCGCCGAGCGCTTGAACTGCTGGCTGAAGAAGCGCCGCAGGAACGTCGCCAGCGTCCGCTCGCGCTCGGCGCGGGGATAGTCGCGCGAGAACGCGGCGTGGTCGGAGAGGAAGAGGAGCTTCTCCGGCGTGAAACCGCAGCGCACGAAGCCCCACAGGAAGAAGTCGTGGAGCTCGTAGGGACCGAGCAGTTCCTCGGTCGACTGGGTGATGCCGCCGTCGGGCCCCGGGGGGAGGAGCTCGGGGGAGATCGTCGTCGCGGCGATGTCGCGGAGCACGGTCTCCAGCGCCGTCCCGGCGTGTTCGGTGGCGGCGACGTGCTCGACGAGGAACCGGACCAGCGTCTTGGGCACGGAGGCGTTGACGCCGTACATGCTCGTCTGGTCGCCGGCGTAGGTGCACCACCCGAGGGCCAGTTCCGACAGATCGCCCGTGCCGAGGACGAAGCCGCGGCTCATCAGCAGCAGCGTCCGTTCGCGGGCCTGGACGTTTTCGAACACGAGGTCGTGGCGGGCGGCGGCCGGCAGCTTCGCCAGCCGGGCTTCGAGCCCGGCGACGTCGAGGCCGGCGGGGTCGATCCCGAACGGCCGGTGGTCGAGCGCCCGGAACGTCTCCAGGCAGACCGGGCGGATGTCGATCTCGGTCGCGCTCACGCCGAGCCCGGCGAGGAGCGCCCGGGCGTTGGCGCTGGTGCGGGCGGTCGTGCCGAACCCTGGCAGGGCGAAGCCGTGGATCCGCGCGCAGGGCCGGCCCGCGGCGGCGAACGTCTTCGCCGCCACCAACAGCGCGAGCGTCGAGTCGAGGCCCCCCGAGACGCCGAGCACCACCTCGGGCCAGCCGAGCTGCTCGAGCCGCCGCCCGAGCCCGGCACACTGGATGCCGAACACCTCGGCGCAGCGGGCCGCGAGTGTCGCCGGCTCGCGCGGCACGAACGGCCGGCCGTCGACGTGGCGGGCCAGTCCGACGAGGTCGGCGGCCGGGGGATCGAGGCGCACGCGCCGGTAGCCGCGGGCCCCGCGCCGCGCCGCCTCGCCGAAGCTGGAGATGAAGCGCCGTTCGCCGTCGAGCCGCTCGGTGTCGACGTCGACCCCGGCCAGCCAGCCGCCACGGGCGGGGGTGCCGGGGAGGCCGACGCGCGGGCTCTCGACGAGGACCTGGCCGTTTTCGGCGACCAGGCAATGGCCACCGAAAACGAGGTCCGTCGTCGACTCGTCGGGGCCGGCGGAGGCGTAGGCGTAGGCGGCGACGCAGCGGCCCGACTGGTTGGCGACCAGCGCCCGCCGGTACTCGTGCTTGGCGACGGTCTCGTTGGAAGCTGACAGATTGACGAGGAGATTGGCACCGGCGAGGGCCGCGTGGCTGCTCGGCGGGATCGGCAGCCAGAGGTCCTCGCAGATCTCCGCGGCGATCACCAGCGCCCCGGCCGCGAACAGCAGGTCGGTGCCGAACGGGACCGGTCGGCCGAGGAGGTCGATCTCGGCGGGGTCCCCCTCCCCTGCCCCGCGGAACCAGCGCGATTCGTAGAACTCGCCGTAGGTCGGGATCGCCGTCTTGGGGACGACGCCACGGACGGCGCCGTCCTGGAGCACGACGGCGGCGTTGAACAGCGCCGGGCCGGCCGCCACGGGCATGCCGACGAACACGATCCGCGGCGATCCGGCGGTCGCGCGGCGGACCGTGTCGAGCGCCACGGTGGCGGCATCGAGGAGGCGCCGCTGGCGAAACAGGTCGGCGCAGGTGTAGCCGGTGAGGCACAGCTCCGGGAACACGACGATGTCGGCGTCGGCGGCCTGCCCGAGCTGCGCGACGATCGCCGCGGCATTCCGCGCGGGATCGGCGATCGCCACCGGAGGGGAGCAGACGGTGATGCGGTGGAAGCCGTGGCGGGGCATCGGAGGGGCCGGCGGGGATCGTGTGTCAGCCATCGCGGCCGCGGAAAAGTATGGCATGGCGGGGATCTGCCGGTCGGGCAACGCGGCGGTCCGCTGCCGGAGGCGCGTCGACATCCGCTTGCGCGGACCAGCCATCCGGGGCGTTTCTCCGCGGCGGAGGCCGCTGGAAACAGCAGACTTTCCCGGGACGCCGGTGGCCGCCTCCAACGCCCGATCACGGCGGCAAAAGGCCGCGCTCCGTGAGTCGCCGCGGCACGGCATCGATGCGCCACGCCCTGCCGGCATCGCGCCAGGAGCCTCGCGAAAACCCCACGGGGGGGCTGTCTTTTCCTCGGGGTTTTCATTATTTACCACCATAAAGAGGTCCCTCTAACGGGTGACTCATGGCGGTGTGTGCTTTCTGATTTGTAAGGCGTTTTTGACCAAGGTTGTCAACGCCGGTGATTAGCGTTGCCACCTTCAGGGGTGACAAGCATCGGCCCAGGGGGGGGCAGATCACGCAACGGATCTTCGGGGCTTGTCCGTCCTCCACATCCGGGAGTCGACGGAGCATGACGACGACACGACGGCCGACGAGAAGCCAGGGTGAGGTCGAGTCCGCGGTGAGCGAGGCGATCTGCCGAGCGGTTCGCGATCTGATCGGTCGCGGGCCCCGCCACGTGACGACGACGATCCGCGGTCCGACGATGTTCATCCACCTGCAGGGTGTCCTCACCACCGCCGAAGAGCGGCTCATCGCCCCGGGCGAGTCGGCGGCAGCGGGGCGCGAGATGGTGCGGCAGATGCGCCACCAGATCATGCTCGCGGCGATGCCGAGCCTGCAAACGGCACTCGAGGGACCGCTCGGCCGAGTCGCGTCGGCGATGCTCCACGACGTCTCCCCGGACAGCGATCAGGAAGTGTTCGTGTTCAACCTCCGTGGAGAAGGCGTCGTCGGCGTGCCGTGAGGCGATGTCCGCGGAGAGTTCCGCGGCGAGAGCGGTTCGCCGGTCACGCGCCGGTCAGCGGCGCTCATGGCCGGGGCACGCAGTGCCGTACCCGTCGCCGGGCGTTTCCCCGGCGATTCCCGGGGAAAGCGGGCGGGCGGAAAGAAGAGGCTCCGGTCGGAGTCGAACCGACGATGGCGGATTTGCAATCCGCTGCCTTAGCCACTTGGCTACGGAGCCGTGTGCAGGACGGCAGGTCCCGACACCCTCACGCTACGGCAACCCGGGAAGGCTGGTCAAGCAGTGACGGCGGTCGGGGTGGGACCGGTCGGGCGCTTGGCAACGCCTGCACCAATCCCGCCGTTTGATCGGCAGAACCGGGCGAGGTTCTTCAGTCCGCTCCGGACAGCCGGGAAGATGGCCGGCGAAAGACCGCGCCGCGATCGACGGCGGCGGTGTGCGGCATTGATCCGCGGGCCCGCCGCTGCGAGGCCGTGGTTTGGCAGCCGCGGGGTCCCACCGATAGAGTAGCCGCCGCCGGGGCCGGCCCATTGCCCCCGCGGCGCCCCCACACTCGAGGAATCCCCCCGATGGCCAAGCAGGCAACGTGTGATTTCGGTCTCATCGGCCTGGCCGTGATGGGGGAAAACCTGGCGCTCAACGTCGCCAGCCGCGGGGTGCCGATCGCCGTCTACAACCGCACCGCGAGCGTCACCGACGCCTTCACGGCGGGGCGCGGCAAGCAGCCCCACGTCGTCGGGTGCCATTCGCTCGAGGACCTCGTCGCGGCCCTCAAGCCGCCGCGCAAGGTGATGATGATGGTCAAGGCCGGGCCGGCGGTCGACGACCTGATCCGCACGCTCACGCCGCTGCTCTCCAAGGGCGACATCCTCATCGACGGCGGCAACACCTACCCCGCCGACACCGAACGGCGCACCAAGGAGGTCGAGGCCAGCGGGCTGTTGTACGTCGGGATGGGCGTGTCCGGCGGCGAGGAGGGGGCGCTCAAAGGCCCGAGCCTGATGCCGTCGGGATCGCCGGCGGCGTGGCCGGCGCTGAAGCCGATCCTCCAGGCGATCGCCGCCAAGGTCGGCCCCAACGCCGACATCCCCTGCTGCGAATGGATCGGGCCGCGCGGCGCGGGCCATTACGTGAAGATGGTCCACAACGGGATCGAATATGGCGACATGCAGCTGATCTGCGAGGCCTACTGGCTCCTCCGCCAGGTCGCCGGGCTGGGCAACGACGAGCTCGCCGCCGTGTTCGCCGACTGGAACCGCGGGGAGCTCGACAGCTACCTGATCGAGATCACCCGCGACATCTTCACCGCCCGCGACCCCGAGTCGGCCGGGTTCCTCGTCGACTCGATCCTCGACGCCGCCGGCGCCAAGGGGACGGGCAAGTGGATGAGCCAGCTGGCCCTCGATCTCGGCGTTCCCAGCACGCTGGTCACCGAGGCCGTCTACGCGCGGAGCCTGTCGGCGATGAAGGACGCGCGGACCCGGGCCAGCGGCAAGCTCGTCGGTCCGACGGCGGCGTGGAGCGGCGACACGCAGGCGTTCGTCGAAGACGTGCGGCAGGCGCTGTACGCCTCGAAGATCGCCAGCTACGCCCAGGGATTCGTGCAGCTCGCGGCGGCTGCCAAGGAGCACGACTGGCCGCTCGACTACCGCTCGATCGCGATGCTGTGGCGCGGCGGCTGCATCATCCGCGCCCAGTTCCTCGAGCGGATCGCCGAGGCGTTCACCGCCGACAAGGCGCTCGAGAACCTGATGCTCGCCCCCTATTTCCAGCAGGCGCTGGCCAAGGCCCAGACCGGCTGGAGGCACGTCGTCGCCACCGCCGCGGCACAGGGGGTGCCGACGCCGGCGTTCATGGCGGCGCTGGCCTACTACGACGGCTACCGCAGCGCCCGGCTGCCGGCCAACCTCCTCCAGGCGCAGCGCGACTACTTCGGCTCACACACCTACCAGCGCACCGACCGGCCGGGGACGTTCCACAGCGAGTGGCTCGACCTGCGGCGCCCGGTGCCGGCCCGGGGGAAGGCATAGATGGCCACGGCGCTCGAGCGGCTGTTCGGGCTCTCCGGCCGGACCGCGGTCGTCGTCGGCGGCACCGGCGTCCTCGGCGGGGCGCTGGCCGAGGGGCTGGCCTCGGCCGGGGCGTTCGTCGTCGTCGCCGGGCGGGGAGCCGACCGCGGCGCCGCCCGGGTCGACGCGATCCGCGCCGCCGGCGGGCAGGCGACGTTCCTGCCTGTCGAGGCGACCGAGCGCGGGAGCGTCGAGGCGCTGCTGGCCGCCACGCTCGCCGAGACGGGACGGGCCGACATCCTCGTCAACTGCGCCGGGGTGAACTCGGCGATCCCCTACTTCGAGATCCCCGACGACGACTACGACCGCGTCCTCGACACCAACCTCAAGAGCACGCACCTCGGCTGCCAGGTGTTCGGGGCGGCGATGGCCGCCGCCGGCGGCGGGGCGATCCTCAACCTCGGCAGCGTCTCCGCCGACAAGCCGCTGTCGAAGGTGTTCATCTACTCGGCGTCGAAGGCGGCGGTCGTCAACTACACGCAGAACGTCGCCCGTGAGCTCGCCCCGCGCGGGGTGCGCGTCAACGTCCTCTGCCCCGGGTTCTTCCCCGCCGAACAGAACCGGCGGATCCTCTCCCCGGAGCGGACGGCGGCGATCATGGGGCAGACACCGATGAACCGCTTCGGCAACCCGGAGGAGCTCGTCGGCGCGGCGTTGCTGCTCTGCGCCCCGGTGGCGGGGAGCTTCATCACCGGCACGGCGCTGTACGTCGACGGCGGCTTCACCGGGATGCGGTTCTGACGGCCGATGCCCCCAGGACCGGGCGGCTGCCCCGGGAGCCGATGTCGCACACGATCGTGATCTTCGGCGCCTCCGGCGACCTGACGTCGCGGAAGCTCGTCCCGGCGCTGTGGAGCCTGTCGCGCGCCGGGGTCCTGCCCGCCGAGACGCGGATCGTCGGCTTCTCGCGGACGCCGTTCTCCGACGACGCCTGGCGGGCCGCGCTCCTCGAATCGACACGCGCCCATGCCGACGGCTTCGACGCCGCGAGCTGGCCGGCGTTCGCCGCGCGGCTCCACTACCAGCCCGGCGACATCGCCTCGCGCGACGACGTCGCCAGGCTCGGCGAGCGGCTGGCGGCGCTCGAGGGGAGCGCGGGGGCGGCGCGCGTCTACTACCTCGCCACCGCGCCGCAGTTTTACGAGCCGGTGGTCGCGGCGCTCGGCGCCCTCGGGATGGCCACCGAGACGGCCGGACCGCGGCGGATCGTCGTCGAGAAGCCGTTCGGCACCGACCTCGCCACCGCCCGCCAGCTCAACGCCCGGCTCCACGCGGTGTTCAGCGAGAGCCAGGTCTACCGCATCGACCACTACCTGGGGAAGGAATCGGTCCAGAACATCCTCGCCCTCCGCTTCGCCAACACGATCTTCGAGCCGGTCTGGAACCGCCGCTACATCGACCACGTCCAGATCACCGTCGCCGAGGAGGTCCCGGTGGGGCGCCGCGGGGCCTACTACGACTCGGCCGGCGTCCTCCGCGACATGTTCCAAAACCACCTCCTCCAACTCCTCATGATCACGGCCATGGAAGCCCCCGCCCGCTTCCAGGCGACGGCGGTCCGGAACGAGAAGGTCAAGGTCCTCGAGGCGATCCGGCCGCTGGAGCCCGCCGAGGTCGCCGCCGCCGGCGTCCGCGGGCAGTATGCCGGCTACCTCGCCGAGCCGGGCGTGGCGGCCGACAGCCACACGGCGACGTTCGCGGCGCTGCGCCTCGAGGTCGACAACTGGCGCTGGCAGGGGGTGCCGTTCTACCTCCGCAGCGGCAAGTGCATGTCGTGCCGGACGACGCAGATCGTGATCGGGTTCCGCCAGCCGCCGCTGGAGCTGTTCGCGTCGTCGAAGCGGCGCGTGGCCCGTGAGGCCAACCGGCTCGTGATCCAGATCCAGCCCGCCGAGGGGATCCAGCTCCACTTCCACACCAAGGTCCCCGGCGCCGGGATGCAGCTGCGGCTGACCGACCTCGAGTTCAGCTACTCGCGCGAGTTCTCCGGGCGGTTGCCCGAGGCCTACGAGCCCCTCCTCCTCGACGTCCTCACCGGCGACGCCAGCCTGTTCGCCCGTGCCGACGAGGTGGAGAAGTCGTGGGAGATCATCGACCCCGTCGCCCGCGCCTGGGCGGGCAGCGACCAGCCGGCGCTGGCGCGCTACGAGCCGGGCCACTGGGGGCCGCAGGCCAGCGCCGACTGGATGGCGGCGCAGGGACGGACGTGGTTCGACACCTGCCCGGTGCTCACCTGACCCCCGGTGCCGATGTGACCACTCCCACGGCCGACGGGGGCCCGGCGATCGGTGGCGTCCGGCTCGGGTCGCCGCTGATCCAGGCGGCCCTCTCCGGGTACAGCGACCGGGCGATGCGGGTGCTCGCCCGCCGTCACGGCGCCGCCTACGCCCTCGGCGAGGTGCTCCTCGACCAGTTCGTGGTCACCGCCGGCCGCCACCCGCGCAACCGCGCCCGGCTCGCCGTGGCCGACGAGGAGCATCCCGTCGGGGGCCAGCTGATGGGGGCCGACCCGGAGCAGTTCCCGCCGGCGGCGCTGAAGCTCGTCGAGGAGGGGTTCGACGTCATCGACATCAACTTCGGCTGCCCGGTGAAGAAGGTGCTGGGCCGCTGCCGCGGCGGCTACCTCCTCGGCGTGCCCGAGACGGCGCTGGAGATCGTCGCCCGCGTCCGCGACGCGGTGCCGCAGCACGTGCCGGTGACGCTCAAGATGCGCCGCGGCCTCGACGACTCGGCCGACAGCGCCGACCGGTTCTGGCGGATCTTCGACGGCGCGTTCGCGCGCGGCGTCGCGGCGATCACGGTCCATGGCCGCACCGTGCAGCAGAAATACGTCGGGCCGAGCGACTGGTCGTTCCTCGCCGCGGTCAAGCGCCACGCCGGCGCGCGGACGGTGTTCGGCTCCGGCGACCTGTTCTCGGCCGAGGCCTGCCTGGCGATGCTCGAGCGCACCGGCGTCGACGGGGTGAGCATCGCCCGGGGGGCGATCGGCAATCCGTGGATCTTCGCCCAGACCGCCGCGCTGCTGGCCGGCGGCCCTCCCCTCCCCCCGCCGACGATCCACCGGCAGCGCGACATGCTCCGCGAGCATTGGGAGCTGGCGGTCGAACTCCACGGCGAGGCGCTCGCCGGCCGGCAGATGCGCAAGTTCGCCATCAAATACGCCCGCCTCCACCCCGAGCCGCGCGCCGTCCGCGACGCGTTCGTGGCCGTCAAGGTGAACGACGATTGGCAGCGGGTGCTCGACCGTTTCTACGCCGCCGACGGCCCGGGGCGCGACCCCTCGGCCGACGTCGACGAGACGGTCGATTGCTCCGCCGGCGACGCCGAGGGCTGAGCGCCGCGGAGGCCCCGGCCGGGCCGCGGGGTGCGGCCCGGCCGGATGCCCGCTCGGGTCACTTCACCGTGCAGCAGCCGCCCGTGCAGCAGCAGCAGGTGCACTCGGCACAGGTGCAGCTGCCCGTCTCGCAGCAGCCGCAGCACGCGCAGGCCGGGCACGACGCGTCGGCCGCCGGCGTCGCCGGAGCCGCCATCGGGAACAGGGCCGTCACGGCCCAGAGCAACAACGTGGTCATGGAAACACTCCTTCGGAATGGAATCGAATGATCCGAGACATCCGCCAACGCCGACGCGGCACCGGCGGCCACCCTGCTTTGCGCCTCGCACGAGGCACGAAGCGAGGCTGTCTCAATCGATCCACACCCCGAAGCGCACGCGGACCGGACGGTCCACGAAGAACGCCGCCGGCGCCGGCATCGCGGTGGCAGTGCCCGGTTTCCGCGCGGGCGCGACGACAGCCGTGGCGGGCAGGGCCAGCGCCGCGGTCGGCCCGAAGTCGCGCGGTGGAGCGGGGGAGAGCGGAGCGGCCGGCCCGTCGTCGCAGCAGCAGCCGCAGCTTCCCCCCGCGGCGCCGCTGCAGCAGCCGTTCGGTGCGGTGTCGGAGGCCGCCGGGGCGCAGCACGCGCCGGCTTCTTCCGCCGGGCTGCAGCAGGCCACGCCCGTGGCGCAGCACGACGTGTCGGCCGAGCCGCTGCTGCAGCCGCTGCCGGCGCAACAGGATCGGACGCCCGGCGACACGATCGAGGCGGCCAGGAACAGGAGCGCGTGGGTCACGCGCGGCAACACGAACCATCGCCCCGCTGCCGGGGTCCGGTCCGCGTCACCACGTGCCACCATCGCGAACATGCGATTCACACTCCCGTTCCCGCCGTGGCGAGGCCTCGCGGGGCGAGGGGCTCGTCTGCGGCGGGCTCCGACCGGATTCGACCGTGTGCGCCGGGGCGGTAGTCGCACCCGACCACCTCGTCCGATCAAGCATAGGCGTCGGCGCCGAGCGGCGACCATCCCACGGCGTGCGCCGACTACCGCACGGCCCTGTCCCCGTCTCCGCGAGCGCCTCCGATCGCCCGGCGAAGTCGCAGCGGCCGGCACCGGCGCCGCGGTCACGCCGGGCCGTCGCCGGCGTCGGCCAGGGCGGCGGACAGTTCGTCGCGGACGGCTGCGTCGGTCTCGACCGCGAGGCGGGCGGCGAG
>JAGWVR010000071.1 GCA_018970785.1 Planctomycetota bacterium
GCGCAGGTCGCGGCCCTGCCGCTCTGGCGGCTCACGCACGACGCGACCCGCATCCGCCGCGACTTCAAACTGCCCGACTTCAAGTCCGCGATCCGCCTGTTCAACAACGTGGCGGCGCTCGCGGAGCGCGAGCAGCACCACCCCGACCTGCACCTCGAGGGCTACCGCCGGGCGTGGATCGAGATCCACACCCATGCGGTGGGCGGTCTCTCCGAGAACGACTTCATCCTCGCCGCGAAGATCGACGCGGTCGCCCCGGGGTGAACCAACGCGTCAGCCGGGGCTCCAGCCGGGCCGAGGGGCGGAGTGGATGCGCGGGCCGCCCGGGACGAGTGACTCGATCCGCCGGCGTTCCGCCGCGATGGCGTCCCCCGTGAGCAGTTCGAGCGCCAGGTCGAACGTCGCGCTCGCGTTGGGGGCCAGCGGCACGACGCGGCCCTGCGTCTCCTCGAACGAGCGCGGATTCGGGAAATTCGTGCCCGGCTCGAGGCCCGTGACATAACCGTCGGCGAGGCCCCCCTGGTTCTTCCAGAGCGTGAAGCAGGGCAGCGTCGCCGCGGTCCACGAGAGGGCCGCGGCGCGGCCGCCGCCCGGGGCGACGAGCAGGGCCGTCGCCCGGCCATTCGCGTCGGGCTTCAGCCGCGCGAGGTGCACGTCCTCGCCGCGGCCGGCCCGCGGCGCGTCGTAGCGGTTCCACGCCGGAACGTCGGCCGCCGCGGCCGCGTCGCGCGGGGCGAGTTCCTCGACCGCCGCCACGACCTCGGCGCCGGGGGCGAGGAGCGGCGGCCCGAGGTTCACGTGGTAGAGCAGCTGCATCGTGGCGGGCCGCTCGGAGATGTTCTTCACGGTGTCGCACCAGGAGATGCGTGGCCGGTCGGCGCGGACGGTGAGCGACGTCGTCAGCCGCAGGGCGTGCACGAGGAACCGCGTCTCGTCGACGGCACCGGTGAGCGTGATCGTGTTCGTCGCCTCGTCGAGCGTGACGTCGAGATGATGGGCCGGCAGGTTCGCGATCCGGCCGTGCAGCGGGTGCCGCAGGTGGCCGGAGGTGTCGAAGTCCGGCGCCCCGTTGCTCACGAGGCCGCAGCGCGCGACGAGCTCGTCGAAGCCGTCGAGCCACCCGAGCCCCGAGGGCTCCGTCAGCGGCACGCCGCGCGGATGCACCGGGCCGGCGACCGGCGACTGCCATCCCAACTCGGTCGGCCCGCTCCAAGCCTTCCAGATTCCCAGGCCGCGGTCGGGGAGGACGATCGCGCGGGTGGTGCCCGCGACGAGCTCGACGACGAGCATCCCGTCGCCACGGCCGCCGCGGATCCGCCCGGTGCGGACCTGCAACCGGCCGAGCTTGATGTCGAGCGAATCGTTGGCGGTGGCGGCGGTGTCTCCGCGCCCGCGGCTCACGACCGGGTGGGATTGGCGTGTCATGGAGGGGAGTGTACCGCGACGGCCCGCCGCGCCGCAGCCGGCCGCAGCACGGCGGCGGGTGTCGTCCCAGGCCTCCGGACGGGGGGCGGTCGCGACCGGGCGAACGGCGTCGGCGGGATCACTACACTGGCGGCCTGCCGGCCGTCGCCCCTCCACCAGAGATTCGGAAGCCACCGCGTGGTTCCCATGTCGCCAACGCCGCCGATCGCGATCGTCCTCGCCGCCGGCCGCGGCACACGGATGGGCACCGACCTGCCCAAGGTGCTCTGCGAGGCGGCGGGGAAGCCGCTGGTCACCTGGGTGCTCGAGGCCTTGGCGGCGGCCGGGATCGAGGAGCGGATCGTGGTCGTCGGCCACCGCGCCGCCGACGTCGAGCGGGCGCTAGCCGGTGTGCCCGGGGTCAGCTTCGCACTCCAGACCGCGCTCCGCGGAACCGGCGACGCGGTGGCCGCGGCGGTGCCGCACCTGCGCCGCGCCGGAGGAGGCCCGGCGCGGCCGGTGGTGATCGTCTGCGGTGATTCGCCGATGCTCCGGCCGGCGAGCATCGCCCACCTCCTCGGCGAGTTCGCCGCCCGGTCGGCCGCCTGCCTGCTGGGCACGACGATCGCCGCCGACCCGACCGGCCTGGGGCGGATCGTGCGCGACGACGCCGGCCGGTTCGAGGCGATCGTCGAGGAACGCGACGCGACGCCGCAGCAGCGCCTGATCCGCGAGGTCAACATGAGCACGTACGTGTTCGCGGCAGGGGCGCTCGTCGACGCCGTCGGGCGCCTCGACAACGGCAACGCCGCCGGGGAGTATTACCTCACCGACTGCCCCCGGTTGCTGGCGTCCGACGGCCTCGTGGTCGATGCCGTCGCCTGCCTCGACCAGAGCGAGTCGCTCTCCGTGAACACCCCCGCACAGCTCGCCGCGGTGGCCGCGGCCCTGGCGGCACGGCCGACGGGCGACGAGCAGGGACAAGCGAGGCACGCCGGATGAACGATCTGAAGATCTTCAGTGGGCCCGCCAACACGGCGCTGGCCCAGGACATCTGCCGCTACCTCAACCTGCCGATGGGGAAGATCACCCTCGGGCGGTTTCCGGACGGCGAGATCTCGTGCAAGATCGACGAAGACGTCCGCGGCCGCGACGTGTTCATCGTCCAGCCCACCTGCCCGCCGGTCAACGAGCACCTCATGGAACTGCTCGTGATGATCGACAGCTTCAAGCGCGCCAGTTCGTTCCGGCTGACGGCGGTGATTCCCTACTTCGGCTACGCCCGGCAGGACCGCAAAGACGCCGGGCGGGTGCCGATCACGGCCAAGCTCGTGGCCAATCTGATCACCCGGGCAGGGGCCGACCGCGTGCTGGCGATGGACCTCCACGCCGCCCAGATCCAGGGCTTCTTCGACGTCCCCGTCGACCACCTCTACGCCGCCCCGGTGCTCCACAACCACTTCGCGTCGCTCGACCTGCCGCGCGACGAGATCGTCGTCGTCAGTGCCGACGAGGGGGGAATCAAGCGCGCCGTCGGCCACGCCACCCGTTTCGGAGCCCCGCTGGCGATCGTCGACAAGCGGCGTTTGTCGGCCGACACCACCAAGCCTGCGAACCTCATCGGGGCCTCGGTCGAGGGGAAAACGGCGCTGATGTTCGACGACATGATCAGCACCGCCAGTTCGATCTGTTCGGCGGCGGAGGTGATCCACCGGCACGGCGCCAAGGCGATCTACGCCGCCGCCACCCACGGCCTGCTCGTCGGCCCGGCGGTCGAGCGGCTCCGGGCGGCACCCTTCAACGGGGTGATCGTCACCGACTCGATCCCCCTTTCGGAGGATAAGATCCTCCCCTCCGTCACGGTGCTTTCGGTCGCTTCCCTGCTCGGGCAGGCGATCAAGCGGATCCACCGCAACGAGTCGGTGAGCATGATGTTCCAGTGAGCCGGTAGACCGGCCTTGCGGTCCCCGGCGGCGCTGGCATGATAGTGGGCTTTCCGTGAGCCTGCCGACGGTGTCGCGCGGGCCCGCGCCCGGCCCCCGCGCCGTGGCGCCTCACGCGCGAAAGCCCCCCGCGAGGAATCGATCCCGTGAGCGAGTCGCTCGAAGTCGTCGCCCGCACAGCCGTCGGCTCCCATGCCTGCCGCCGCCTCCGCCGCCAGGGGCTCGTTCCCCTGGTCCTCTACGGCCATGGCGAGAAGTGCGTCGATCTGGCCGCCCACCGCGAGGCGGTCGAGGCGGTGATCCGCCATGGCAGCCGTGTCGTGGAGTTGCAGGGAGCGGTGAAGACCAGCGCCCTGCTCCGCGACCTGCAGTGGGACACGTTCGGCACCGAACCGCTCCACGTCGACCTGATCCGCGTCAGCGCCAGCGAGCGGGTCAAGGTGCGCGTCCCGGTCGACCTGCGCGGCGAATGCCCCGGGCAGCGTGAAGGGGGCGTGGTCACGCTCCTGCTCCACGAAGTCGATCTGGAGTGCACGGCCGACGCGATCCCGGAGAGGATCCACGCCCAGGTGAGCCGGCTGATGATCGGCGGCGTCATCAAGGTCCAGGATCTGGAGCTCCCGAAGGGGGCCCGCGTCCTTGCCGACCAGGAAGAGACCGTCGTCTCCTGCAACCTCCCGACGCACAAGGCCGAGGAGGCGGTCGCCGCCGCCGAGCCGGAGCTGATCGGCCGCAAGCCGGCGGAGGAGGGGACTGCCGCCGAGGGGGAGTGAGTGAAACTCGTCGTCGGCCTCGGCAACCCCGGCCGCTCCTACGAGGGCTCGCGGCACAACGTCGGCTTCGAGGTTCTCGACATCCTGGCGGAGCGGGCGGGAAGCCCGCCGCGGCGTCAGCGTTTCCAGGGCGACACCGCCCCGGCGACGGTCCGGGGCAGCCAGGTCCTGCTCCTCTGGCCGCTGACGTGGATGAACCTCTCCGGCTCGGCCGTGCTGGCAGCGCGCGATTTCTACAAGCTCGACGACTCGGATATATTGGTGATTTGCGACGATTTCAATCTCCCCGCGGACGTCATCCGCCTCCGGAAGGGCGGTTCGGCGGGGGGCCAAAATGGCCTCGCCAACGTCCTCCTGCGCCTCGGCACCCAGACCGTGCCGCGACTTCGGGTGGGCATCGGACCGGTGCCTCGCGGCCGTGATCCAGCCGATTGGGTGCTCGGCCGCTTCACCGCGGCTGAGCGAACGCAGGTCGACGCCGCCGTGCAGCGGGCCGCGGAAGCAGCCGAAGATTGGGTCGCCCTCGGCATCGACGCGGCGATGAACCGACACAACTAGTTTCCACGATTTCCAGCCACCGTTCCCGAGGAACCCTCGATGGTCGTTTACGAAGGCATGTTCATTCTCGATCCCACGAAGTTCTCGCGCGATCCGTCCGCGGCTGCCAAGCAGGTCGACGACCTGATCGCCGCGCACGGCGGCACCGTGCTTGCCGCACGGCTGTGGGACGAGCGAAAACTCGCCTACCCGATCAACGGACACAAGAAGGGGGTCTACTGGCTCACCTATTTCAAGATGCCGGGCGGCAACATCGCCCCCCTCGAGCGGCAGGCGGCGATCACCGACCTGGTGATCCGCAAGTTGATCCTCCGCGTCGATCCGCGGCTCGCCGATGTGCTCGTGCAGCACGCGCTGGCCGGCGACACCTCGCAGCGCCGCACGGGCACCTCGAGCCCGGCGGGAACCTGACCCCCGCGCCGGCCTGCCGCGCCCGAAACCGCGGTCTTGCCAACTCGCCGGCAGGCACCTTATACTGAACACGTGTTCACATTCGCCTCGCCGGCAGCGGCCAGGCGAGACCTCGGGGGCCGAGAAGGCCCGCGGGGGGTCGGTGGCCGCAGCGGCGGGGAAGACACGGCCGAGCGGCGCAGGCGCGGTTCGATCGGGGCAACTCGCCGGCCAGCGGAGCCGGCGGTCAATCACGTAGGTCGAGGAGCATCCGATGGCCAGTTTCAACCGTGTGGTTCTGATGGGCAACGTCACCCGCGACCCGGAACTGCGGTACATCCCCAGCGGCAAAGCGGTGACCGACCTGGGCCTGGCAGTCAACGAGCGGCGCAAACTCCCCAGCGGCGAGTGGGGCGAGGAGACGACCTTCGTCGACATCACGCTGTGGGATCGCAATGCCGAGGTCGCGGGGGAATACGTCACCAAAGGGTCGCCGGTCCTCATCGAAGGCCGGCTCAAGCTCGAGACGTGGGAGAAAGACGGCAAGAAAAACTCGAAGCTGAAAGTCATCGGCGACCGTCTCGTCCTTCTCGGCGGCCGGTCGGGAGAGGGGGGCCGCGGCGAAGGGGGTGGGCGGTCGGGGCGGCCGGTTCGGGCCGGTTCCGGCGGCCGGCACGCCGATGCCGATGCCCCGTCGACCGACGGCCCCTCGGGCGGGTACGATGGGGATTCTTCATCGGCCGGTGGTGGCGACGACGACATCCCGTTTTGAGGGGGCTGGCCGATGGCGGATGCCCTGCCCGCAGGCCGAATGATGCGGGCGCTGGCCGATGACGTCGCGACGGTGGTCAGCCACCGCCGCGCGTGATTTGTCAGTGCCGCCGATCGGCCCCGGGCCCGCCGGTGGAGTGTTCACTTCGGTCCGTGGCGTTCGGCGTGGGTGACGAGGTTTTCTGTCCTGGATTTTCCGTGCTGGAAAGGTTTCACGATGGCCGCTCAGTCTGACTCCAAGGCGTCTTCCGCTCCCGCTCGCGACTCGTCCGCGGCTCCGGCCAAGAATGCGGTCAGCCGCGCCAAACGGCAACGCTCGGCCCCGACCATGGCCGCCGCCAACCGGCTACCGAAGGGGAAGAAGGGGGGCATCGAACTGCTCCTCATCCAGTCGGTCGAGCACCTCGGCAAGGTGGGCGAGGTGGTCGAGGTGAAGCGGGGGTACGCGGCCAACTATCTGCTGCCCCAGGGCATGGCGACGATCGCCACCGACCACCACAAGCGGATGATCGAGAAGCACAAGGCGAAGCTCGACGAGATCGCCCGGCAGCGGTTGGCGGGCCTCCGCAGCCTGCTCGACGAGCTGGTGCGGACGAGCGTCACGATCGAGGCCAATGCCAACGACGAGGGGCATCTCTACGGCTCCGTCGGCGCGGCGGAGATCTCCCGGTCGCTGAAGCAGCAAGACCTGATCGTCGCTGCCGACTCGATCATCCTCCAAGGCCCCCTCAAGGAGGTCGGGCTGTACACCGTCAAGGTGCGGCTCGCTCCCGAGGTCGAAGGCGACCTGAAGGTGTGGGTCGTGCCCTCGAGCGGCGACGGCGGAGCCAAGTAGCGTCCGCCGCGGCTGCCTGGCGGCGGTGGATGCCTCGCCAATTCAATTGCCCGGCCCTTTCGAGGGCGGTGATCGCGGTCGGCTCATGCCGTTGGCCGAAAGCTGCTCGCCGCCACCGCGGGGTGATGGTCTTGTCGGTCGCCAGCTCATGGCTTCCCGGGTCCGAGCCCACCCCCTGCCCACCAAGGTGACCGGATGAGCGACGCGGCGGTGGGTTCAGCGGGCAACCACGACGCCTCGGGGAACGGAGCGTCCTCCCGCCGGCGGCGTGACGGCGGCGGCAAGCCCCGCCCCACCTCCCCCGCGGCGGGCAGCGGAGCGCGGCTGCCGGGGCGCGAACGGCCCACCAGCTATGAATCGGAGCGTGCCGTGATCGGCAGCGTGCTCCTCAAGCCCGACGTCTGCGACGACGTCACGCTGGTGTTGTCCCCCGCCGATTTCGACGACGACGCCTGCCGACTGATCTTCGAGCGGATCCGTGAGATCCACGAGTCGGCGCGGAAGGTCGACGTGCGGATCCTCGTCGAGGCGCTGCGGACGGCCGGGGAGCTGGAGCGCGTCGGCGGGGCGGCGGCGATCGCCGAATTCCTCCAGGCCGTCCCCCATGCCGCGCATGCGGTGCATTACGCCGAGATCGTCCGGGAGAAGAGCCTCCTCCGCGCGCTGATCGACACCTCGACCTCGATCCTCAGCGACGCCTACGACTCCCCGGTCGAGGCCCGGAAGCAGCTCGGCGACGCCGAGACGAAGATCTTCGCCATCTCGGAGCAGCGGGCCGGGACCGAGGCGCGGCCGATCAACGATGTCCTCAAGGACGTGCTCCACCGGATGGACGCCCGGATGAAGCACGATCAGCCGCTCGGCGGCGTCGAGACCGGGTTCACCGAGCTCGACACCCTCTGTGGGGGCCTCCACAACCAGGAGCTGATCATCCTCGCCGCCCGGCCGAGCATGGGAAAAACGGCGCTGGCGATGAACATCGCCGAGCACGTCGCGATCCACAATCGGCAGCCGGTGCTGTTCGTGAGCCTCGAGATGGCGGCGCTCGAGCTCACCGACCGGTTGCTCTGTTCCTCCGCGCGGGTCAACGGCCACCGCCTCCGCAACGGCACGATCTCGCAGGAGGACCGGCGCCGGCTGGTGCAGAAGGCCAGCGAGATCAGCGCCGCGCCGCTGTTCATCGACGACTCCCCGGCGCGGACGCTGGCCGAAATCGGCGCGGTTGCCCGACGGATCAAGCGCAAGCATGGCCTCGCGCTGGTCGCGATCGACTACCTCCAGCTGATCGAGCCCGACAACCCGCGCGACCCCCGCCAGGAGCAGGTCGCCCGCATCGCCCGCCGCCTCAAGACGCTTGCCCGGCAACTCGAGGCCCCGTTGCTGTGCCTCGCCCAGCTCAACCGCCAGGCGGAGGTTTCGCGCGACAACAAGCCGCGGCTCCACCATCTCCGTGAGTCCGGGGCCATCGAGCAGGATGCCGACGTGGTGATGTTCGTGCACCGTGAGGAGTACTACCAGACGAGCGACGAGGACCGGGAACGGGTCAAGGGACAGGCCGAGATCATCATCGCCAAGCAGCGAAACGGCCCGATCGGCGACGTCAAGCTGCTCTGGCAGCACGACTTCACCCGGTTCGTCAATCAGGAGCACCGCCCGCACAGCGAGTTCGAGAGCTTCTCCCCCTGAGGCGGAGAACGGCTGCCGTCAGCGGGCACGACGCGCGGCGGAGCGGTCGGTTCCCGGGGCGACATCGAGCAGGGCCCCCCCCACGTCGCCGCGTTCGACGTGCTCCCAGGCGATCGCCCCCATCGCCGCATTGTCGGTGCACAGCGACGGCGGCGGCACGAGCACCTCCGCGCCGTGGCGGCCACCGGCTTCGGTCAGCGCGGCGCGGAGGCGCGAGTTGGCCGCGACTCCACCGCCGACGAGCACCTGGCGCAGGCCGGTGCGCTCAAGCGCCACTTCGACTTTGGCGACGACCGTATCGACCGCCGCCTGTTCGAACGCCGCCGCCAGGTCGGCGCGGGCCTGACCGGTCGGTGGCGGCTGATCGGCCGGTGTCCCCGGGGGGCGAACCCGCACCCGCAGCGCCGTCTTCAGGCCGCTGAAGCTCATGTCGATCCGATCGCGGTCCGCCGCCAGGGGCCGCGGCAGGCGCACGCTCCGCGGATTGCCGTCGCGCGCCGTCCGCTCGATCCACGGGCCGCCGGGATAGCCGAGGCCGAGCAGCGCCGCCGCCTTGTCGAAGGCCTCGCCGACGGCGTCGTCGATCGTGCCGCCGAGGCGTTCCAGGTCGGTCGGCGTGCCGACCCTGTACAGCGCGGTGTGGCCGCCGCTGACGACCAGGCCGAGGGCCGGGTAGCGCACCCGGGGTCCATGCGCCAGACGGCAGGCGTAGAGGTGAGCGGCGAGGTGGTCGTAGCCGACCAGCGGCAGGCCGAGCCCGAGGGCGATCCCCTTGGCGGCGGCGAGCCCGACCAACAGCGAGCCGACGAGCCCCGGGCGGACGGCCACCGCCACGACCTCGAGCTCAGACCGGTGCACACCCGACCGGTCGACGGCCTCGTCGATCACCGGCAGGATCCGCTCGACATGCGCCCGGGCGGCGACCTCGGGCACCACGCCGCGCCACCGGGCATGGAGCGCTTCCTGGCTGGCGACGACCGAGCCGAGCACGGTGCGCTGCCGCGTGATCACCGCGGCAGCGGTCTCGTCGCAGGTCGTCTCGATCGCCAGGAGCGGCACGCGCGCTGGATCCGTCGGGCGGCCGCCGCGGTCAGAAGTCGTACCACATCCCGAACCCGCAGCGGTTCTGGTTGTTGTACACGAACTCGTACTGCGGGTCGGACCCGTACAGATACTCGAACCCGACGCGGTACAGCTTCTCGCTGCGCCGTCCGCGCCATGCCCAGCCGGCCTGCACGCAGACGTTGCCTCCCCAGTCGAGTTCCTGGCGCGACATCCCGTTGACCGCGAGGAACGGTGCTCCGCGGCCGCCGGTGGGCCGGGCCTGGATCAGCTCGCAGCCCCCCTGCAGTTCCCAGGGCTCCGATCCCCCGGCGTTGTAAAACGCCCAGCCGACCTCGCCGTAGAGCCGCAGCCAGTCGAGCGGGTACCAGGAATTGCCCCACACCAGGCAGTCGCGGACGTAGTTGATCCGCGGGTAGGTGGGATGCTTGAGCATGAACTCGTCGCCGAGGTGAGCGCTGTTGTGGTAATAGGCGAACTTCGTCTGCCAGCGCCCGACGCCGTAGACCACCGGCACGCCGAACCGGTAGTCGGCGCTGCGCAGGTCGCGCTCGTCCTGGGGATCGAGGCGCACGAACGCCGCTCCCTCGATCTGGACCTCGAAACCCTGCGGGTGGACGACCGTGTCGGAGCCGTAGCGGAGGATCGACGCGCGGCCACCGAGGGTCGTGTCCCACAGCCATCCTTCGCGACCACCGCCGACGAGCGCCGGTTCGGTGTCGTCGTAGACCGAGGAGCCGATCCGCGGTTCCTTCGGTCCGGCGAGGTAACTGGTGTAGATCAGGTTGTTGGGCATCAACTGCCAGCACCACGGCCGCGCCGCCCAGAGGTCGTCGAAGCAGTCGGGAAAACCGCTCCCCGGGACGACGCAGTCGGGACCACAGGACGGCGATCCGCCGGGGGCCACCGCACCATCGAAAGCGTCGGCGCCAAAACCCTCGTAGGGGAGGTCGAGGACGACCGGGCCCGATCCCGGATCCGCCGGCAAGGGCACGACGGCCGACCGGGCACGCGGTTCCGGCACCGTCAGTGCCGGTCCAGGGAGTGGCTCGGCCGGCGCCGGCGTGGGCGACGCGAGCACGCAGATCCCGAGCCACGCCAGGCAGCCGAGCGTTCGCACCATCCGAGCGACGGCCGTATGGCATGGCTCCGCCGCGACGCGGATGGCGTCGTCGACGGCCGGAGGCGGGGGCAGGAGCGGTTCGACTGGCATCGGTGCGGTGACGGACGGCGGGGTGGGGCCCGGCGGCGGTGGCCGCCGCTGGTCAGCCACGGGGGTGGGTGCGAATTGCGTGGGCCCGAACCGGGTGCGACACTTTAGGGACCGGTCGGGGATCGGCTGAAGAGAGATCGGCGATCGACCCCCGCGCGGCGCACGCTGATTTCACGATCGCTGACCGGTCGCGGCCACGGCGGGCGTCGGCCCCCCACCGCCGGCAATTTGGGCAACCAGGCCACTTTCCCAGGATCGCTGCCGCCCCTCGCCGTCCCCGCGTCCCCACCCAACCAGGTTTCGGGATCCACCCGATGTCCCCTCCTCCGTCACGTGACCCAGCCCCACCGCACGCGCCAGCGCCGGCCGAGACCATCGAGCCGTTGGCGGCGGCGCTGGGAAGGATCCCCAGCGGTCTGTTCGTGATCGCCTGGCGCGACGGGTGCGGCGATCGGGCGATGCTCGCCAGCTGGGTGATGCAGGCGGCATTCACGCCCCCGATGATCTCGGTCGCGATCGCCTCGTCGCGCGATCTGCTCGCCGCGGTTTCCTCGGGAACCGACTTCGTGCTCAACATCCTCGGCGAGGCGCACAAGCCGCTCGCCGGGAGGTTCTCGCGCCCCGCTGCAGCCGGCGAGGAGCCGTTCGCCGGGCTCGCCGTGGAGCGCGTCGCCGGGATCGCCGCGCTGGTCGACGCGGTCGGCTGGCTCCACTGCCGCGGCGTGGCCCGCGCCGAGAGCGGCGACCATGCCGTCGTGATCGCCCGAATCCTCGCGGGGGCCTCGGCAGGCACCGGACAGCCACTGGTGCATCTCCGACGACATGGGCTACGTTACTGAACCTCGCGACCGGGCCCTCCCGCACCCCGGGGTGGTGCCGCCCGATCGCCATTCGCCGTGGGGAGTACACGCATGATCCCTCGTCGTCTCGTCGTCGGCCTCGCCCTCTCGGCCGTGCTCGTCGCGGGCTGCAGCCGGGCCAACAAGCCCGCCGAGGTGCGCCCGGGCACCGCGCAGCCCGGCGCTCCCGGTCCGTCGGCCGGTGCCAAGCGGCTGGTGTTCATCACCAACGGCGACGATCCGTTCTGGGACGCGCTCCTCAGCGGACTCAAGGAAGGGGAGAAACGATTCGGCTGCGCCGCCGCCGGGTTGACGGTGTCGCGCGACGTCAACAACGCGTCGGCCGAGGGGCAGATCGAGCGGCTCAGGCAGTACGCCACCCAGGACGACATCGCCGGGATCGCGATCAGCGTCATCCAGGCCGACAACCAGTCGATCGTCGAGGAGATGCGCAAGCTCCAGGCGAAGGGAGTCAAGGTCATCACCGTCGACGGCGACGTCAACCGCGGCACGTTCCGTGACGCGCGCCCCTACTACATCGGCACCGACAACATCGTCGGCGGTCGTGTGCTGGGGACCGCGACGAAGGCACTCCTCGAGGCCAAGGGCGCGAAGGACGGGGGCTACGTCCAGTTCGCCGGCTTCACCGACAACGACAATGCCCGCAGCCGGATGAACGGCGTCAAGGAGGCGATCGGCCCGGCGTTCGCGGAGCGCGACCGGATGGCCGACGAGATGGATCTGCCCCGGGCCCGCGACAACGTCCGCAACGCCACCCAGAACCACAAGGACCTCGTCGCCCTGGTGGGGATCTGGGCCTACAACGCCCCGGCGATCGCCGACGTGGTCTCCGAGAGCGGATCGCGCGACCGCTACGTGGTCGGCACGTTCGACGCCCAGGATCTGGCGATCGGCCACATGGGGAAGGGGAACATCGACGTGATGGTGGTCCAAAACCCGTTCGAGATGGGGGTCCAGACGGTTCGCCTCCTCAAGGCGATGGTCGAGGACGACAAAGCCGTGCTCGGAGAGATGTTCCCACGGGCTGGCAGCCCCGACGGCGACATCTTCACGACCGGTTTGCGGGTCGTCGTCCCCGACACGACCTCCCCGGTGAAGCGGGACCTGTTCGACCCGAAGGTCGTCGAGTTCATGACGCTGCCGGAGTTCCAGGCCTGGCTCGAGCAGTACAACCTGACCAGCTCCTGACATGACACCCTCCGGCCCCGCGCTGGGCGGCTGGCTGCCACCGCGCACCGAGCTCGCCCTGCTGGCGGCGATCGTCGTCGTCTTCGTCGGCACCGGCTGGCTCGACCCCAACGGCACCTACTTCAATTCCTGGGCCGAGAGCCGCGACATCATCCTCCGCAACACGGCGCTGCTGGGCATCATCGCCCTCGGGGCCGCGGTCGTGATCATCGCCGGCGGCATCGACCTGTCGGCGGGGTCGATGGTGGCGTTCAGCGCCACCACCTGCGCGCTGATCCTCACGCTCTGTGCCGACGCCGACGACCGGCGCCTGGTGACCGTCGGGCCGGTGGGGATCGCGCTGGCGGTCGGCGGCGCGATGCTGTCGGGGCTCCTTGTCGGCACGCTCCACACGTGGCTGATCACCTCGATCCGCCTTCCCCCATTCGTCGCCACGCTCGCCACGCTCGTCGGCCTGCGCAGTTTCGCACGGGCGATGTGCCTGTACGTCACCCGGACGCGCTGGGGGAGCGAATCGCAGCAGATCAACGTCAACACGCCGTTCTTCGCCTGGCTCAAGGAGCACAACGTCTGGATCACCACCGCGACCTTTCTCGGCCTCGCGGTGGTCACCTGGATCGTCCTCTCCCGGACCGTCCTCGGCCGGCACCTCTACGCACTCGGTGGCAACGAACAGGCGGCCCGGCTGAGCGGAATCCGCACCGAGAACGTCAAGTGGTTCGCCTACTGCTTCAGCAGCCTGACCGCGGCCCTGGCCGGGATCTTCCTGATGGCCGACAGCAGCGTCGCCCAGCCGGGCCAACTGGCCCGCGGCTACGAGCTCAACGCCATCGCGGCCGCCGTCGTCGGCGGCTGCAGCCTCCAGGGGGGCGTGGGCACGGTGAGCGGCACGGTCCTCGGGGCGCTGTTCCTCCGCGTCGTCATCGACGCCGTCTCGAAGCTCATCAAGGCCAGCGCCGACGTCTACGAGGGGATGATCGTCGGGATCATCGTGGCGCTGGCGGTGACGCTCACGCAGTTCGGGCAGCTCGCCCGGACGGGGCGGGCGCTGTTTCCCGGAACACGCGGCCTGGCGGCGATCCCCACCATCGCCACGTTCGCCGCCCTGCTGGCGACGATGGGAGCGGCGAACGTCGAGGGACTCGCCGGCCGGACCGGTCTGCTCGGCCTGGCGGTCGGGGTCGCCGTGCTCGGCCTGCTCGGGGCGGTGCGCTGGATGGAGGGGCGGCGCAGCCCATGACGCCGATCGTCGCCTTCGATTCCGTCACCAAGCGTTTTCCTGGGGTCGTCGCCCTCGCCGACGTCAGCTTCGACCTCGCGCCCGGCGAATGCCACGCGATCTGCGGCGAGAACGGTGCCGGCAAGAGCACCCTGATGAAGATCCTCTCCGGGGTGATCACCGACTACGAGGGGGAGATCAGGGTCCGCGGCACACCGGTGCGCTTCACCGGGACGCGCGACGCCGAGCGCGCCGGGATCGCGATCATCCACCAGGAGTTGAACCTCGTCGAGCAGCTCTCCGCCGCCGCCAACATCTTCCTCGGCCGCGAGCGGCGCACGCCCCTCGGGTTGCTCGACGACTCCGCGATGATCCGCGAGGCGGGCGAGCTGCTGGCCGGGCTCGAGTGCCCGATCGACCCACGGGTCGCGGCCGGCACGCTCCGCGTCGGCGACCAGCAGCTCGTCGAGATCGCCAAGGCGCTGTCACTGCGGACCGACATCCTCATCATGGACGAGCCGACCAGCGCCCTCACCGAGGCCGAGGTGGCGCGGCTCGAGCGGGTCATCGCCCGTCTCCGCGCCCAGGGGACGTCGATCCTCTCCATCTCCCACAAGATGGACGAGGTGTTCCGGCTCGCCGACCGGATCACCGTCCTCCGCGACGGCCGCCACGTCCGTTCTGTCGAGCGGGCCGCCACCACCCCGCGCGAGGTGACCGGGTGGATGGTGGGGCGCGAGATCGCCGACCACGATTTCCACGGTTCGCGGCAGCGCGGCGCACGGCTCCTCGAGATCCGCGATCTCACCGTTCCCTGGCCGGAGCACCCGCGCGGCTACCGGCTGCGCGACGTGTCGCTCGATCTCCACGCCGGCGAGATCCTCGGCGTGGCCGGTTTGATGGGGGCGGGGCGCACCGAACTGCTGGAGACGATCTTCGGCGTCCTCCCGCCGAGCTGGACCGGCTCGATCCGGCTCGAGGGACGGCCCGTCCGCTTCTCCCACCCGCGCGAGGCGTGTGCCGCCCGGATCGCGATGGTCACCGAGGACCGCAAGCGCCTTGGCCTGTTTCCCGACCTCGACGTCGCCGCCAACATCAGCCTCTGCAGCCTCGCCGCGACCCTCCGCGGCGGGCTCGTGAACCGGTCCCGCGAGGAGGATCTCGTCGCCGGCCCGATCCGTTCGACCGGCGTGAAGACCCCCGGTCCGCACGCGGCGATCACGGGGCTGTCGGGGGGCAACCAGCAGAAATGCATCATCTCGCGCTGGCTCCTCACCCAGCCGCGCGTCCTCCTCCTCGACGACCCGACCCGCGGCATCGACGTCGGGGCGAAGGCGGATCTCTACCACCTCATCGATCGCCTCTGCCGCGAGGGTCTGGGCGTGATCCTCACCTCGAGCGAGCTGCCCGAGCTCCTGACCCTCGCCGACCGGATCATCGTCCTCGCCGAGGGGAGGCTGACGGCGGAGTTGTCGCGTGCCGAGGCCACCGAACAGCGCATCATGGAAGCGGCGACGGCCTCCTGAACCTCACGCGCCGAGGCTGCGGGCGACGATGCTCCGCGCCCGCGTCTCGTCGCGCGTCCCGCTGACGATCGCCCGGCCGTCCGCGAACACCGCCAACTCGATCCCCGGCTCGACGACGACGCGCACGATCCAGGGGTTGGCGGTCACCCGGCCGAGGGCCTCGGCGCGCCTCGCGAACGCCTCGAGATCGACCCGGGCTCCCGCCGCGGGGGAGACCTGCACCGCGTCGCGCCCGCAGAGCACGGCGGTGCCGCCGCCGACGCGACCGTCGAGCCAGGGGTGGTCGGTGCCGCGGCAGGTCGGGCAGCCGCGCTCGGCCAGCCCGGCCAGATCGACCGTCCTCCACACCCCCTCCCAGAGGTCGAACACGAGCATCCGTCCGGAGGGAGCGACGCCGGCGAGGAGCTTGATCGCCTCGGCGGCCTGGACCGCTCCCACGACCAGCGCCGCGGGCCCGATGATCCCCGCCGTGTCGCACGTCGGCAGCCCGCCCGGGTCGGGGGGCTCCGGCACGAGGCAGCGCAGGCAGGCCGTCCGTCCGGGCGCGACCGCCAGCACCCGGCCTTCGGCGCCGATCGCACCACCGTAGATCCAGGGGAGCCGCTCCCGGCAGGCGAACTCGTTGACGAGGAACCGGGTCGCGAAGTTGTCGGTGCCGTCCACGATCAGATCGACACCACCGAGCACTCGTGCGGCATTGGCGGCCGCCAGGTCGGCGACCACCGGCTCGATGGACAGCGTCCCGTCGATCGTACGGAGGCGATTGGCGGCTGCCACGGCTTTCGGCAACCCGGCAGCGACGTCGGCCTCGTCGAACAGTACCTGCCGCGGCAGGTTCGAAAGCTCCGGAACGTCGCGATCGACGAGGCGCAGGTGCCCCACGCCGGCCCGGGCCAGCGCCATCGCCGCGGCGCTGCCCAGCGCGCCGCAGCCGACGACGGCGACGCGGGCCTGCGCCAGGCGCGTCTGCCCCTCCGGCCCGAGCGGCGTGAAGCGGACCTGTCGGGAATGGCGCTCGGCTGCAGCATCCATGCCGCGATCGTACCAGCCGGCCGTCGGGCTCGGCCGACCACGGGATCACCCCACGAGATAGCCGGCCCACGGCACCGTCGCGCCCGTCCCTGCTCCGCCCCCCCAGGCCGCCAGGCAGGCCTGGAGGCGGTCGCACTCCCGGCGCGCGACGGCGACCGGCTCGAGCGGTTCCGGCATGGTCGCCGCGGCCACCAGCGCGACCGCCGGCGGCTCCCGCCAGCCGGGCGCGGGGTCAGCGCCGCCGGGCAGCAACACGACCAGGGCATCGACCGGGGGCAGTGTCGCAGCCGAGGGCGGTCGCGTGCCATCCACTTCCCATCCCACCGGCAGCGAACCGCGCCGCTTGCCCGCGCCCGCGAGCCCCGCGGCGACGGCAGCGGCCGGAACGCCCGCGGCGACGACCGCAAGCAGCACTGCCGGGCAGGTCGCGAGGTCGACGAGCCGCGCCGCCACGTCGTCGCCGCCGGCAGCCGACAGCCGGGCGACGATCGCCACGCCGGCGCTGGCCGCCAGCGCCAGCGACCGCTCGTCGGGGTCGGTGATCCAGGCCGCCGCCGCCGCCGCGCGCAGCTCGTCGGCGAGCGCGGCGGTGAGTGCCGGGCAAGATACCCCGCGGGGGACGTACCGCCGCCCCTCGAGCCACAGCGATCTGGCGCGCACGCCGCCGCGCCGCAGCCCGACCGTGACGGCCGCCGTGGCCGTGCCGCCGTCACCGATGAGCCGCGCCTCGAGGCGGTACAGTGCCGGCACGTCGGGCTGCCAGTAGGCCGGTTCGGTGAGGATGCACCGCGCCAGCGCCACGCCACCGGGAACGGGGGGAAGCGGCTCGAGCGAGACGTCGACGGGGAGCATCGTCCCCCGCGCGCAGCGCGGGCCGGCCAGCCGTCCCTCGATCCGCACGCCGGGAGCCGCCCCGGCCGGACCGCGGTCGACGACCAGCAGCTCGGCACGCTCGTCGCTGCATCTGCCGAGCAGGACCAGCGGTGCGAACCCCCCTCCGGTCACGACGGCCTCTTCCCTGGAAAACGCTCCAGCGCCAGCGCCGCGAGCCGCTGCAGGTCGAGCTTGCCCGAGCCGAGGACGGGGATCGCGTCGATCGCGGCGAAGCTGTCGGGGGACGGGATCCAGAGGTTGTGGAGGCCGCGCGCTTGGAGCCCCCGGCAGACGTCGTGCGGATCGCGCGTCGTGGGGAGGTGGAGGACGACCAACCGCTCCCCCTTGGCGACGTCGGGTACGGCAGTGACCACGGCGAGGAGTTCGCCGTCGCCGGCTCCGAGCTCCTCGTTGACGGCCGCCTCGATCGGCAGGTGGGGCACCATCTCACCGCCGATCTTCGAGAACCGGCTCTCGCGGCCGGTGATCGTGATGAAGC
>JAGWVR010000072.1 GCA_018970785.1 Planctomycetota bacterium
CGGTGTGGGGCCTGACGAGGTCGGGGCGGAGGCGGAGGACCATCGACGTCTCCCACTCGCAGGCGTGCCCCATCTCGCGCTGGTGGAACGCCGGATCGTGCTCCCACGGGCGCGTCCCGAGGCCCCAGTAGGTGGTGAACGCGAGCAACAGGTCGCCACGCGTGCGGTGGCGCTGGCGGACCTCGAACAGCGCCTGCTTGGCGGGGATGTCGTTGCCGCCGTGGCCATTGACGACGACGATGCGCTTGAAGCCGTGGGCCAGCCAGTTTTCGACGAGGTCGCCGACGAGGTCGAGCCACGTCCGCGGCGCGGCGGACAGCGTCCCGGGGAAGTCGAGGTGGTGGTGCGAGTTCCCGAGCCACTGGAGCGGGCAGACGAGGATCCGGTCGGCAAGGGCCGCTTCCGTGCGGCGCACGATCTCGCCGAGGAGCAGGCTGTCGGTGACCACCGGGAGGTGGTGGCCGTGCTGCTCGACGGCGGCGACCGGGACGACCACGGGCGTGTCGCGCGGCAGCGCGGCGACGTCCGGCCAGGTCATGTCGACGAGGTTCATCGGCCGTCCCTGGGAAGGTGGCGACCCACGGTCGGGTCGGCCGGAGCGGCCCGCGCTGCAGCCGCGCGGGTCAGTTCCGCGGCAGCTCGCGGATGAAGACGTTGCGCCAGCGGATCTCGCCGCCGTGGGTCTGGAGCTGGATCGGCCCCTTCTCCGGCACGGCCACGGCGCGGTCGTAGTAGTTTTCGAGCTTCGCGTTCTCGACGACCGGCTTGCCGTTGAGCCAGACGCTGACGACGTCCCCCTGCATCACGATCCGGAAGGTGTTCCACTCGCCGAACGGCTTGTCGGCGAGGACGAGCGGATCCTTCCCGGGCGCCCCCTTGGAGTTGTTCCACAGGCCGCCGGAGCCCTTCGCCTTCCCGAGGCCCTGCGGATCGGCTTCGGTCGAATCCCAGATCTGCACCTGGGGCACGCCGCGGAGATAGATCCCGGAGTCGGCCTTGGGGACGGTCTTATAGTCGACGAGGAGTTCGAAGTCGCCGAAGTCCTTCTCGGTCGTGGCGTAGGCGCCGAAGCCGTCGTTGACCAGCTCGCCGTTCTCGACGGTCCAGTGTGGCTTGCCGGCGGCGTTGACCTCGAGCAGGCTCCCCTTCGAGTCGGCGGCGGTCCACTTGCGGATCTGCTCGGCGCGATCGGCCTCCGGCATCGCCAGGAGCTTGCGGTGGTCGAACGTCGTGCCCCCGCGCCAGCCCGTCAGGTCCTTGCCGTTGAACAGCGCCGTGAACCCAGGCGGCGGGTCGTCGGCCCGGACGGCAGTGGTGGCGAGCACGCCGAGCAGCAGTGCAGCGATGAACGTACGACGCATGACGGTGTCTTTCGTGGCGGAATGGATCGACGGGTGTGGTCGCAGATGGCCCGGCTCGGGCTGGATGGAGCCGGACGCCCTGCGCGTCTGCGAGGCAGCCGACACGCCGCCGCGGGATTGTGCCACAGTCGTCGCGCCCGCTCAAAGCCCGCAGCCCACGTCGTCGAGCCGCGCGATGCCCGGCCGCTGGTCGGAGCTGGATGGTTTCGGCATTCCCATCGGGCCACCGCCCGGGGGTAAACTCTGGCTCGATTTCCCGCCGCCCGCCCGAGGCCCCGATGCTCCACTCCCGAGCACGCCCGAGCCGATCCTCGCTGGCCGCGTGGCTGCCGGCCGCGCTGGTCGCGCTCACGTGCTGGCCGTCGGCCGTCGCCGACGATCCCGTCCCGCTGTTCGAAGCCGACATCCGGCCGATCCTCCGCGCCCACTGCCTCGACTGCCACGGCGCCGAGGAGGAGCTCAACGGAGGCCTCGACCTGCGCCTGGTGCGGTCGATGGCGAAGGGGGGCGACTCCGGGCCGGCGCTGGTGGCCGGCGATCCCGGCGCGAGCCTGCTCCTTGCCCGCGTCCGGGCGGGCGAGATGCCCCCTGGCAACGCAAAGATGACACCGGCCGAGGTGGCGACGCTCGAGCGCTGGGTCGCCTCGGGGGCGCGGACCGCCCGCCCCGAACCGGAAACGCTGCCCCCGGGGCTGGGGATCACACCCGAGGAGCGGGCCTGGTGGGCGTTTCAACCGCTGGCCCGGCCCGCCGCGCCGGAGGTGCGGCAGCCGGACCTCGTGACGACGCCGATCGACGCGTTCGTACTCGCGCGACTCGAGCGCGACGGGCTGTCGTTCGGTCCCCTGGCCGACCGGGCGACGCTCATCCGCCGGGCGACGTTCGACCTCACCGGTCTGCCGCCGTCGGCCGACGAGGTCGACGCGTTCGTCGCCGATCCCGATCCGGCGGCCTACGACAAACTCCTCGACCGGCTCCTCGCCTCGCCGCACTACGGCGAGCGGCAGGCGCGCCACTGGCTCGACGCCGCCGGCTACGCCGACTCGTCGGGAGCCAACCAAGATGACCCCAAGCGCCCCTATGCCTGGAAGTACCGCGACTGGGTGATCCGGGCCCTGGCCGCCGACATGCCGCTCGACCGGTTCCTCGTCGAGCAGCTCGCCGGCGACGAGCTCGTGCCCCCGCCGCACGCCAATCTCGACGCCGCCGCGCTCGACCGCCTGACCGCGACCGGTTTTCTGCGGATGGCGGCCGACGGCACGGCCGGCGCCGCCGATCCCGAGGCGGCGCGGCATGCCGTCGTCGCCGACACGCTGGCGATCGTGTCGACGGCGCTGCTCGGCCTGTCGGTCAATTGCGCGCAGTGCCACGACCATCGCTACGACCCGATCCCGCAGGCCGACCATTACGCACTCCGCGCGATCTTCGCGCCGGCGCTCGACCCGGCGGCGTGGAAGACGCCTTCCGAGCGGCTGCTGTCGCTGTTCACCGACGCCGACCGGGCGCGGAGCGCCGAGATCGAGGCCGAGGCGGTGGCGGCGCAGAAGACGGTCGACGACAAGCAGGCCGAGGCGATCGGCAAGGCCCTCGAGAAAGAACTCGAAAAGCACCCCGAGGAGCTGCGCGAGCGGCTCCGGACCGCGGCGAAGACGCCGGCCGGCACCCGGACCCCCGAGCAGGTGCAGCTCCTCAAGGAGCGGCCGAGCGCCGACATCACGCCGGGGGTTCTCTACCAATACGACCAACCGGCGGCCGACGAGCTCAAGAAACTCGCCGAGGGGGTGGCCGCGATCCGGGCGAAAAAACCCGTCGAGGACTTCCTCCACGTGCTCACCGAGCCCCCGGGGCATCTCCCGGTGACGCGGGTCCTCCACCGCGGCGACCACCGGCAGCCGAAGGGGGAGGTGGGGCCGGCCGATCTCCAGGTGACCGGGCCGGAGGGGGAGACGGCGATCGCCGCCGACGATTCGGCGCTGCCGACCAGCGGGCGTCGTCTGGCCTGGGCGCGGCGGCTGACGAGCGGGCGCCACCCGCTCCTCGGCCGGGTCCTCGCCAACCGGTTCTGGATGCAGCACTTCGGGCGCGGGATCGTCGCCACGCCGGCCGACTTCGGTCGCCTCGGCGAGAGACCGACGCACCCCGAGCTGCTCGATTGGCTCGCGGTGGAGCTCGCCGATTCCGGCTGGAGCCTGAAGCAGTTTCACCGCCTCGTGATGCGTTCGACGGCCTACCGGCAGGCGACGACGCGCCGCGCCGAGCTCGACGCCGTCGACGCCGACAACCGGCTCCTTGGGCGGATGGCGGTGCGGCGCCTCGATGCCGAGGGGGTGCGCGACCGGATGCTGGCCGCATCGGGCGCGCTCGACCCGACGCCGTTCGGCGCGCCGGTGCCGGTCAGCGCCGACGACACCGGCGAGTTCGTCGCCGACCCGGCCAAGCCGCGCCGCAGCATCTATGTCGAGCAGCGCCGCAGCATGCCGGTGGCGTTCCTCGCCGCGTTCGACGCGCCGGTCATGGAGACCAACTGCCTGCGGCGGCCGTCGTCGACCGTCGCCGGGCAGGCGCTGGTCCTGATGAACGGGCCGTTCGCGCTCGAGCAGGCGCGGCTGCTGGCCGACAAGGCGCTCGCCGCCGCGCCGCCCCCGGCCGAGGCCGACGCGCTCGGTCCCGGCAGCGTCGCGGCGCTCCTCGAGCCGGCGGTCGAGCAGGCCTGGCGGCGGGCGCTGGCCCGATCGCCCGACGCCGCCGAGCGGCGCGAGGCGCTGGCGTTCCTCGCCGACCAGTTGGCGATCCTCCGTCCCGCCGACCCCGTGCCCGGCCGCGAGCCGGCGGCGCCCGCGGCGGCGCGGGCCGAGGCGCTGGCGAACCTCTGCCAGCAGCTCCTTTCCTGCAACGAGCTCCTGTATGTCGACTGACCGGCCAGCCGCCGATGACGACGCCTCGCCGGCCACGGCACGCTCGCGCCGCGGGTTCCTCGCCCAGACCGGCATGGGGCTCGGGGCGGTGGCGCTGGCGGAGATGCTGTCGCGTGAGGGGCTGCTCGCCGCCCCGGCCAAGCCGCCCCTGGGGCCGGTGTCGTTCGACCTCCGTCCCAAGGCCCCTCCTCGGCCCCCGCGTGCCCGGGCGATGATCTCGCTGTTCATGCACGGCGGGCCGGCGCACATGGACCTCACCGACCCCAAGCCCGAGCTGTCGCGTCTCGACGGCGCCGATTACTCGGGCGAGGTCGTCTACAGCTTCGTCAACCGGGCGAGCAAGAAGCTGCTCGGCAGCCCGTGGCGGTTCTCCCACTGCGGGGAGAGCGGCACCGAGATCAGCGAGCTGCTGCCCGGCCTCCAGGGGATCGCCGATCGGATCTGCCTGGTGCGGTCGATGCACACCGGCCACAACGGCCACGAGGTCTCGATCCGCTATTTCCACGGCGGCATCCCCGCCGTCCTCGGCCGGCCCCACGTGGGGAGCTGGCTGACCTACGCGCTGGGCAGCGAGTCGCAGGACCTGCCCGCCTACATGGTGCTCGTCGATCCCGACGGGCACCCGGTGGACGGCGTCAGCAACTGGTCGAGCGGGTTCATGCCGCCGCTGTTCCAGGGAACGGTCCTCCGCGCCAAGGAGCCGCGGATCCCCGACCTCGTGCCGCCGCCGCGCCTCGCCGGTCGGATGCAGGCCCGCAACCTGGCGCTGCTGTCGAGCCTCAACCGCCGCCACCTCGCCACCCACCCGGGCGAGTCCGATCTCGAGGCGCGGATCGCGAGCTACGAATTGGCGGCGCGGATGCAACTCGCAGCGACCGACGCGCTCGACATCTCCCGGGAGACCGCCGCCACCCACCGTCTCTACGGCCTCGACGACCCGGTGACGCGCGAATACGGCACGCGCTGCCTGATCGCGCGGCGCCTCGTCGAGCGCGGCGTGCGTTTCGTGCAGTTGTTCCTCGGCGGCCAGCCGTGGGATACCCACACCGGCATCCGCACCGCGCTGCCGGCGATCTGCAAGCGCACCGACCGGCCGGCGGCGGCGCTGGTGACCGACCTCGCCCAGCGCGGCCTGCTCGACACCACGCTCGTCCACTGGGGGGGCGAGATCGGCCGGCTCCCGGTCACCGAGGGGAGCGGCGACCAGTGCGGCCGCGACCACAACGGCCAGGGATTCAGCATCTGGATGGCAGGCGGCGGCATCCGCCCGGGGATGACGTACGGCGCGACCGACGAGGTCGGCCACCGCGCCGTCGAGAACGTCGTCACCCCCAACGACTGGCAGGCGACGGTGCTCTCCCTGTTCGGCCTCGACCACGACGCGCTCGTCTACCGCCACAACGGCGTCGAGCAGCGGATCACCGCCGGGCGCACCGCCCGCGTCGTCTCCGAGATCCTCGCCTGATTTCCCGGCGAACCGTGTCCATGACCATCCCCTCGACGTCGCCCTTGGTCGCCGTCGTCTGGACCGCGCTGGCGATCGGGTCGGTCGGCCGCACGGCCGACCCCGCGCCCGTCGTGGCGGCATTCGAACGCTTCGCCCGAACCGCGCCCGACGCTCCGGGGCATCTCGCGCCGGCCGCCGCCGGCCGCCTGCTCGTCGGCGAGCTCGGCTGCGTTGCCTGCCATCCCTCGGCCGACTCGGAGCTCGCCCCGAAGCCTGGCCCCGACCTGTCGGGCGTCGGCACGCGCGTCGATCCGCAGTGGCTCGCGGCGTTTCTCGCCGGTCCCGACGAGGCCGCACCGGGCACGACGATGCCCCACGCGCTGGCCGCCGCGCCCGCCGCGGAGCGCGACGGCCTCGTCGCGGCGCTCGTCGCCTATCTGTCGACGCTCCGCGCCGAGGTGCCGCTGCCGAAGCCGAGCGGTCTCAACCCGATGCCCCCGGCGTTCTGGGACCGGGGCACGGCGGCGACCGGGCGCGCCCTGTACCACCACGTCGGCTGCGTCGCCTGCCATGATCCGCTTCCCGGCCACGACGGGCGCGGTGGCCCGACGGCCGTCGAGGCACGCGGCGCCGATCTCGATTCCGCTGACCGGGCCGCGGCCGGACTGCCGCCGCTCGAGGCGCCGTTCCGGTCGGTGGCGCTGTCGCACGTGGGGTCGAAGTACACGCGCCGCGGGCTGACCGAGTTTCTCCTCGTGCCGCTCCACGCCCGTCCGGCGGGGCGGATGCCCGACATGAAACTCAAGGCGATCGAGGCGGCCGACATCGCCGCGGCGCTTCTCGAGGCGGTTCCCGGCGACGGCCCGGCCCGGCCGGCCGACGGCGTGCCGCCTCCCCCGGCCGACCTCGTCGACCGCGGTCGCACGGCCTTCGCCGCCTGGCGCTGCAACGCCTGCCACACGACGGGCGTGCCCTCCACCGCGCGGGCCGCCACGGCGCTGGCCGACCTCGACCCGGCCGCTCCGCGCTCCTGCATCGCCGCCGCACCGCTCGCCGCCGGCGCCGCACCGGTCCACTATCCGCTCGACGGCGCGCAGCGCGGGGCGATCGGCGCGGCGCTCGGCGCCGCGGCCGGCGAACCCCCGCCGCTGGAGATGGCCCTCCACCGTCTCAATTGCCTCGCCTGCCACGAGCGCGGCGCGCGCGGCGGCGTCGGCAGCGGGAGAACGGCGTTCTTCGAGACGCTCGGGCAGGTCGATCTCGGCGACGAGGGACGGCTGCCACCGCGCCTCGACGGCGTCGGCGCCCGGCTCACCCCGGCGTGGCTCGCCAAGGTCCTCGACGGCTCGGGCGCACTGCGGCCGTTCATGCTCGCGCGGATGCCGGTCTATCCGCCGCAGCTCGTCAAGCCGCTGCCGGCGGCGCTCGCCGCGGCCGACCGGAGAGGCGACGACGTCCCCTTCCCGCCACCGCTCCCCGACGACCCGGCGGCTCGGGCCGACACGTTCGACGGGGCGGCGCGGATCCTCGACACCGGCTGCATCCAGTGCCATGCGCTCGGGGAGCACGCCCTGCCCGGCGTCGTCGGCGTCAACCTCGCCGGCGTCACCACACGCGTCGAGCCGGCCTGGTTCCGCCGGCTCCTCCTCCACCCGCAGGATGTCAGGCCGCTGACGAAGATGCCCGCCTTCTTCGGCGACACGCGCCCGCGCACGCTGCTCGACGGCGATGCCGAGCGCCAGGTGGCGGCGGTCTGGCACTGGCTCGCGCAGAAGCAGCCCGCGCCGCTCCCGGCGCGGATCCGCGAGGCGGCGGCCAGCGACGTCGAGCTCGTGCCGGCCGACCGGCCGATCGTGTTCCGCACCTTCATGACGCGTGCCGGGACACACGCGATCGCGATCGGCTTCCCGGAGGGGGTCCACGTGGCCTTCGACGCCGAGCGCTGCCGCCTCGCCGAAGCGTGGCGCGGGCGGTTCCTCGACGCCCGTGGCACCTGGATCCTCGCCAAGAGCGCGCCGCCGACCGATCCGCTCGGGGCGGCGGTGCCGATCGACCCCGGGCCTCCCGTCGCCTGTCTGGCTGACGACGCCGCGCCCTGGCCCGACGACCTGCCGGTGCGGTTCCTCGGGTATTCCCTCGATGCCGCCGGCGTCCCCACGCTCCGCTGGGAAGTGGCCGGGGCGACGGTGCGCGAGCGCTGCACGCCGACCGACGGCGGGTTCGTGCGGTCGATCTCGGCCGCCGTCCCGAAGGCCGGTGGGATCGTCGCTGTGCGCCTCGCGACGGGACGGTCGCTCGAGCCGCAGGAAGATGGAACCGGGCGAAGCGTTGTGACGCGCGGCGACGGCGTCGTCGTCGGTGTCGCCCCAGCGGCGCAGCCACGGCTCCGCGACGGCAACGATGGCCGGGAATGGATCGTTGTGCTCCCCGCCGACGGCACGGCCGTGGAGGTGCTCTACCGATGGTGATCGCACGCCGCGTTTTTACCGTGATCGCGGCCGTCTGGCCGCTGGTGATCGATGCCGCCACGCTCGAAGACGAGGCGCGGCATTACCGGATCGTCACGATCGCGGCGCCGGAGGCGATCCGCGAGTCGCGCGACACCGGATGGAAGGCGCCGCCGGGGGGCCCGGTTCTCGAGGTCAGCGGGATCGCGCTGCCGGGCGATCCGCGGGCGCCGGCGGAAGTGGCCGTCGCCACGCGGCAGGGGGAGATCTGGCTCCTCGACGGCGCAGGCGCGATCCCGCCGGCAGCGGTCCGCTACCGCCGCTTCGCCAGCGGCCTCCACGAGCCGCTCGGTCTCGAATGGCGCGACGGCGCCTTCTGGACCGCGCAGCGCTCCGAGTTGACGCGGATCGCCGACACCGACGGCGACGGCACGGCCGACGACTATGCCTCGGCGGCGCGCGGCTGGGGGGTGACCGGCCACTACCACGAATACGCCTACGGCCCGAAGCGCGACGGTGCGGGGCGCGTCTGGCTCACGCTCAACACCGGGCTCAACCTCCGCCCCGAGCACCTCGGCGCCACCGTCCGCAACGACGCGCTCGGCTATTCCCAGGGGCGCTGGCGCGGCTGGGCGCTGGTCGTCGGCGACACGGGCGCGCTCGAGCCGATCTGCTGCGGCCTGCGCAGCCCGTCGGGCCTCGGGGCCAACGCCGGCGGGGAGATGTTCGCCACCGACCAGCAGGGCAACTGGATCGCCACCGGCAGCCTCGTGCACCTCGAGCGTGGCGGGTTCTACGGCCACCCCGAGAGCCTCGCCTCGGCCGACCTGGCCGGCTCTCCACTCCCCACGCACGCCGCCGACGGCAGCCGACGACTGACGCCGATCGTCGAGGGGCTCACCTGGCCCGAGGCGGTGGAGCGGATGCCGTACCTGCGGCCGCCGGCGGTGTGGTTTCCGTACCGGAAGGCGGGGCAGTCGGCGACCGACATCTGCCTCGACGCCAGCGCCGGCAGGTTCGGCCCGTTCGCCGGGCAGTTGTTCGTCGGCGAGTTCACGCAGGCGTCGATCCACCGCGTGTTCCTCGAGCAGGTCGACGGGGCCTGGCAGGGGGCTGTGTTCCCGTTCCGGGCCGGCTTCGCCTCGGCGGTGCTGCGCCTCGCACAGGCCCCCGACGGCAGCCTCTACGCCGGCCTCACCAACCGCGGCTGGAGCAGCCTCGGCCCCGCCGCCTACGGCCTCGAGCGGCTCGCCTGGACCGGCGTCACGCCGTTCGAGATCCGGGCGATCCGGGCGCTCGCCGACGGGTTCGAGCTCGAGTTCACGCTCCCGGTCGATCCCGCCACCGCGGCGCGCCCCGGGGCCTACGCCCTGTCGAGCTACACCTACCTCTACCACTCGAAGTACGGGAGCGACGAGATCGGCACCCGGCCGCTCGCCGTCCGCCGCGCCGTCGTCTCGGCCGACCGGCTCCGCGTGCGGCTCGAGGTCGACGGCCTGCGGGCGCTGCACGTCCACGAGTTCGACGCCTCGGGCATCCGCGCCGCCGACGGCGCCCCCCTGCTCCATCCGCAGGCCTATTACACGCTCAACCGGATCCCGGCGGCGCGGGAGTGAGCCGTCAGCCGACGGTGCGGCCGGGGCGGCGCCACACGGCGCGGACGCCGTCGCCGCCGAGGGGGAAGCTGCCGGTGACGGTCGTCCCCTGCACCGTCCACGCCACGGTCGCGCCGCTGGCCGACTCGCGCCACACGAGCGCCGAGCGGCCGTCGCGGACGAGCGTCGCCACCACCGACTGGCTGCCGGCGGCGCGGATCGTGCGCGCGGCCACCACCCGGCCCCCGTCCATCAACCGCATCACCGCCGTCCCGGTCGCGGCGTCGCGCCACACGATGTCGCCGCGGCCGTCGCCGTCGAAGTCGCCGGTCGCCGCCACCTCCCAGCGGAGGTCACCGCCGAGGTTCGCCCGGGCGACGACGTCCGTGCCGTTCATCCGCCACAGCCGTGTCGCCCCCGTGCGCGCGTCGCGCCAGACGAGATCGGCGCGGCCGTCGCCGTCGGCGTCGTAGCGGCCCGAGGTGGCGACGAGGCGCGTGACGGGATCGCCGCCGAGGGCCCGCGACTTCCGCACGGCGAGGCCGTCCATCAGCGCCATCGTCGTCGCGCCGGTGGCGGCATGGCGCCAGACGAGATCGTCGCGGCCGTCGCCGTCGTAGTCGTCGCTGGTCTCGATCCGCCAGGCGAGGTCGCCACCGACCGGGGCGCTTGTGCGCACGCTGCCGTCTCCGCGGAGCAGCCACACGACCGTCGTCCCGCTGGCGAGATGGCGCCAGGCGAGATCGCTGACGCGGTCGCCGTCGAAGTCGCCGACGGTGGCGATCTCCCAGTGGGTGCCCGCGCCGAGGACGCGCGTCGCCTTCACGCTCCCCGCCGCGTCGAGGAGCCGGGCCGTGAACAGCCCGGTGGCGGCGTTGCGCCACACGAGATCGCCGAGACCGTCGCCGTCGAAGTCGATCGCCGGCCGGACCGCGGGCGCCGGCGGCGCGAACAGCGAACCGTCGGCCGCGGCGACGACCGCGGCGTACCGCCACGCCGTCGCCGGCGCCTCGTCCATCCGGTGGAGCGTGCCGAAGTCGCCGAACGAGCCGGCGTAGGGGGAGGCGGTCAGTTGGAAGTGGAGGTAGAGATCGAGGCCGGCGCCGTCGAGGGCCCGGAGGTAGTCGCGCGTCAGGTCCCCCATCCGCCGGTCGGCGGCGGCGGCGTTGAAGGCCGCCTGGTAGGGCGCGCCGCGTCCGTCGAGGTGCGGCCCTCCCTCGTAGGCGACGACCTGGATCGGCCGGCCGAGGCGCGCCGACCAGTCGGCGGCGATCTGCCGGTGGCGCCCCACCTCGGCGACCATCCGCGCGATCGACGACCGCGTGTCGGCGAGCACCTGCTCGACGCCGGTCGCGGCGGAGTAGCCGGCGCGCTGCTCGAGTGTCGGCTGCATGTAGGGGGCGATCGCGATCACGTCGAAGCTCCCCGCCATCGCCGTGGCGATCTCGTTGCTCACCCAGTCGTTGGCCGACCACCCGGCGGCGACGCGCGACAGTCGCCCCGGCGCGTCGGCGAACACGCCGCTCCAGATCTCCATGTCGCGCCGCGCCTCGCGGCCGGCCACCTCCCAGTGCGACAGCCCCTCGTTCCCGGGGAGACGCGTCTGGGCGTCGACCCAGCGCGAGCCCTCGAATCCCCAGGCGAAGTTCCAGATCTCGTTGGACCACTCGACGAACACGCGCCGGCCGGGCTCGAGGCAGTCGTGGACGTAGGTCGCGAAGCGGCGCACGAAATCGTCGTCGGCGGCGTGGGGCATGTTGAACCAGGCGTCGGCGTCGAGGTCGTTGGCGAGCTGGACCATGTATTCCAGCGCCATGCCGTTGACCGCCGGCTCGGACGCGGAACCGCCGGGGCCCGAGCCCTGGCGGACGGCGTCGGCGGTGCGGCGGTCGGCCCAGGAGAGGATCGTCGAGCCGTTGGTCTCCTGCAGTGCCATGAAGCGGAGCGTGGAGAACGGCTTGAGGCGCTCGAGGAACAGCGGGTGGAACGGGGTGCCTGGGTCCCCCGGTCGCCAGCGCTGGCCGGCGAACGACTGCCCCTGCCAGTCGGGCATCCAGACATGGAGGCCGCGGACCGGGTCGGCGGGATCGGTCCGATCGATGACGACGTGGATCCCGGCATCGGTCGGGGTGACGAGAAGATCGGCGAACGACCGCCCGTCGGCCGTGCGGCCGGTGGCGACGACGCTGGCGTCGAAGTCGAAACGCACGCTGCCACTGCCGTCCCACTCGGCCCGGTAACGCCCGGCGGGATGACCACCGGCGATGTCCCGGAACAGCAGCGTGCCGGCCGCCTGGCGGAGCGTGCGCCCTCCTTCGCTCCAGGTCGCCAGGCCCGTCGGCACACCCTCGGCGTCGACGGCGAGCGGATGCGACTCACCGACGTCCCAGGCCGCGATCCCGCCGGTGGCGGCGTCGACGGCGTGGGTGATCCACCCGCGCGACGCCTGGAACGCATCCTTGAAGACCCACGCGGGCGACCAGTCGACGATGTTCTCGAGGTTCATCCCGACGCGGAGCGGTGGATCGGCGGCGAGCAACTGGCGTCCTTCGAGCGGCTCGGGCGCCGCCACGGGGGCCGACGACCGGGCGGACGCGCGGCGTTTTGCGGCGCGGCGCGCGGCAATCCGATACAGGGCGCGCTGCCAGGATGGGGTCGCCATCGGGGGGGCTCCGGTGCACGAAACGCGGCCACGGGCGTGATCGCCGCCGCGGCAGCCCGGGACGGTCGTCGGGCCGCCCATGGGCATGGGCACATGTCGTGCCGAAGCGACTCAACCGGCGGCCGCGCGGTGCCGCTCAGGGCGCAGCCGGCGTGGCACTGACCCACAGATCGATCACGCGCTCGGCTCCGCAGGTCGCGGGGGCGACCGGGACGGCGTCGGGCTGCCCCTCGGGCCGGGCGACGATCCGGACCGGGCCGGAAAACGGCTCACGGCAGACGATCTCGAGCGTGACCTTCTTGGCCGCGTCCCCCTCCGCCGGCGACACCACCGCCGCTGCCTCGATCCCCGCGGCGAGGGGCTCGCAGCCGATCGCCAGCGGCGTGGCGAATCCATGGCGGCGGTCGATCACGACCTCGATCGCGATCGGCTTGCCGACGGTGCCCGTCACCGCATCGGCGGCGACGGAGAGACGGACGGCCGGCGCCTCCGGCTCGATCGACACGCGGAAGCCGTGCCACGGCGACGCACCGTCGCGCCGGTCGGCGACGACGAGTTGATAGTCGCCGTCGGCGGGCGGTTGCCAGGCGAAGCGCTCGTCGGCCGCGTCGTGGACGAACAGGCGGCGGCCGGCGGCGTCGTGGATCGTCACGATCGGATCGGCAGCCGAACCGGCGCTCCGCGCGGCGCATTCGATCGCCAGGCGTTTTCCCTTCGCGGCGGGGAACCGGACGCCGCGGGCCTCGCCGGCGGTCTCCAGGCAACCGGTGACGCAGGCGGGGAGCGCCGCCAACGGGGTGGCCCGCGGCCACGGCCCCGCCTCGACGACCGCCGCCGTCGTCTCCGGGATCTCGACCAGCCCCGCCGCGCCGGGGAGCGTCGCGGTCCGCACGGTGCCCCCACCGGCGACGGCGGCCTGCCCCGGCGTCGAGAGCACGACCGGGACGGTGGCCAGATCGAGGCCGCGCGGCGCGACCGACGCCGTGGCGCCGATCGCCCCCGGCACGCAGCCGGTGAGGACCGGCCCGGTGGTGAGCGTGAGGCGGTAGACGAACGACGCGCCACCGGCCAGGCCGATCGTGCTGTCGGGGGTGGCGGGAAGGCCGAAGACGCGGACGACGACCGAGCCGGCCCTGGTCGCGACGTGGACGATCCGCGGGTCGAGGCCGGCGGCGTCGAGGTTGCGCTCGACGAGCGCCCCGCGTTCGTCGAGGAGCTCGAGGCCGGGATCGAACGGGCTGGCGAGGCGGCCGACGGCATCGACCGCGGCCACGAGCCGTTGACCGGCGGCGAGCTCGACACGGAAGCAATCGACCTGCCCCGGCTTGTCGACGACGCCGTCGACGACGACCGGAAGGCTGACGGCCTGCGCGGAGCGCGGAGCGTCGTTCGGCTCCGATTCAGGGAGCGCCGGCAGCGGGTCGACGAGGAACCGGCGCACGGCCGAGGCGCCGGTGGGGTCGTGGAACCGGACGCGGTGCACGCCCACCGCCCCGTCGGCCGGCACCGTGACGTCGAACGATCCGGGCGTCTCGGTGCAGGCGATGGCGAGCTGGCCACGGTCGGTCCAGACTCCGACCGGCCAGACCGGGAACGTGCCGCTGACGACGACGCGCGATGCCGCTCCCGGGACGCCCCCGGCGGGAAAGAGGTGGTCGGCCCGGGGCGCCGCTGCCGCCACGCCCGGGACGAGGACCGCGGCGACGATCGCCCCGCGCCACCTCACCCCATCAGTTCCGCGATCGGGGTCGGGTCGGCGACGAGGAACGTCGGCCGGCCGGCGGGCGTGATGAAGTGCATCCCCGGATCGATGCCGAGCTTGGCATACACGGTGGCGACGAAGTTTTCCGGCGCGAGGACGCGGTCGCGGGCGGCGTGGCCGAGCCGGTCGGTGGCGCCGACGACGAGCCCGCCCGGCGTGCCGCCGCCGGCGAACAGGATCGACATCGCGCTCGACCAGTGGTCGCGGCCGGCCTTCGTCTGCCCCGGCAGCACCGACAGCTTGGGGGTCCGGCCGAACTCGCCGAGGACGATCACCATCGTCGTCTCGAGGAGGCCGCGTTGGTCGAGATCGCCGATCAGCGTGGCGATCGTCCGGTCGAAGGCGGGGAGCCGCTTCTCGAGCGCCCCGAAGAGATCGGCGTGGTGGTCCCAGCCGCCGTCGTTGATCGTCACGAACGGAACGCCCGCCTCGACGAGCCGCCGCGCCAGCAGGGCGCGCTGGCCGAGGCCGTCGCGCCCGTAGGCGTCGCGGACCGCGTCGGGTTCGGCGGCGATGTCGAAGGCGCGCTGCGCCTCCGGTGTCGTCACGAGCCTCTCCCCCTGGGCGTAGTAGTCGTCGAGAACACGGACCGGATCGGCGACGGCGGGATCATCGTGCCTCGGCAGGCGATCGACGAGGCGGCGCAGGTCCTGCCGGGCGGCGAACCGGTCCGACTCGATCCCGGCCGGGAGGGCGAGGTCGCGGACGCGGAACCCCTTGGCGTTGGGATCGTCGGCGATCACGAACGGCGCGTGGCGGGCGCCGAGGAAGCTCGGGCCGCCGGAGCGGGTCATGCTCGGCATCGAGAAGTAGGCCGGCATGCCGTGGGGCGCGGTGCGCTCGTGGGCGACGACGCTCCCCATGCTCGGGTGGAAGCTGACGAACGCGCCGCAGCCGACGGGGATCCGCGGCGGGGCGCCGGTCATCATGTAGTGGTTGCCGGCGCCGTGGTTGCCCTGGTCGTGGCAGACCGAGCGGACGAGCGCGTAGCGGTCGGCGATCTTCGCCAGCTCGGGAAGGTGCTCGCAGATCTGCGTGCCCGGCACGGCGGTGGAAATCGCGGAAAACTCGCCGCGCGTCTCGGCCGGGGCGTCGGGCTTGGGATCGAACGTCTCGAGGTGGGTCGGTCCGCCGTCGAGCCAGACGAGGATGCAGGCCTTCGCCCGGGCCGTCGCCGGAGCCGGCCCCGCGCCCCGCGCCGCCGCGAGGAGGCCGCACATCCCGCCGAGCGTGCCGCCGGCGAGGCCTCCGAGACCGAGCCGCAGGCCCGTCCGCCGCGAGAACGGCAGTTCGAGGCGTTTCCCGTCGCGTCGCGCGTCAGTCATCGACCACCTCCCTCGCCCGGGTCACGGGCGGCCAGTCTGTTTTCGTCAATCCTCGTACACGAACTCCGCCGAGTTCAAAAGCGCCCAGAGGATGTCTTCCACGACCCGCCGGCGCGGCCGCCCCTCGCGGGCGAACTCCGCCTCGAGCACCGCGCGCTCGGCGCTGGTCGGAAACCGTGCGTAGGCAGCCAGATAGAGCTCGTCGACGAGCGCCGCCGGCGGCAGGAGAGTGGCGGCGAGGCGGGCCGCCGCGCCGGTGTCGGCGGCGATCTTGGCGGCGATCTGCGGGCCATTGAGGAGGTGGAGCGCCTGGACGACGGTGGCGTCGGGGTCGCGCTGGCAGGGCGGATCTTGATTGGGATCGGGGCGGCCGAAGACGTCGAGGAACGTCGAGCCGGTGCGGTGGGTCCACAGCTGGACCGCGCGCGACTCGGGGGGCGCGCCGGCATAGACGGTGGGCACTTCGGTGACGTCGTCGATCGCGTCGGCGAGCACCTCGGCGCGGAGCCGGCGGCGGAGGCGGCGCGAGAAGTTGCGGTGATCGCCGGCGTTGGTCGCGTCGGGGGTGCTCGAGGCGGCGTAGACGTGCGACGCCATGATCGTGGCGATGAACCGCTTGGTGTCCATGCCGAGCCGGCGGTACTCGGCGGCGAGGGCGTCGAGCAGCGCCGGATTGGAGGGGGGATTGGTGGCGCGGAGGTCGTCGACGGGATCGACGATCCCGACGCCCATCAGGTCGGCCCAGACGCGGTTGGCCGCGGCGCGGAAGAACAGCGGGTTGTCGGCCGCGGTCATCCACCCGACCAGCGCCGCACGCGGGTCTTCCCAGGCGGCCGGCTCGGGCGCCGTGCCGAACAACGGCCGCGGGGGGAGGACGGCGCCGGTGAGGGGATGGCGGACCTCGCCGCGGTCGGCGAGCGTGACGAACTCCTCGCCGCCGGAGATCGGCGGCGACAGCCCCGTGCCGCGGTAGCCGACGCGGCCGAAGAACGCCGCCAGCGCGTAGAAGTCGGCCTGCCCGTAGCGCTCGAAGGGATGCTGGTGGCACTTGGCACATTCCAGCCGCGTCCCGAGGAACAACTGGCTGACCATCGTCACGATCTCGTCGGGACTGCGCCGGTCGCGGAACATCGTCGTCGCGCCGTCGCGGAACGTGCTGCCGCGCGCCGTCAGCAGCTCGCGCACGAACCCGTCGTGGGGGAGGTTGCGGCGGAAGGCGTCGCGGAGGAAGCCGTCGAGCGCCATCGTCGCCTTGATGCCAACCCGGTAGGGATTGGGGCGGAGCAGGTCGGCCCACTTGTTGGCCTGGAAGTCGGCATACTCGCCGCGCTCGAGGAGCGCCGCGACGAGCCGCGCCCGCTTGTCGGGATCGGTGTCGGCGAGGAACGCCCGCGCCTCCGCGACGGTCGGGAGCCGGCCGATGACGTCGACGTGCGCCCGGCGCAGGAACGTCGAGTCCGAGCACGGCGCGCTCGGCACGATCCCGAGCTGCTCGAGGCGGGCATGGACAAGGTCGTCGATGAAATTGGCACGCGGCAGGCCGGCGTACGCCGCCGGGTCGACCGCGGCCGGCCGCGCGACACCGGTGTCCCAGGTGGCGATCAAGCCCATGTACCGCGCCATCACCGTCGCCTCGCCGGGGTGGCTTCCGGCGGTCGCCCTGCCCCCCGCGGCGAGCCTGACGATCCCCGGCTCGCTCGACTGCCAGGCGCAGTCGCCGGTCACGTCGCGGCGCGAACCGTCGGTGAGAATCGCGGTGGCGGCCAGCGTCAGCTCCTCGCCGGCGGCGAGCAGGCGTGGCGGGGGGCCGATCTCGACGCGGTCGACACGCGGGTCGTCGGGCCCGGCACGCGGCGCGCCGGCGGCGATCCAGGCGGCGATCCGGCGGTGGTCGTCGCTGCCGCTCTCGATCCGCTTCCCGCCGCCGTGGGGCTCGGCGGCGGTCGCCTTGAGCAGCAACAGGCTGTGGTCGGGGGCGGCGAAGTCGACGCGCCGGCCGCGGGCCCCCGAGACGATGGATCGGTGGTCACCGTCGGGATCGAAG
>JAGWVR010000073.1 GCA_018970785.1 Planctomycetota bacterium
CTGTCCGTGGACAAAGCCCTCCCTGGCCTTTGTCCACTCCGGCGACAGCGGGAACGACCGCCTCACTCGCCGCGCGGCAGTCCGGCGACGGCCAGTGAGAGCCACCCGGCGAGCATGAGGACGCCGCCGATCGGCACGATCGCGCCGAGCCAGCGCAGGCCCGAGAGGGCGAGCACGCCCAGGCAGCCGCTGAAGATCGCGGTGCCGACGAGGAAACACCACCCCGCCACGGAAACGGCGCCGGACGCGGCACGGCCCGGCAGCCGCCCGAGCAACCCCACGAGCACCAGCGCCAGGGCGTGGGCGAGGGCATAGCGGACCGCCGTCTCCCAGTTGGCCGCCTGCCCGGTCTCCTCGAGGCGGGCCTCGAGGAGGTGGGCGCCGAACGATCCGGCGGCGACCGCGGCGAAGCCGACGAGAGCGCCGGCGGTGATCCAGGAGGGTTTCATCGGGAGCGGCTCAGGGACGGCTGTTCCCGAGGAGCTTGTCCTCCTCCTCTTCCTGGATGATGATCCGCGGCGTCACCATCAGCATCAGGCTGTCGGTCGTGCGGCCGAGGCCGACGTTGCGGAACAACCGGTTGATGTAGGGGATCTTCGAGAGGATCGGCACGCCGTACTCGTTGCGCCCCTCGCGCTGCCGCTTGATGCCGCCGAGGAGCACCGTGCCGCCGTCGGGCACGCTGACCGTGGTGGTCACGGTGGTGAACAGGAACTCCGGCAGCTGGATCGTGGTGCCGCTGGAGCGGAGCGTCTGCTCACGGTCGCTCTTGGCCTGGACGCCGAGGGCGGCGCCGAGCGGCGGAACCCCCTCGAGGCCCGCCTCACCGTCGAGCCCGGTCTTCTCGTCGCTGCTCTTGGTGCTCGTCGATCGCGAGCCCTCGAACTGGAACTCCTCGACCTTGCCGATCGTCGAGAAGAACGGGACGAGCGTGAGGCGGACGAAGCGCCGGTCGCTCGACACCACCGCCTGGACGTTGACCGCCGTCCCCTCGGAGAGGACGGTGATCACGGGCTGCTGGGCGGCGGCGAAGTCGCCGACGACGGGGACCACGCTGGTCACGAACGGTCGCTGGCGGGTGTCGGAGACGCTCGCCGTCTGGCCGTTGAACAGCGTCACTTTCGGCGCCTGCATGACGTTGGAGCGGGTGTTGCCCTGGGCCGCCTGGATGAGGAAGTAGGCCTCGATGTCGGAGAGGATCGCGAACCCGAAGTTGGCCGCCGACGAGGCCGGGTCGGGGAGTCCGGGGAGCTGCGGCACGCTGCCGGGGCCGAAGCTGTTCTGCCGGAACGGGATCGAAAAGTAGTTTTGCTGGCCCAACCCCTGACTGGGCGCGATTGCCACGCCGGGATGCCCGGTGGTGTCGAGGCCGATCGTCTGCGACGGGCCGCCGGGACCCGGGATGATGCCCAGGGAATATGGGGACAGCGACGAATTGCTCGCCGTCGGCACGGCCGTCATGTTGAGCGGCTGGCGGACGTTGGATTGGATGTTGAAGTCGAAGTCGACGCCGATCCGCTCGAAGAACGTGTCGTTGAGCGAGATGAAGCGGACCTCGATCGTCACCTGGAGATCCTGGAGACGGCGGAGCTGCTCGAGGAGGTCGGCGATCTCTTCGTGGACCTCCTGTGTCTGGCTGACGACGATGCTGAGGTTGGTGGGAAACGGCTGGATCGCCCCTTGGCCGCCGACGGTGTTCCAGCTCTGCGGGGCGACGGTCTGCTGGATGAGGTCGATCAGCGACGCGAAATCGGCCATGTTGCCGCCTGGCACTCCCTGCGGGCCGAAGGGGATCGACGGTGTCGAGCCGGTGGCGGGGGCGTTCATCGGCCCCTGCATTTGGGCCAGCGAGAGCGGATCCACCGCGCCGGCCGGCCCGCGGGCGGCGGCATTGATCCCCGCGGGGGGTGGACCGGTCTGGACGACCGGGGCTTCCTGCGTGGCGATCCGCGCGTAGCCGTCGCGGAGGGCAGCCGAGATCCCCAGGCCGTCGGTCGAGAAGCTCGGCACCGGGATCACGAGGTCGGCGACCTGGTAGGAGACGCTGTACACGTCCCCCTTGAGGAGGCGCGGGCTGGTGATCTTCAGGACCTCGTCCTTGATCACGTAGTCGAGGTGGAGCGGCTCGAGGAGCAGCTTGAGGGCGCTCTTCAGGGAGATCTTCTGGTCCAGCGCGATCGTCACCGGCGTGTCGCTGAGGACCTGCTCCCCCTCGAGGCCGACCATGTCGAGATGGATCGGCACGTCTGCCTGCCGGGCCAGCGAATCGAGGACGACGGCGAGCGGCTCGTTGCGGTGGGAGGCGACGACAGGCGTGGAGAGCTTGCGCTGGATCTGCACCTCGGCGGGGTTGAGACGCCCCTTGCCGTCGGCCTCGCGGCGCGTGCGGTTCTTGGTGAGCGTTTCCCATTCCTTGGTCGCGGGAAACTCGATCGGGCCGAGGAACGGCGTCGTCGAGCGTTCGACGTCCTCGGCGACGTCGAGAACCGCCGCCTGCTTGTCCGACTCGATCGACTTCTGGGCGTCGATCCGGCGGATCATCCGGCTCTGCGAGAGGAGCTGGCGAACGACGGGATTGTCGGGGGCCAGCTGGCCGGCCTTCTTGGCCAGTGCCTCGGCCTCGGCATAGCGACGGTCGTCGATCAGCGCGTTGTATTCCTCGACGAGCATCGCCAGCCGCTGATCGACCTCGACCCGCTGCGCCCGCTCGCGCTGGACCTCGGCCTCGACGCGGGCGGTCTTCCGCTCCATCTCCAGCTCGGAACGGCGCTTCCCGGTGGCTTCCTCGATCTCGCGGCGCGAGCGGTCGATCCGCCGCTGGAGCTGCTCACGCGTCTCGGCGGGGATGTCGCGGGCACCGATGTCGGCGGTGACGGCATCGAGCAGTTCGAGGGCCTCGATCGGCGCGGTCGTCGCCAGCCGGCGGGCCTCGAGCTGCCGGGCGGCGACCTCGGCCGACGCCTTGGCGATCGCCAGGTCTCGGGGGAGCCGTTCGGTGCCGGGCGCGCCCCCCGCCGCCTGCGGTGCGGCCGTCGGCTGGCGCGGGGGACCGACGGGCGTGCCCGCTTCGGCGCCCGCCAGCGCCCGTCGCGCGGCGGCGGCGTCATCGGCTGGCGCGGGGAGCGGCTCGGCAGCCGACAAGGCGCCGCCCAGTGGCCCGGCGAGAGCCAGCGAGAGCGCGGCTGCACTGAGCCGCAGGCCGGCGAACAGCCCTGCATCGGTCTGGCGAACCGAGCGTCGCGCGGCGGAATCGTGGAGGCATGCCATGGGCCGGATCCCTGTGGTCTGGGGACAGCAAGGGCGGGATAGGTAGCGGCCCGCCGGGGAACGGGTCAAGGCCAGCCACCGTTGGGTGAGCGTGCCTGGAAAACAGGGAAGAAGCCGCTCCGATCCCACGCCGGCGGGCCGGGTGCGACGCTCGGCTGGGCAACCTGGGGCGGGCATCACGGCGGCCCCGCCAGTGGCAATGCCACTTCCGGAGGGGGCGGGTGTCGTCGTCGCCGGCCGATCGGTCAGTCGGCGAGCGCCCGCTCGATCGTGTCGAGCAGCTGATCGACACGGAACGGCTTGAAGAGCTGGAGTCGGCTGCCGGCCTGCCGCGCCTTGACGATCGAGTGGCCGGGGTCCCAGCCGAATTCCTGCATCAGGATGAACCGTCCCGGAGACATCCGCTCGAGCAGCCTGACGAGCAACTCGTAGCCGGTCATGTCGGGGAGGCGGATGTCGGAGAGCACGATGTCGTAGCTGTCGCGCGCGTTGCGGACCATCGAGATCGCCTCGCCGCCGTCGCGTGCCGTCTCGACGATGCAGCCGCAGCGCTCGAGGTGCGAGTGGGCCGCCGCCCGGACCTGCTCGTCGGCATCGACGACGAGGATCCGTCGGCGCACGAGCCGCGGCCGCTGGGGCTGGCGCGACTGGGTGTGGGCCGAGCTCGGGGTCATCGTCTCGCCGACCTTCTGGATCACGAGCTTGATGTCGCGCGCGTTGCGGAGGATCTTCTGGAGGCGCTCGACCACGTCGGCATCGTGGCCGATGTAGCGCTCCATGACGTTGACGGCCTCGTTGAGGATGTCATCGACGGGCAGGGCGACCGCCCCGTGGATCGCCTCGATGCTCGCCGCCGCCGTCGTCGCCTTCTCGGCGACGAGCAGCTCGAGGGTGTTGATGGCGACGGCGACGTCGCGGGCGAAGATCTCGAGGAACTGCAGATCGGTCGGGGAAAAGCCGCCCGGCTCGGGGCTCTCGACGTTGAACGTGCCGATCACCCGGTCGTGGTAGGTCAGCGGCACGGTGAGCGACGTCTTCGCGCCCTTGCAGCCCTCGAGGTAGTGGGGGTCGTGCGCCGTGTCGGTGCAGTGGTAGCTCCGGCCGGTGGCGGCGACGAAGCCGGTGACGCCGTTGTTCTCGGTGCGGGCGTACAGCACCCGGGCCTCGGCCTCCGGCTCCATCCCCTCGGCCAGCAGCGGCTCGAGCCGGCCGGTGCGCGCGTCGAGGAGGCGGATCTCGATGACGTCGAACTGCAACAGGTCGCGCGAGTAATGGAGGATGTTGCTCTTGAGGAGGTCGATCCGCTCCGTGACGCTCATGCTCGCCAGCTCGGCCGGGGTGAGGTCGGCGAGTTGCTGACCGGCGTGGTGGATGGCGGCGCGTTTCTGTTGCTCGAGGATCGTGTGGGTCACCTCGCGGACGCTGACGACGGCGACGGCCGCCCCGGGGGCGGTGATGTCGGTGAACGGGGCGGCACGGAGGTGGAAGTAGCGGTTGTCGGCCGTCCGCACGGTGGCCGCGGCGGCCACCGCCCCGGCGACCACGGCCGCCACCGGATCCCCCTCGTCACCGACGATCTCCGGGGCGTTGAGGGCGTCGCCGATGCGGCGATCGGCCACCGACTCGCAGCCACACCACTCGCGAAACCGGGCGTTGCCCCAGAGGATCGTGCCGCCGGCGGAGACGACGGCGACGCCGTCGGGAAGGTCGGCGAGCACACGGCTGTCGCGTTCCAGCGCGCGCAGCTCGCCGACCGCACCGCGGCCGACGAGTACGGCCGCAGCCGTACTGCCGTCGGTGGCGACGCGCTCGGCAGCGTCGCGGACGTCGCTGCAGGGAATGACGTGCGACGAGCCCGAAACACCGGTGTCGACGGTGAGCCTACCGTCGTCGATCGACACCGCAGGGCGGACCGAGGACTCCGATACGACCAGCACGTTCCGGACTTCCGACACCCTGCTATCCCTCCGTGCCGGACCGGGCGACACCGAACCGAGTATAAAAAAGAGGGATCGAAGCCGCCAATTCACGCTACCGGCGTTGCCCGGGCGCGACGCGGTCCTATACTCCCCTCGGTCGTGATGCGGGATCGCGAACGGTCTGCCGTCGTGTCGGGGCGGCGTCGGGACCGGAGCGGTTGATGCCCGAGGCCGAGGCCTGCGGAGGGCCAGGCGGCCACCGGCGACGAGCAGCGGACCGTGGAGTCGGACCGTGCGTCGTTGCCGTCGTTGTGTCGGCCCGCGTGACTCGCATGACGACGGGCCAAGGTTCCGGTCCGGCGCGGTGCCGGCCGGCACGCTCGGCCGGGCAGGTCAACAACGAGCAGGTTCATCGTGACACGCGACGAAACCGCCGCAGACTCGTTCTTCACCCGCCACCAGTTCCTCATCTACAGGCTTTTCTCGCTGGCGGGGCTGCTGCCGGTGGGGGCCTTTCTGGTGGTTCACCTGCTGACCAACTCGTCGATCCTCGGCGGGGCGGAGAGCTTCCAGGACCGTGTCGACACGATTCACGGCCTCGGTCCCCTGCTGGTGCCGGTGGAGATCGCCTTCATCTTCCTGCCGATCCTGTTCCACGCGGTGGTGGGATTCGTGATCATCGCCGGCGGGATGCCGAACGTCGGTTCCTATCCCTACGCGGGCAACATCCGCTACACGTTGCAACGGGCCTCGGGGATGATCGCTTTCGCGTTCATCGTCTGGCACCTCGTCCATCTCCACTGGCTCGGGGCGCCGTTCCGCGGCACGGCCCTGCCGGGATTCGATCCGCACCACGCGTCGAGCACCCTCGCGGTGGCGATGGCCTCCCTGGGGATGAACCTGCTGTATGCCATCGGCATGCTCGCCGCGGTCTACCATTTCGCAAACGGGTTGTGGTCGCTGGGAATCACCTGGGGTGTATGGACGAGCCCCGCGGCGATGCGGCGGGCGAATTGGCTGAGTGTCGGCGTCGGCGCCGTGTTGGCGCTTGCAGGGCTGGGGTCGCTGGTCGGCATCCGGAGGATCGACGTCGACTCGGCCCGGGCCCTCGAGGAGCGGCGCGGCGAGGCACGGCGGATGCTCGAAGGGGGAGTGCCGGCGACGCCGGCTGCCGTCTCCGCGGACGTGGGAACCTGATCGCCGGGGACGAAAACCGGCGCGAGAAGACTTTTCACCGGGGATCGACCCGCACGCACCCCGGACGGGACTTTCCCGGCCTCGGCGTGCGGGAGCGAAAGGGTTGATCCATGGCACAGCCGAGGGTGTTGGTCGTCGGTGGCGGGCTGGCAGGGCTGTCGGCGACGATGCGGTTGGCCGAGCTGGGCGTCGCCGTCGACCTGATCAGCCTCGTGCCGGTGAAACGGTCACACAGCGTCTGTGCCCAGGGGGGTATCAACAGCGTCAACGCGCTGACGCGCCAGCAGGGGGACTCGGAGTGGAAGCACTTCGACGACACCGTCTACGGTGGCGACTTCCTCCAGCACCAGCCGCCGGTCAAGGAAATGGCCGACTGGGGGCCGCGGATCATCGACCTGATGGACCGCCTCGGCGTCCCCTTCAACCGCACCCCCGAGGGATTCCGTGACCAGCGCCGCTTCGGTGGCACGCTCTACAAACGGACCGCCTTCGCCGGGGCGACGACCGGCCAGCAATTGCTCTACGCGCTCGACGAGCAGGTGCGCCGGCACGAGGTCGCCGGGCGGGTGAAGAAGTGGGAGTTCTGGGACTTCCTCGCCCCCGTCCTCGACGGCCACGGCCGCTGCCGCGGCGCGATCTGCCAGGATCTGGTGTCGATGCAGTTCCGGTCGTTCGCCGCCGACGCGGTGATCCTCGCCTCGGGGGGATGCGGGCTCGTCTTCGGCCGTTCGACGATGTCGATGGCCTGCACGGGCAGCGCCATCAGCCGCGCCTACCAGCACGGCGCCGCCTACGGCAACGGCGAGTTCATCCAGGTTCACCCGACGGCGATCCCGGGCGCCGACAAGCTGCGGCTGATGAGCGAAAGCGCCCGCGGCGAAGGGGGCCGCGTCTGGGTGCCGCGAACTCCGCAGGATCCACGCGACCCGACGACGATCCCCGAGTCGGAACGCTTCTACTTCCTCGAGGATCGCTATCCCAAATACAAGAATCTCGTGCCGCGCGACATCGCCACGCGGGAGATCTTCGACATCTGCGTCAACGAGGGCTTGTCGGTCGAGCGCGACCGGCCGTGCGTGTACCTCGACCTGACCCACATCCCCCGCCAGGAGCTGGACCGCAAGCTCCACGGGATCCTCGAGATCTACGAGAAGTTCCAGGGGGTCGACCCGAGGTCGGTGCCGATGAAGATCTTCCCCGCCGTCCACTACTCGATGGGCGGGCTGTGGGTCGACTACCAGCGCAGTGCCGGCGGCGGGATGGAGGAGGGGTCGCCGCGCAACCACCAGACCACGATCCCCGGGCTGTATGCGATCGGCGAATGCGACTACCAGTACCACGGTGCCAACCGGCTCGGCGCCAATTCGCTGCTGTCGTGCATCTTCAGCGGGCTGTTCTGCGCCAGTGGGGTGATCGCCGGAGGTGAAGGCGCGTCGCGGACGGCCGCCGAGGAGCCGGCGCGGCTGTTCGATTCCGCCCTGCGGCGCGAGCAGGATCGCCACGAGGCGCTGCTCGGCCGGCGTGGCGGGGGCGACAACCCCTACGCCATCCACCAGGATCTCGGGGCGCTGATGACCCGTGTGGCGACCGTGGTGCGGCGCAACGACCAGCTCGCCGCCGCCTATGACGAGGTCTGCACCCTCGAGGAGCGGTGGACCCGCAGCGCCGTCAGCGACACCGGCAACTGGACCAACCAAAACGTCACGTTCACCAAGTCGCTCGGCGACATGTTTCCGCTCGCGAAGATCATCCTCAAGGGGGCCCTGCTCCGCGACGAGTGCCGCGGGGCCCACTTCAAGCCGGCGTTTTCCGTGCCCGGCCTGTCCGCGACCGATCCGGTGGACCGGCGCCGCGAAGCGGAGGCGTGGTGCGACCGGTTCGCCGCCAACACCGAGCGGTGGCTGAAGAGCACGGTCGCCCGCCCCGGTGCCGACGGCCATCCCCAGATCACCTACGAGGACATCGACACTTCGTTGATCCCGCCGCGCCCCCGGTTGTACGGCCTGGTCGGCGCCGACCTGATCGAGGAGGTGTGGCGCGAACGCCAGGCGTCGGTCGCGGAGGGTGCCTCCCGGGCGACGGTCGCGGCGGCCGCCACCTGAGGGCCGACGTTCGCTCCCCCGCCATCCTTTCCCATCGTCCGACACGCCGCCGTGGAGACCTCCCGATGATCGCCCCCGCCCATTCTTCGGACCCTTCGTCGTCCGGCTCAGGCGAAGAGCAGCGCGCGATCCGAGTGCGCATTCTCCGTCAGGACGCTCCCGGGCAGGAGAGCTACTGGGAGCGGCACGTGGTTCCCTACGAGCCGAACATGAACGTGATCAGCGTCCTGCAGCGGATCGCGGCCGGCGCGCGGGCCGCCGATGGACGGCCCGTGGCCCCGGTGGCATGGGATTGCAACTGCCTCGAGGAGGTGTGCGGCTCCTGCACGATGCTGATCAACGGTGCGACGCGGATGGCCTGCTCGGCGCTCGTCGACCGTCTGCTCGAGGATGGTGAAGAGATCGAGCTGCGGCCGATGTCGAAGTTTCCCGTCGTCCGCGACCTTGTCGTCGATCGCCGACGGTTGTTCCGGGGTCTCGAGAAGGTCAAGGCCTGGGTGCCCGTCGACGATTCCTACGACCACGGCGCCGGGCCGCGGATCTCCCCGGAGGAGCAGGAAGACGCCTACCCGCTCTCGACCTGCATGAGCTGCGGATGCTGTCTCGAGGCGTGCCCGCAGTACGTGAAGATCGAGCCGGTTCGCCGTGACGGCGAGGCGCCCGAGGCGTTCGCGGAGCGGCGGCAGGGAGCCTTCGACAGGGGTTTCGTCGGGGCCCACGCGATCAGCCAGGCGATGCTGTTCAACTCGCATCCGACCGGAAAGATGATCGCCGACGAGCGTCTGGAGACGCTGACCGCCCCCGGCGGGATCCAGATGTGCGGAAACGCGCAGAACTGCGTCGCCGTCTGCCCGAAGGGCATCCCCCTCACCAGGTCGATCGCCCGCGCCGGACGGTCCGCGACCCTGTGGGCGATCAAGCGCCTCTTCGACCGCTGAAGTCCCGGAACCGCTTCGGCGTCGCCCGATCGACCGGACGGCGGGGAGATCCCTCCCCCGGCCTCGCCTCCGGATTGCCCCCGACCCACCCACCGTGGTACCCTGACGTGTGAACGGATCAACACGCGGCGGGGTACGCCGCGCGTCCGCGGACCAACGGTGACTGTGAAGGACACGTGACAGGCGACAAGAGGGCTGGTGGCGGGGGATCGGAACGGGGCGGCCGGGGACGCGGAGGCCGACGCCGGGGGCCTCCCGGTGGTGGGCGGCGCGACGATCCGCGGCCGCGCGGGCGGCGCGAAGACGCCGACGCGTGGCTGTCGAGCGGTGCCGACCGTCGGATCGCGACCGTGGTTGCGGCGCCCGCCGTCGAGGGTGAGGTGGCCAAACGGTTCGCCGACCTCGGACTCTCGGCAGCTTCGTTGGCTGCCGTTGAACAGGCCGGCTACACGACACCGACTCCCGTCCAGGCCGGGTTCATTCCCCGGGCCCTGACCGGCAGCGACGTGATGGGCCAGGCCCGGACCGGCACGGGGAAGACGGCGGCATTCGTGCTGCCGATCCTCGAGGCGATGGCCCGGCCGGGGCGCGGAACCGGCCCCCGGGCGATCGTGCTGGTGCCGACGCGCGAGTTGGCCGTGCAGGTGCGCGACGAGTTCGAGAAACTCGCAGCCGGCACGAATATCCACTGCGTCGCCGTCTACGGCGGCAAGCCGATCCGCGGGCAGATCGACAAACTGGCCCGCCATCCGGCCGTCGTCGTCGGCACACCGGGACGGGTCCTCGACCACCTCAGCCGGGGCACGATCTCGCTGGCCGACGTCGAGATCGTGACCCTCGACGAGGCCGATCGGATGCTCGACATCGGCTTCCGTCCCGACATCGAGAAGATCTTCCGTCGCTGCCCCGACAGCCGGCAGACGTTGCTGTTGTCGGCGACGGTACCGCCGCCGGTGGCGCGGCTTGCGTCGCGCTACATGCGAGATCCCGAGATCCTCGACTTCTCGACGCGCGACATCGCCGTCGAGACGATCGAGCAGTACTACTTCACGGTCGATCCGACGCGGAAATTCGATCTTCTCGACAAGCTTCTCGAGCGCGAGCAACCGCGGCAGGCGATCGTCTTCTGCCGGACGAAACGCGGCACCGACAAGGTGTTCGAGAAACTCGCGCGGCGCCGCGGCGGGGATGAATCGGCCGTCGCCTGCATCCATGGCGACCTGGCGCAGAACGTGCGCGACCGCGTGATGCGGCAGTTCCGCGAGGGCAGCGTGCGGGTCCTCGTCGCCACCGACGTCGTCGGGCGCGGGATTGACGTGTCAGGCGTGTCCCACATCGTCAACTACGACGTCCCGGAGTTCTGCGACGACTACGTCCATCGCGTCGGCCGGACCGGCCGGATGGGGAGGGAGGGCGTGGCCTACACGTTCGTCGCCCCGGACGAAGGGCCGCAGCTGACCCGGATCGAGATGCGGATCGAGAAACTGCTCGAACGCGACGAGATCCCCGGTTTCCAGGCGTTCGACCGACGCGCGGCTCCCAGCCCCGTCGTCCAGGTGCCGACCGCCTACGGCACTGCCCCGAAGCCGCCGGCCCCGGCCCCGGCTGCTGCCGCTCAGCCCGTGCCAGCCGCTGCGGAGCCACCGCGGCCCGCAGCGCCGCCGGCCGCGACGCGGCTGGGCAAGGGGCGTGGGGCGAAGCGTTTCCGCCGCGCGTTGTGAAACCCGCCGCGCGTCGCGGTGGTCCAGGAACCGGCCATGGACGGCAGTCGTGCAGGGGCGGGGGACGATGGGCAGGCACGCCGCCGGCGGGCCCTCGGCCAGCGTCTCGAGAGCCTCGCCGCCGCCGGGGTCGAAACGCTGCCGAAGCGGCGGGTCGGTCGGAAGCCGACGGTGGTTCCCGAGCCGGTGACCGCTGCCCCCCCGAATCAGACTGCCGACGCACCGGCCGATCGTGGTGCCCGCCTGGCCGTGATCCGCACCGAGGTCGAGGCGTGCACGCTCTGCGCGGACTTGGCCGCGGCCCGGACGCGGACGGTGTTTGGCGCCGGGTCGGCGACGGCGCGGATCTGCTTCTTCGGTGAAGCACCTGGCGCGGACGAGGATGCCAGCGGGGAGCCGTTCGTCGGCCGCGCGGGCCAACTCCTCACCCGGATCATCTCCTCGATCGGGCTGTCGCGCGACGAGGTCTACATCCTCAACGTCCTCAAGTGCCGGCCGCCGGGAAACCGGACGCCGCTGCCCGACGAGGTCGCCAATTGCCGCGGCTACTTCGAGCGCCAGCTCGCGACGATCGCGCCGGAATTCGTCTGCTGCCTGGGCACGTCGGCGTCCCACGCACTGCTCCGCACCGAGGAGCCGATCGGCAAGCTCCGCGGTCGGTGGTTCGCGCACGGTGGTGCCCAGGTTCTCTGCACCTACCACCCTTCGTATCTTCTCCGCAATCCGAGCGCGAAGCGGCAGGTGTGGGAGGACATGCAGCTGCTCGCCGCCCGTGCCGGCCTCGAACTGCCGCCCCGCGGCGACTGATCGCGTTTGCCTCAAGCCGCCGCGGCACGACGGCCGATTCCGACGGCGGGTCGTGGGGGAGGGACAGCCGCCGAAGAGCCACGGGCACAGGCGCCCGCGGCGACCGGGGTCACGGGGGATGGCGATGAGCGCTGCGAACGAGGGCCCGGTGAGCGCGCGGGCGGCCTGGGTGATCGCGCTGGCCCTGGTGGCGACGGGCTGCACGATGTGCCCCGATCCGTTCGACTACTCGGGGCCGGTTCCCAACGGCTCGGCGCCGCAAAATGACTTCATGGCGCGGAGCAACGGTATCCTTCCGCTCCGGTCCAAGCCTGCCCCCTGGCCGCCGCTGGTCGAAGCGGAGACCGGCGCGGCCGAGACCGCCGTCGCCGCCGACTCCCCGGAGAGCGCGGCCGACGAAACGGCCGTGATCGTCACCGCCGACGCCCCGGACGCGGACGCGGCCGTGGTCCGCTGACCGCGGCGGAGCCACCCCGTGGTCACGACGCCGCGACCGGCTCCGGGACCCAGCCATCGGGGATGACCGCATCCTTGGGGACCACGGCGACACCGTCGCGGACGGTGAACCGGTCGCTGTCGGGGCTGGCATCCCAGCCGTGGTCGTTGACGATCCGCGCCCGGCGGCCAATGCGGACGTTCTTGTCGATGATCGCCCCCTCGATCACCGAGCCCTCGCCGATGCCGATCGGTGGCACGCCCTTGGTGGTGTTGGCGGTGAGGTCGTCGGCGGTCTCGTAGAGGTCGTTGCCGAGGATCACCGAGTTGCGGATCACGACGTTGCGCCCGATCCGGCAGCGGAGTCCGATCACGCTGTTCTCGATCACCGCTCCCTGCTCGATCAGGCAGCCGTCGGAGACCAGGCTCGCGCGGATGCTCGCACCGTCGATCCGCGACGGCGGCAGGAACCGCCCACGGGAGTAGATCGGCGCCTCGGCACAGGCCAACTCGAACGGCGGCCGCGCGCCGGCGAGGTCGAGGTTGCACTGGTAGTAGGAGCGGATCGTGCCGATGTCCTCCCAGTAGCCGTCGAACGGATGGAGATGGACCCGCTTGGCACGGATCGCCGCGGGAAACACCTCGCGGCCGAAGTCCTGGTAGTCGGTCTGACGGAGGAGATCCACGAGACAATCACGGTCGAACAGGTAGATCCCCATGCTCGCCATCAGCGACCGGCCGTGGGCGGGGATCCCCTGGCGCTCGATCCACGACGGCGAGGTGCGGACCATCTCCAGTTCGTTGGCCGTTTGGGGCTTCTCGAGGAAACCGGCCACCCGCCCCTCGTCGTCGAGCCGCATGATCCCCAGCGCGCTGGCGGCCGACTCGTGCACCGGGATCCCGGCGATCGTGACGTCGGCCCGCTGGGCGAGGTGGGTGGCCATCATGTCGGCATAGTTCATCCGGTACAGCTGGTCACCGGACAGGATCAGCACGTGTTTGATGTCGGGCTGCTGGAGGTAGCGGATGTTCTGCCGGACGGCATCGGCCGTGCCCTGGTACCAGCCGGGGTTGTCGAGCGTCTGCTGGGCGGCGAGGATCTCGACGAACCCGCCGCTGAACGGGTCGAACGTGTAGGTCCGGCGGATGTGGCGGTGGAGGCTGACGGAGTTGAACTGCGTCAGCACGTAGATCCGCTGCACGCCGCTGTTGATGCAGTTCGACAGCGGGACGTCGATGATCCGGTACTTGCCCGCCAGCGGCACCGCCGGCTTGGAGCGATCACGGGTCAGGGGGTAGAGGCGCGTGCCCCGCCCGCCACCGAGGACCAGGGCCAGCACGCGACGCACCACGCTCATGGAAGGCTCCCCGGGATCGCGCGGCCGCAGCGGAGACGGGCCGAGCGCGCCCCATGCTATGCCAGTCCGCCGCGGTCCGGCAATCACCTCCGGCCCCGCCGGCGCGCGACCGTCAGCCGCCGCATCGCCGTCAGCGGACGACGAAGTTGACCATCCGCCCCGGGACGGCGACGACCTTCACGACCTGCTTCCCGGCGAGCAGCTCGGCGATCCGCGGGTCGGCCTGGGCCGCCGCCTCGAGCGCCGCCGGATCGGCATCGGCGGCCACCGTGACACGCCCGCGCAGCTTGCCGTTGACCTGCACCGGGACCTCGACGGTGTCGTCGCGGAGCCAGCGCTCGACGACGGTGGGCCAGGGAGCGGTCGAGACCGGTGCCGGGCGCCCGAGCACCTCCCACAGTTCCTCGGCGAGATGGGGGGCGAACGGCGCCAGGATCGTGACGAACGGCTCGAGAACCGCGCGCGGCCGCCGGTCGAGCGGCGTGAACACGTTGACGAACTCCATCATCCGGGCGATCGCGGTATTGAACGACAGCGACTCGATGTCGGTCGTGACCTTGTGGACGGTGCGGTGGAGTTCGCGGAGCTGGTCGTCGGTCGGGGGATCGTCGACGACCTGGGCCGCGAGGGTCACGTCGTCGGCGCGTTCGTCGACCACCAGCCGCCAGCAGCGGTCGAGGAAGCCGCGGACGCCGCTCACTCCGGTGGTGCTCCACGGCTTGGTCGCCTCGAGCGGCCCCATGAACATCTCGTAGAGACGCAGCGAATCGGCGCCGAACTCGGTGACGACCGTGTCGGGATTGACGACGTTGCCGCGGGCCTTCGACATCTTGTAGGCCCGGCTCTCGACGCGGATCTTGGGAGCGTCGCGGAGGACGAAATGCTCCCCCTGCTTCTCGACCTGGTCGGCCGGGACCTTCGCCCCCACGTCCTCCGCGGAACGCTTCTCGGCCGAGACCCAGCCCCCCTTGGGGCTGCGGTATCCGGTGAATTCCATCTCGCCGAGGATCATCCCCTGGTTGACCAGCCGGTGGAACGGCTCCAGCGACGAGACGTGGCCGCGGTCGTGGAGCACCTTGTGCCAGAACCGCGCGTAGAGGAGGTGGAGGACGGCGTGTTCGGCGCCGCCGATGTAGAGATCGACCGGCATCCAGGCGCGCTCGACGTCGGGATCGACGAACCGCTCGGTGTTGTGGGGGTCGAGGAAGCGGAGGTAGTACCAACACGACCCCGCCCACTGCGGCATCGTGTTGGTCTCGCGGCGGTACCGTTTGCCGTCGCGCTCGACGAACAGCCAGTCGGCGGGTGAGCGCGACAGGGGCGGATCGGGGGTGTTCCCCGGCTTGAAGTCGGTGAGGTGGGGGAGGTGGACCGGCAGGTCGGCCGGATCGAGGGCCCGGATCGCGCCGGTCGGTACGCCCGCGCCGTCGACCTCGTGGAGGATCGGAAACGGCTCACCCCAGAATCGCTGCCGGCTGAACAGCCAGTCGCGGAGCTTGTAATTGACCGCCGGCCGGCCGATCCCGGCGGCGCGCAGGTCGGCGCCGATCCGGGCGATGAACTCGGCCGTTTCCAGCCCCGTGTACGGCCCCGATGCCACCGCACGGCCGGCACCCGTGAACAGCGTGCCGTCGTGGCCATGGCCGTCGCTCGGCTCGACGACGGTGACGATCGGCAGGCCGAACGCCTTGGCGAAATCCCAGTCACGGTCGTCGTGGGCCGGGACGGCCATGATCGCGCCGGTCCCGTAGCTCGCCAGCACGTAGTCGGCCACCCACACCGGCACCGGTCGGCCGGTGAGCGGATGGACGCAGGAGGAGCCGGTGAACACGCCGGTCTTCTCCTTGGCGAGATCGGTGCGATCGAGGTCACTCTTCCGGGTCGCCGCGTCGCGGTAGGCGGCGATCGCGTCGCGCTGTGCCGCGGTCGTGAGCCGCTCGACGAGCGGATGCTCGGGCGCCACGACGAGGTAGGTGACGCCGTACAACGTGTCGGGTCGCGTGGTGTAGACGCGGATCGCGTCGACGCCGGGCTCGGCGGGGAAGCCCGCCGTGGCACGGGCGCTCTGCCAGGCGGCGAAGGAGGATCCGGCGTCGCCCGGCGGGCAGACGAAGAAATCGACCTCCGCGCCGGTGCTGCGGCCGATCCAGTCGGACTGCAGCTTCTTGATGCTCGCCGGCCAGTCGAGGCCGTCGAGCTCGCGTTCGAGCCGGTCGGCGTAGGCGGTGATCCGCAGCATCCACTGGCGCAGTGGGATCCGCACCACCGGGTGGCCGCCGCGCTCGCTGACGCCGCCGATCACCTCCTCGTTGGCCAGCACCGTGCCCAGCGCCGGGCACCAATTGACCGGAGCCTCCGACTGGTAGGCGAGGCGGTGCTCGTCGCGGTAGCGGGCGACGGCCTCCGGGCCGGCCGCGGCGACGTCGTCCGGGATCGGCAGTTCGGCGATCGGCCGGCCGCGCTGGAGGGTGGTGTCGAACCAGGTGTCGAAGAGGACGAGGAAGATCCACTGCGTCCAGCGGACGTACTCCGGATCGGTCGTCGCCAGGACCCGCTTCCAGTCGTAGCTGAAGCCGAGCATCTTCAGCTGCCGTGTGAAGGTCGCGATGTTGCGCTCCGTGCTCTCGCGCGGCGGCGTGCCGGTGCGGATCGCGTATTCCTCGGCGGGGAGCCCGAAGGCGTCGAACCCCATCGGGTGCATCACGGCGGTGCCGCGCATCCGCTCGAAGCGGGTGACGATATCGGTGGCGGTGTAGCCCTCGGGATGGCCGACGTGGAGCCCTTCGCCGCTCGGGTAGGGGAACATGTCGAGCACGTACCGCTTGCGGCCGGTCGGCAGGCGCGGCGTGGCGAAAGTGTCGTGGGACTCCCACCACGACTGCCACTTGGGCTCGATCCGGGCGGGCTGGTAGCGGGGCATCCGTCGGGTCCGTGGGCCGGAGGGGGAGAAGCCGTCGCGCCGCCGGCGGGGGAACCGGCAGCGGCGGGGAACCGTCCGGGGCCGCGGCTGTTCAGGTCCCGGACAGGCGATTCTAATGTCACCACCGGGGCGGCAACGAGTCGACCACCCCGTCGTTTCCCGGCATGCCGCCCGATGGCCGCTCCCCGCGCAGCCACCACTCCGCTCCTCCAGCAGGCGCTGCTCCGCGCCTGCCGGTCGGCGGCAGGGCGGATGAAGATGGCCGACTCGCTCGGGACCCGCCTCACGGGACGGGAGCTGCTCACCCGGATTCTGTGCGCCCGGGCGGTGCTCGAGCGCACGCTCGCGCCCGACGAGCGCCGCGTCGGCCTCCTCCTCCCGCAGACCGCCGGGGCGGCGGTCGTCAATGCGGCGTTGGCCCTGTCGGGCCGCGTGGCGGTGAACCTCAACTACACCACCAGCCAGGCGATCCTCGACCTGTGCATCGAGCGCGCGGGGCTCCGCCACGTGATCTCGTCGCCGGCGTTCCTCGAGCGCGTCAAGCTGTCGCTCGGCGACAGGCTCCTCGACGCCGGATCACTGCGCGGCAAGCTGACGCTCGCCGACAAGGTCGGGGCCTGGTGGAACGCCACCGTGACCTCCCTCCCGGCGCTCGAGCGGAAGCTGGGCCTCGACAGGATCGGCGCCGACGACGTGCTCACGATCATCTTCACGTCGGGTTCGACGGGGGACCCCAAGGGGGTCGTGCTGTCGCAGGAGAACGTCGCCAGCAACGTCCGCGCCGTCGACGCGATCCTCCATCTGTCGGGGGCCGACACGGCGATGGGCGTGCTGCCGTTCTTCCATTCCTACGGCTACA
>JAGWVR010000006.1 GCA_018970785.1 Planctomycetota bacterium
TGGGCGCCGCCCGGTCCGAACAGCACCGCGCTGACACGGCGGCCGTTCCGCCACACGAACGGCCGGCCTGCCGACTCGAGGACCGCGATCGTCTTCGACAGTCCGTCGGTGACGTCCTTGAAAGCCACGCGGGCGTTCTTGGGGAGCATGCCGTTGGTCGGCCGGCTCGCCGTCGACGTCAGCGACGCACTGGGAACGATCTGGCTGGCGATCGACGCCGGAACCGCCGCGGGCAAACGCGGGTCGATCCCCAACGACGCCCCGTAGTCACCGATTTCGACGATCCCGTTCTGCTGCGCAGGGGTCGCGCCGGACGGATTCCACGGGCCGGTAGCGCCATTGAAGCCGTCGGGATTGTGGTCAAGCTGCGCCCCGCGCGGGGACGACGGGCACTCGTAGACAGCGACCTTGCTGCCGGTCACGGGGAGGTTCCGGGCATGGCCCCAGTTGACACTCGTGTCGTAGGCATCCCACTTGTTCTTTTCCTCCAGCCAGGGCAGGAGGTAGACGAACACGCCGCAGCGGACCGTGGCGGCGTCCGGCGGCCGTCCGCCCGACGGGAGGCGCTTCCGCGCGTCGTGGAACCCGTGGATCGCCAGGCCGATCTGCTTGAGATTGTTGCCGCAACTGGACCGGTTGGCGGCCTCGCGCGCGGCCTGCACGGCCGGCAGGAGCAGGCCGACGAGCGTACCGATGATCGCGATGACCACCAGCAGCTCGACGAGGGTGAAGCCGCGCTGGCGCGGTCGCGCGGGAGCCGCAGCACGGGAACGGGTTTCGGTCACGACGGACATCGATCACCTCCTCGGGGAAATGGAAACACCAACGGGCATGGCTTCTCAACCGACTCGCCTGCCGACCGGCGCGACCCCGGACCGCCCGGGATCAGCGCGAGGCCGGGGCCTTCTTCGGTGGGTCGAGCCGGAACACCGGCAGGTCGTTGTGCCCCTCGCGAATCGTCGCCTGGAGGGGCGAAGCGGCACGGTTGGCAAACGACTTGTGCAGCGCGTTGACGCCGACCGAGCCGTCGGCACCGACGGGAAACCACTGCGCGGTGACCACGTAGTGGCCGGCCGGGGCACCGTCGCCGTCGCGGTAGGTGCTCACCGTGAACGTGCCGTCGGCCTTGACGACCGCGCTGGGGAGGCCGTCGCGATCCTCCTGGTCGGGATCGGGATGGAAGATCAAATGGGCGCCGACGGCCGGTTTGCCGCCGAACTCGGCGGAGCCGGTGACGGGATGGGTCTGGCGATGATTGCCGCCCCCCCACCCACAGCCGCCCGACGAGGCCAAAAGGAGAGCGAAGACGACGCCGAGTCGGAGTTTCGGCAGGGCGTGGGGTGGTGGTGCGACCCGGCGGGATCGCGACCGACGGTGGGCGACGGACGGGGCGGGGATCATCGGCGGACTCCTGGGAGCCGTCGCGGTCCTCCGGTTCTTCCGGTCAGTGCGGGGCGGGGCGATCAGTTCAGGGACGATGCCTAGGAACGGGGACGGTCAACGCGAAAAACGGATCTTCTCGGTCCGCTCGACCTGGACGACGACTCCGTCCTGGACGATCGCCAGCACGGAGCCGAAGCGGATGCCACGCAGCGCGTCGGCGATCCTCCGCAGAGCGGCGTCGGTGGCGGGGGGAACGCCGCCGGTCTCTCCGTCGGGGCGGGAGGCTTCGGGGTGGTCGGACGGGACGGTCATGGCCGCGGTTCCTCGGGGTCAGATCACGTAGTCGTGGTCGACGGGAAATACCCGCGCGGTCCGCGGCGTGATCCGCACGGTTTCCCCCGGCCGCAGGCCGAGATCGCGCGCCCGATCCGACGGCAGGTCGACCTGCACCGGTTCATCGGCCCCGGCGGGGCGGCAGGCCACGCGGGTGACGGCTCCGCCGGGGGCGATCCGCAGCACTTCGGCGCTCAGGCTGGCGCCGTCGGTGGCGGAACCGGAGCGGTGGATGTCGAGCTCGTGGGGGCGGAGGTAGACGCGCGCGGCGCGCGGCCCGGCAACGCCGGCGCTCCCCGCGACCGGGATCGGGATCCCGTGCCAGAACGCGCGCCCGTTCTCGATCCGGCCGTGGAACAGGTTGACCGTCCCGAGGAAGTCCATCACGAACGGTGTCGCGGGCCGGTCGAAGACCTCGTCCGGAGCCCCCCGTTGCTCGATCCGGCCCTGATTCATCACCACCACCTCGTCGGCCAGCTCGAACGCCTCCTCCTGGTCGTGTGTCACGAATACGCTGGTCATCCCGATCTCGTCGTGGAGTCGCCGCAGCCATTGGCGCAGTTCGACCCGCACCTTGGCGTCGAGGGCCCCGAACGGCTCGTCGAGGAGGAGGATCCGCGGGCGGATCGCCAGCGCCCGCGCCAGCGCCACCCGCTGCCGCTGCCCGCCGGAGAGCTGGGCGGGGCGCCGGCCACCGAGCCCTTCGAGCCGCACGAGGCGGAGGAGCTCGTCGACGCGCCGCGTCACTTCGGCGCGGGCGACGCGGCGGATCCGCAGCCCGAAGGCCACGTTCTCGAACACACTCATGTGGCGGAACAGCGCGTAGTGCTGGAACACGAAGCCCACGCCGCGAGCCCGGGCGTGCCGGTCGGTGACGTCGGTGCCGTCCTCGGTGATCGTGCCGCTGTCGGGCTGCTCGAGACCGGCGATCACACGCAGCAGCGTCGTCTTGCCCGATCCCGATGGCCCGAGCAGGGCGACGAGCGCCCCGTCGGCGATCTCGAGGGACACGCGGTCGAGGGCCCGGAAGGAGCCGAAGGCCTTGGACACGTCACGGACATGGATGCTCATCGTTGCCCGGCCCCCTCCGCTGCAGTGCCGTCGGCCGCGCGGGCAGCCTGGCGCTCGCGTGCCTCGGCCTCGACGCGGCGTTCGATCACGTATTTCGCCACCAGCGTCACCAGCGCCAGCCCGGCGAGGACGCTTGCCACCGCCATCGAGGCCGGCTGGCGGTATTCCTGGAAGAGCTTCTCCACCCGCAGCGGCATCGTGTCGGTGACCCCGGCGATGTGGCCACTGACCACCGAGACGGCGCCGAATTCCCCCAGTGCCCGGGCGTTGGCCAGGACGACGCCGTGGAGCAACGCCCAGCGGATGTTGGGGAGCGTGACCCGGGTGAAGACCTGCCAGCCGTTGGCCCCGAGGCTGACGGCGGCCATCTCTTCCTCGGGGCCGATCGACTCCATCACCGGAAGCACCTCGCGCACCACCAGCGGCAGGGTGACGAACGTCGTCGCCAGCACGAGACCCGGCCAGGAGAAGATCACCTTCCACCCGAGGGCCGCCAGTGTCGGCCCGAGCAGCCCCTGGCGACCGAAGATCAACACCAGTGCCAGGCCCGCGACCACCGGCGACACGGAGAACGGGAGGTCGAACAGCGCCACCAGCAGCGATCGGCCGGGGAAGCGGAACCGGGCCACGAGCCACGCCGCGGCGATGCCGAACACCGTGTTGAAGGCCACTGCCACCGGCGCCACCGTCAACGACAGCCAGATCGCGTGGCGGGTGTCGGCGTCGTGGGCGAGCGTCGCCCACCAGGCGCCGAAGCCGCCAGAAAAAGCCTCGAGGAACACGCTCGCCAGCGGCACGACCACCAACACGCCGACGATCCCCCAGGCTGCCGCCACCAACGCCACGTTGCCGGAGCGCGTCGTCGCGGTGATCGGGGAAGCGGGCCTGGACATGGCGACGACCTGGTCGGAGAACGGGGGTCAATGACCGCTGGCGGCGAGGCGCTGCTGGAGGACGTTGATGACCACCAGCAGCGTCACCGACAGGGCGAGCAGGACGACGGCGATCGCAGTCGCCTCGGCGTAGGCGAACTCCTCGAGCCGGGCCACGATCAGCACCGGAGCGATCTCGGTTCGGAACGGCATGTTGCCGGAGATGAAGACCACTGAGCCGTACTCCCCTAGAGCCCGCGCCAGCGACAGGGCGAAGCCGGTGACGACCGCCGGCGCCAGCGCTGGGAGCACGACGCGGAAGAAGGTTTGCCAGCGCGTCGCGCCGAGGATCCGGGCGGCCTCCTCGGTGTCGCGGTCGAGGCTCTCGATCACCGGCTGCACGACGCGCACCGCGAACGGCAGGCTGACGAACACCAGGACCAGCACGATGCCGAGAAACGAATACGCGCCGTGGATGCCGACCGGCACCAGCCACTGGCCGAGCCACCCGTTCTTGACGTACAGCGCCGAGTAGACGAGCCCTGCCACCGCGGTGGGCAGTGCCAGGGGCACGTCGACCAGCGCGTCGAGGAGCCGCCGGCCCGGGAATTCGATCCGTGCCAGCACCCACGCGACCACCAAGCCGAGGAACGAGCTGGCGACCGCGGCGATCACGGCGGCGGACAGGGACACCCCGTAGGCGGCGCGGGCCCGCGCGGTCCACGCGGCGGCGACGAATCCCGCCGGGCCGAGCGCCGCCGCCCGGAAGACGAGCACCGTCAGCGGCAGGATCACCATGGTCGTCACGACCAGCGACGTGACCGCTGCGCTCGGCCAGAAGCCGGGCAGAACGGCGCTGCGCCGGCGGCGCAGCACTGGGGCCAGAGCAACGGCGTCGGACGGCGGCGCGTGTGGCGGTGGGGCAAGCGCGATCATCGGACGGTCTGGGGTGGTCATGCCGATGGCTGGCAATCGATCAGTTGGCGGCGGTGGGTTGGTACATGGCGTCGAACTCGCCCCCTTCGGCGAAGAACGCCGTGGTGGCGTGCTGCCAGCCCCCCACGAACTCGACGTCGAACGTGTCGATCGCCGGGAGCGCCTCTGCCGTGCCGGACGACGGGGAATCACCCCACGGGCGGAAGTGGTGCCGGGTGATGATCGCGCGGGCCTCGGGCGTGTACAGGAAGCCGAGATACGCCTCGGCCGCGTGCCGCGTGCCACGCTGGTCGACGGTGCGATCGACGACCGCGACGGGCGGATCGACCCTGATCGAACAGCTCGGGTAGACGATCTCGAGATTCCCACGGGCCTCCGCGACCTCGAGGTGGGCCTCGCTCTCGAACGTCAGGTGGACGTCCCCGATGCCCTTCTGCGAGAAGGTCGCGGTCGCCCCGCGGGCACCGGTGTCGAGAACCGGCGTCCGCCGGTAGAGCTCGGCGACGAATCGCCGGGCGTCATCCGCGCTGCCTCCCGCTTTGAGGACGCTGCCCCAGGCGGCGAGGAAGCTGTATTTGCCGTTGCCCGACGTCTTCGGGCTCGGGGTGACGATCGAGACGTCCCCGCGGAGCAGATCGGGCCAGTCGCGGACATTTTTCGGGTTGTCCTTGCGGACGACGAACACCACCACCGAGTGATAGGGCACTGACCGGTTGTCGTAGCGTCGTTCCCAGTCGGGGTGCACGAGGCCCGCCCGGGCCACCGCGTCGACGTCGGGCCAGACGGCGAGCGTGACGACGTCGGCCTCCAGGCCGTCGATCACCGCGCGGGCCTGGCTTCCCGACGCGGCGTGCGATTGGCGGATCGTGATCGGGCGCCCATGTTCTGCCGCATAGCGCTCCGCGAACGCGGCGTTGATATCGCGGTACAGTTCGCGCGTCGGGTCGTAGGAGACGTTGAGCAGTTGCAGCGGAGCGTCGCCGGTGGATGACCCCGCGCCGCAGCCGGCCAACGCCACCAGGAACGGGCCGACCGCGGCCAGCACCAGGTCCTTCCAGCCCCCACGACGCCGCTTTGTCACGCGTTTCTCTCCGCGGGCAAGAAACTCTCCTTGTGTTGAAGAGCAATCAGCATGCCAACGGCCGATGGGATCCCGGCTAGCGGGTGGTTCGGGAATAGATCTTGCGTCCCCTGCCCAAAACCCCGAGAAAGCGATGTTTCTTCACGTATTTCTGGTTTCTATGAACATGTCACGGGTTTTCATCGATCAAATATCACGGCTGTCTGTGCAATGTGATGGATAATGAAGATTCCATGATCCAACCAACCCCCGGCTCCATCGAGTCCGATCCGCTCGCTGCGGTGTGGCGCGAAACCGGCCGGCACCTCGAGATCGCCACCGCGGTCGCCGCCATCGCCGACGTGCTCGTCGGCAGGTTTCCGCTGACCGGCATCCATCTGGTGCGGCTGGTCGCTGAATCGCACGGCTGCGAAGTCGTCGCCAGTGCCGGATCGGTGGGTGCCAACCCGCCGGGTGCCCCGGCCGTCGCCCTGGCTCCAGCGCCCTGGCGGCGGCTCGTGGCCTGGGTGCGGAGCGGCGCGGTGTCCGGCACCGACGAGGAAGCGGTCGCTCCACTCGTCGCGGCCACCCGGCCGGAACGCGGCGGCGTGGCCGGCGGGCTGTGCGGCGTCGATGGCCCGATCGGTGCGGTCGTATTCGTGCCGGCGCCGGGCGCGGCGTTCTCCGCGGCCGATCGGGCGCTGGTCGCCCGGCTCCTCGAGCCGTTCGCGGTGGCGCTGGAGAACGACGCCCGCCTCCACGAGCTGCGCTCGCTGCGCCAGGCGGCCGAGGCCGATCGGCGCTCGCTGCTGTCGCGGCTCGGCCGCCAGGAGATCGCCGAGGATGTCGTCGGCGCCCGCACCGGGCTGCGGCACGTGATGGAGCGGGTCGAGCTGGTCGCCCGCTCCGACGTCCCGGTGCTGATCCTCGGCGAGACCGGGACCGGCAAGGAGGTGGTCGCCCGGGCGATCCACACCCGCTCGAAGCGCGCCGACGGGCCGTTCATCCGCGTCAATTGCGGGGCGATCCCGCCGGAACTGGTCGACTCGCAGCTCTTCGGCCACGAGAAGGGGAGCTTCACCGGGGCCGCCGACCAGCACCAGGGATGGTTCGAGCGCGCCGACCGTGGCACGCTGTTCCTCGACGAGATCGGCGAACTACCCCTGCCCGCGCAGGTCCGCCTGCTCCGCGTGCTCCAGGACCATCAGATCGAGCGCGTCGGCGGCAAGGCACCGGTGCGGGTCGACGTGCGGATCGTCGCCGCCACCCACCGCGATCTCGCCGCGATGGTCACCGAGCGCTCGTTCCGCGAGGATCTCTGGTACCGGATCAACGTTTTCCCGATCCTCCTTCCCACCCTCCGCGAACGCCGCGAGGACATCCCGGCACTCGTCCGTCACTTCGCCCACCGGGCGGCGGTGCGGTTCGGCCTTCCCGAGGTCGACCCGACCAGCGCCGACCTCCTGCTGCTCGGCGAATATGACTGGCCAGGCAACATCCGTGAGTTGGGCGCGGTGATCGACCGGGCGGCGATCCTCGGGGGAGGACGGCGGCTCGACGTGGCGGCGGCGCTGGGGCTGGGAAGGCGTCCGCCGCCGCCGGCACCGGCCACCGATCCGACGCTGTTCGAGGTCGTCCCCGAGGGGGTGCCACCTGCGTCCGCCGCCGAGCCGGCTCCGTCCGCGGCCGACATCGTCCCCTTGGCCGTGGCGATGCGCCGCCACGTCGAGCGGGCTTTGGCAGCGACGCGCGGGCGGATCGAGGGCCCGCGCGGCGCCGCGGCGCTGCTCCAGATCAATCCCCACACGCTCCGCGCCCGGATGCGGAAGCTGGGGATCGACCCGGGCCGGTTTCGGGAGTGACGCACCCCGCCACCGCGCTCACGCGGCCGGTGCGGCGGCCGGCTGCTTCTTTTTCTGGTTGGCCGGCTTGTCGCGCGCCGACGGCGGCGCCTGCTCGGCGTTCCAGGCGTCGTAGAGCTTCTGGAGCTCGGCAACCTTCGCCGGCTCGGCGGCTGCACGGTCGCGCTGCTCGCCGACGTCGCTCGACAGGTCGTAGAGCTCGGGCTTGCCGCTGCCCCCCTTGGAGACCACGAGCTTCCAGTCCCCCTTCCGAACCGCCCACTGCTCGCCGCAGCGCCAGTAGAGGGTCTCGTGGGGGCGTCCGGGCGCGCGGCCGGTCAGGTGGGGGAGGATGTCGACGCCGTCGAGACGCGCTGCCGCGTCGACGGGCTTCCCGGCGGCGGCGAGCACGGTGGGGACGACGTCGAGGTTCATCACCGGCAGGTCGTAGACCTTGCCCGCCGGCAGCGTCCCCTTCCACTTCACGAGGAACGGCACGCGCGGGCCCCCTTCGAACGTCGTCATCTTGAAGCCGCGGAGCGGGCCGTTGCCCGACGTCGTCCCGGCGGTCGGGCCGCCGTTGTCGGCGATGAACCAGACCAGCGTGTTCTCCTCCTGGCCGAGGGCCCGGACCGTCTCCAGGACGCGGCCGATCGCGTCGTCCATCGCCGACATCATCGCCGCGAACGTGCGCCGCTTCCCCTCGGGGATCGCGGCGAACCGGTCGAGATACTTCTGCGGGGCCTCGAGCGGCGCGTGCTGGGCGTTGAACGGGAGGTAGAGGAACCACGGCTCCCCCTTGCGGTCCTTCAGCCATTCGACGGCGCGCTGGGCGTAGGCCTCGGTCGTGTAGAAGGCGGGATCGTCGACCGGCACGACCTCCGTCGAGCGGCGCGAGTCGATGAACTGCTTGGGATGGAAGAACGGCGTGTTCCCCAGCGTGCCGTAGAACTGGTCGAAACCCCGCGCGGTCGGCAGGTAGGGAGGCTTGCCGCCGAGGTGCCACTTGCCGATGCACACCGTGGCGTAGCCGAGCGCCTTGAGGCGCGTGGCGAGCGTCGTCTCGTCGAGGTGCAGGCCGGTCTGCTGGGCGACGGCGTTGAACTCGTGGCCGAAGCGCGTCGGGTAGCGGCCGGTGAGGAGGCCGGCGCGCGACGGGCTGCAGTAGGTGGCGGCGACGTAGCCCTGCGTGCAGCGCACGCCGTCGCGGGCCAGCGAGTCGATGTGCGGCGTGGGGATCTCGCGGTTCCCCTGGCAGCCGAGCTCGCCCCAGCCGAGGTCGTCGGCGTAGATCACCAGCACGTTGGGCGGGGCGGCCGTGGCCGTTCGGGCCGCGACCAGATACGCCGACAGCGACAGCAGGATCCACGGCACGGCGCGCATGATCGACCTCCGGCGGAGACTTCTCAATTTCTGGCAGCCCCGCTAAGGTACGCAAACCTTGCGGGGTTCCGTCAACCGAAACCCTGAACCGGGCGACACCAGCGCCCGTCGACAATCCGTTTTTCCGCGTCGCTGACCGGTCGACTTGGAGGCACGCCCGCGCCGCTCCCCTGGGGAGCGGGAGGTGCCCGTGCCTGTCTTCCCCGACAACGTCGAAACGATCGGGCGCACGCCGCTGGTGCGGATCAACCGGCTCGCCGCCGGCCTCGACGTCCGCCTCCTCGCCAAGATCGAGGGGCGCAATCCCGCCTTCAGCGTCAAGTGCCGGATCGGCGCGGCGATGATCCAGGACGCCGAACGGAGCGGGCGGCTGAAGCCCGGCCAGCACGTCGTCGAGCCGACCAGCGGCAACACGGGGATCGCGCTGGCGTTCGTCTGCGCCGCCAGGGGATATCCCCTCACGCTGCTGATGCCCGAGTCGATGTCGCTCGAGCGCCGCCAGCTGCTCCGCGGGCTCGGTGCGGAGATCGTCCTCACGCCGGCGACCGAGGGGATGCGGGGAGCGGTCGCCCGGGCCGAGGAGCTGGCGCGCGACCCGCGCTATTTCATGCCGCAGCAGTTCAAGAACCCGGCCAACCCCGAGATCCATTTCCGCACCACCGGCCCCGAGATCTGGAACGACACCGAGGGGCGCGTCGATGTGTTCGTGGCGGGGGTCGGCACCGGCGGCACGATCACCGGCGTCGCCCGGTTCTTCAAGCAGGCGCAGGGTCAGCGCCTCCACACCGTCGCGGTCGAACCGGCCGCCAGCCCGGTGCTGTCCGGCGGGACCCCCGGGCCCCACAAGATCCAGGGCATCGGCGCCGGCTTCGTGCCCGACGTCCTCGACCGCAGCCTCGTCGACGAGATCCTCCAGGTCACCAACGACGAGGCCGTCGCGATCGCCCGGCGGATCGCCAAGGAGGAGGGAATCCTCTGCGGCATCTCCTGCGGCGCGGCGATGCACGCGGCGCTGCGCGTGGCGGCGCGGCCGGAGTCGGCCGGGAAGACGATCGTCGTCGTCCTCCCCGATTCCGGCGAACGCTACCTCTCGACCGGCCTCTACGAAGCCTGACCCCGCCACCCGCACACGATTCCCTCCGGAGCCCGCCCGCCATGTCCGACAGCCTCCTCCAGCGCAGCGTGACCACCGCCGTCGCCCGCAACTTGGCCACCACGACCAAGACGCGGCCGATGATGATGTCGATCACCCCGCGGCACCTGCTCCACCTCCTCCCCTGGGTTCAGGTGGAAGGGGGCGTGTACCGCGTCAACCGCACCAAGGTCGAGCTCTCCAAGGCGGAGCGGATCGAGATCGTGCCCGCGGCGGCGGGGGGGCTGTCGTTCGCCCACGGCGAGCTGCGCAACGTCCCGCTGTTCTCCCGGTTTCCCGAGACGCTGCTCGAGCGGATGCAGCAGCGCTTCCGCACCGAGGAGGTGCCGCTGGGCAGCGACCTGCTCATCGAGGGGCAGGACCGGAGCACGTTTTTCCTCATCGCCCAGGGGCAGGTGGAGATCCTCTCCAAGGGGGTCCATGGCCGTGACCTCCGCGCCGCCCTGCTCACCGAGGGGGAGTTCTTCGGCGAAGTCGATCTGGTCAGCGACAAGCCGTCGGGGATCACCGTCCGCACCATCACCCCCTGCGTGCTGCTCACGCTCTCCCGCCAGGACCTCGAAGGGGTGCTCGACGAGCTCCCCGCGCAGCGCGACTCCTTCCGCCAGGCGGTCGACGAGCACCTCGCCCTGCGCTCGAGCGTCAACCGCTACGGCGAGCGCAACATCGACCTCGTCTCCGGCTTCGCCGAAAACGTCGAGATCCCCGAGACGTTCGTCGACTACGCCGCCAACCCGCGCGAATACGCCCTGGCCGCGATCCAGACCGTCGTCCGCGTCCACACCCGCGTCTCCGACCTCTACAACGGGCCCTACGACCAGCTCGAGGAGCAGATCCGCCTCACCATCGAGGGGATCAAGGAGCGTCAGGAATGGGATCTGGTCAACAACCAGAAGTTCGGGCTGCTCCACTCGGTCGATCCGGCGATGCGCGTCAGCACCCGCTACGGCGCCCCGACCCCCGACGACCTCGACGAGCTGCTGTCGCTGGTCTGGAAGAAGCCCGCCTTCTTCCTTGCCCACCCCAAGGCGATCGCCGCCTTCGAGCGCGAGTGCACCCGCCGCGGCGTGCCGCCGGTGACGACGACGGTCCACGGCTCGCCGGTGATCATGTGGCGCGGCGTGCCGCTGGTCCCGTGCGACAAGCTCGAGGTGAAGAGCCGCAACGGCTACAGCCAGTCGTCCGGCACGACGAGCATCCTCCTGCTCCGCGTCGGCGAGGACGACCAGGGGGTCGTCGGGCTCCACCAGACGGGGATCCCCGGTGAGATCATGCCGAGCCTGTCGGCACGGTTGATGGGGCTCGACAGCCTCGGCGTCGCCTCCTACCTGCTGACCAACTATTTCTCGCTGGCAGTCCTCACCGACGACGCCCTCGGCGTGCTCGAGAACGTCGAGGTGGGTTATTACCACGACGACCGGGCGATCGCCCGGGGTGCGCAGGCCGAGGGATCGGGGATCTGACGGCCGACCGGCACACGCAGTCGGGAAGGAACGAGCATGAGCATGTCCGACGCCACCGGCCCGACCGGGTTCGGGGCCACGCCCACCGACGAGATCGGCACGGCTGCCGCGCGGCTGGCACGCGAGGCCCTCGCGACGGCCGTGGCCGGTGCCGCGCCGCCGGTTCACGGAGCGGCCACGCCGCCGGCGCCGACCATTCCCACCCCGATCGCAGGCCAGCCGGTCGCCCCCGTGCTGCGGCCCGGGCCCGTGACCCCCCGGCCTCCAGGGCACGGCGGCACGACCGACTGGACGGGGCTCCGGCGCTTCGTCGGCGAGGTCCGCGGCCTCGACCACCGGCGCGCCGCCGAGCTCCCCGTGTGGCGCGGCGCCGGGCCGATCGGCCGTTCGCCGGTGGAGGCGGGGTTCGGCGCGGCGTTCGACGTCGAACGCGTGCGGCACGATTTCCCGATCCTCGGTGCGCGGATCCACGGTCATCCGCTGGTCTGGCTCGACAACGCCGCCACCACCCACAAGCCGCAGGCGGTGATCGACGCCCTCGCGCGGTTCTATGCCACCGACTATTCCAACATCCACCGGGGAGCCCACACGCTCGCCGCCCGGGCCACCGAGGCCTACGAATCGGCCCGTGCGACCGTGGCGACGTTCCTCGGTGCGGCAACGCCGGACGAGATCCTCTTCGTCCGCGGCTGCACCGAGGGGATCAATCTCGTCGCCAACGTCCTCGCCCCCCGGCTGCACCCCGGCGACGAGATCGTGGTGATGGAGCTCGAGCACCACGCCAACATCGTCCCCTGGCAGATGGTCGCCGAGCGCACCGGTGCCGTCCTCCGTGTCGCCCCGATCGACGACCGCGGCGAGGTGATCGTCGAGGCCTACGCGCGGCTCCTCGGCCCGCGGACGCGGCTGGTGGCGATGTCGCACGCCTCCAACAGCCTTGGCACGATCCTCCCGGTGGAGGTGCTGACGGGGCTGGCGCGGGCCCACGGGGCGCTGGTGCTGGTCGACGGTGCCCAGAGCGTGTCGCATTTCCCCGTCGACGTCCGCCGGATCGGCTGCGACTTCTACGTCTTCTCAGGCCACAAGATCTTCGGGCCCACCGGCATCGGCGCCGTCTACGCCCGCGGCGACCTGCTCGCCACGCTGCCCCCCTGGCAGGGCGGCGGCAACATGATCCGCGACGTCTCCTTCGCGCGGACGACGTATGCCGATCCGCCGGCCCGGTTCGAGGCGGGCACGCCGAGCATCGCCGACGCAGTCGGCCTGGCCGCGGCGCTCGACTACGTCACGGGACTGGGGCGCGAGCGGATCGCCGCCTACGAGCACGGCCTCCTCCACCACGCCACGCGCCGCCTCGAGGCGATCGACAAAGTGCGCCTGGTGGGGACCGCGCGGGACAAGGTCGGCGTGCTGTCGTTCGTGCTCGACGGCCACGATCCGGTCGCGATCGGGAGGCGGCTCGACCGCGCCGGCATCGCCGTCCGGGCCGGCCACCACTGCGCCCAGCCTTCGCTGCGTCACTTCGGGCTCGAGGCCACCGTGCGGCCGTCGCTGGCCTTCTACAACACCCCTGCCGAGATCGACCGGCTCGCCGACGTCGTCGCCGGGATCGCCGCCGGCTGAGCGCCCGGCCCGCCGAGGGGCGGAGCGGGAGCGAGCGCGGCCGCCGGCCGGGGCACGGTGGCCGTGGGTGCGGTCGCCCGGGCACCGTACGGCCAGATCAACGGCGCCAGAGCCACCGTGACCGCCATCACGAGGAGGTTGAGCGGTCCGCCGAAGCGCAGGTAGTCGGAAAACCGGTAGCCGCCCGGGCCATAGATCATGAGGTTGGTCTGGTAGCCCATCGGCGTCGCGAAGCCGCAGCTGGCGGCGACCGTGATCGCCATCACGAACGGCAGCGGATTGACGCCGAGGTCCGCCGCCGCCTGCCAGGCGATCGGGAACACGAGCACCGCCGCGGCGTTGTTGCTCATCAGCTCGGTGAACAGCATCGCCACGAGGTAGACGGCCGCCAGCACGGCGGTCGGATTCGATCCGGCGGCCGCGATCGTTCCCTGCGCCAGTGCCGCGGCCACGCCGGTCTTCTCCAGCGCCCGGGCGAGACCGAAGCTGGCGGCGATCAGCAGCAGCGATTCCCACTCGATCGCCCGCCGCGCCTCGCCGGCGGAGATGCAGCGCGTGGCGATCACGACGCCGGCGGCGACCAGCGCGGCGGCGACCATCGGCACCAGATCGGTGGCGGCGGCGAGGACCATCGCCACCAGCACGCCCCCGGCGATCCAGGCGCGGTCGTGCCGCGGGGGCTGGGCGCCGGCGATCTCGCTGACGAGGTAGAAATGACGCCGCGAGCGTTGGCGCTCGAGGAATCCGGGGCTCGCCTCGAGGAGGAGCGTGTCGCCCGGCTCGAGGACGATGTCGCCGAGCTTCCCCTGGAGCCGCTCGCCGTTGCGGGCCACGGCGATCACCACCGCGTCGTAGGCGGTGCGGAAACGGCCGTCGCGGATCGACAGACCGACGACCGGGCAGGCCGGCGAGACGACCGCCTCCACAAGCACGCGCTCGCTGCGCGGCCCGTCGAGCTGGAACACCTGGTCGGTGGCGGGGCGCAGGCCGCGGATCTTCTGCAGCTCGACGACGCTGTCGATCACGCCGACGAACACCAACCGGTCGCCGGCCTCGAGGCGTTCGCTGGGGGCGACCGCGGCGAGCACGTGGCCGGCCCGGTCGATCTCCATGAGGAACAGGCCGTCGAGGCCGCGGAGCCCCGCCTCCTCGATCGTCCGCCCCACCAGCGCGCTGGCGGGATCGACCTCCATCTCGACCGAATACTGGCGCGGGTCGTCGGCCTCGCTGATCGCCGGGCGCCGGTCGACGAGGAGGTGCCGGCTGGCGACGAGCAGGTAGACGAATCCCGCCGCCAGCAGCGGCACGCCGAGCCAGGAGATGTCGAACATCCCCATCGGCTCCCCGGTCTTGGCCTTGAGCAGGCCGCTGACGACGACGTTGGTGCTCGTGCCGATCAGCGTGCACAGACCGCCGAGGACGACCGCGGCGTTCATCGGCATCAGCAGCTTCGACACACTGAGCCGGTGCTTGGCGGCCCAGGTGCGGATCGCCGGCACCATCAGGGCGACGACGGGGGTGTTGTTCATGAACGCCGACACCAGCGCCGGCCCGGCCATCGTGCGGAACTGCGCCGCTTCGAGCGACTTCGGCCTGCCGAGCACCCGGTCGACGACCAGCGCCAGGGCGCCGGTGCGCTCGACCGCCGCGGCCACCACGAACAGCGCCGCGACGGTGATCATCCCCTCGTTGGCCATGCCCTTGAGGGCCTCGTCGGGGGTGAGGACCCCGGCGGCGAGGAGCACCACCACGCCGCCGATCATCGCCATGTCGGGGGCGCGCTGTGCCGACGAGAGCAGCACCAGCGTGACGATGACGACCGCCGCGGTGAGGAGGCTCTGCCAATCCACGATCGTGAGTCCGCCCGTCGATGAAAGCGTGCCGCTCGGGGCCGGGGGTCGGCGACGTGTGCCGATTCCGCCACGGGGGCGATGCGGAGGTTTTCCCGTCCCGGGCGGCCCCGGTGCAAGGGCAACCATCACCCCGGTCGGCGATTGGCGGAGCCGACGCGGGCCATGGTACCCTGCCGCTCCGATTCACCATTCCCGGGGGGAGGCACCGATGGCCCGCTCGACGATCGATCAGCTGCTCGACGGCAACGCCGGCTTCGTCACGGAGGAGTGGGCCCCCAACGCCGAGTACTACAAGTCGATCGCCGCCCGGCAGACGCCGAAAGTCCTGTGGATCGGCTGCTCCGACTCGCGCGTCAGCGAGCATCAGATGACCGGCTCGAAGCCGGGCACGATGTTCGTCCACCGCAACGTCGCCAACATCGTCGCCTTCAACGACGTCAACATCTCGGCGATCCTCGAATACGGCGTCGTCCACCTCAAGATCGAGGACATCATCGTCTGCGGCCACACCCGCTGCGGCGGCATCGCCGCGATCGAGGACGGGGTCCACGAGAATTACATCGCCGACTGGCTGTGCATCGCGACCGGCGCCAAGGAGGCCGCCGACCGGATCGCCAAAGAGCGGAAGCTGTCGCGCGAGGAGAAGTTGGCGGTACTCACGGAGGAGAACGTCAAGCTCCAGATCAAGCACCTGCGGAACCTCGCCCTGATCAAGAACATGCACGCCAAGGGGAGCCTGCCGCGGATCCACGGCTGGCTGTACCGGGTGGAGAGCGGCACGATCGACGTCCTCGTCGACGGCCAGGGTGCCGTGAAGCCGGCCGCGAAGAAGCCGGCGAAGGGGCGGCGGTAGCAGGCGACCATGACCAGCCGCAGCGACACGGCGCGCGAGCGCTTCAGCGACTATTACGCCCTCCCCACCGCACCGTGGGACATCGGCCGGCCGCAACACGCCTTCGTCGCCGCCGGCGACCGGATCGGCGGCCGGATCCTCGACTGCGGCTGCGGGAGCGGCGACCTGGCGATCTGGCTCGCGGCGCGCGGCCACGCCGTGACCGGCGTCGATTTCCTCGCGGCGCCGCTCGCGGCTGCGCGCGACAAGGCGCGCCGCGCGGGTGTCGAGGTGACCTTCCTGGAGATGGATGCCCTGGCCGTCGGCGAGATCCCCGCGCGGTTCGATGCCGTCACCGACTCGGGGTTGTTCCATTCGTTCGACGACGCGGCCCGCGCCCGCTACGTCGCGGCGTTGCGCCGGCTGCTCGAGCCGGGGGCGCGGGTCTTCATCCTCTCGATGTCACCGGCCGAGCCGGGCGAGCAGGGACCGCGGCGCGTGTCGGAGGAGGAGATCCGCGCGGCGTTCGCCGACGGGTTCACCGTCGAGTCGATCGAGCCGGCCCGGTTCGAAGTCGTGCCGGGGATCGCCGGCGCCGAGTTCTCCCCCGGCGGTGCCCACGCCCTGTTCACCACGCTGCGGCGGGCCTGAGCCGGACGGCGCCTGGTCCGGCGGCGCCGCGCGGAGTAGAAATCGGTGCGGGCCGGGAGGGCGCGGCCGCGGAGGGTGGCTGATGGCACGCGTTCGCAACGGCGGCCCGGGGGCGTCGGGCTTCCTGTGGCTCGTGGTCGTGGGACTGGCGCTGGTCGCCCCGACCGCCCCCGCGGTGGTCATCCAGACGACCACCGGCACCGGCAACACCACCGCCCCGGCCGACGACCCGGGCTGGTCGGCCGTCGGCGCCCGGGGGATCGGCACCGGCGTCTACGTCGGCGGTGGCTGGGTCCTCACCGCGGCCCACGTCTGGTCGGGGCCGATCACCCTCTCGGGCAGCACCTACTTCGCCGTCCCCGGCTCCGAGGTCCGCCTCACCAACGCCGGCCTGCCGGGGATGTCGGCGGACACCGATCTGATGATGTACCGGCTCACGGTCGTTCCCTCCGGCATCGCCGCCCCGCGGATCGCCGCGGCGACGCCGGCGGTGGGGGCGGCGGTGACGATGATCGGCGCGGGGCGCGACCGGCAACCGGGGCTCACGGAGTGGAGCGTGAACACGGCGGCATCGCCGTGGACATGGACCGAGGTCGCCTCGGGGGGCGACGCCGCCGGCTACAAGGCGAACATGGCCGCCCGCTCGATGCGCTGGGGCACCAACACGCTCTCCGGGACCGGGGCGTGGATCTCCTACGGCTACGGTGACGTGAAGACGGTGGTGACGACGTTCGACCTCCTGCCGGGCAGCTCCGAGGCTCAGGCGAGCTACGGCGATTCCGGTGGCGGCGTATTCACGAAGAACGGTGCCGATTGGGAACTGGCGGGGCTGATGCTCACCGTCGACGGCTACTCCGGCCAGCCCGACGCCGGGGCCAATGCCGTGTTCGGCAACGTGACCTTCTCCGCCGATCTCGCGCTCTACCGCCCGCAGATCATGGCGATCGTCCCCGAGCCGTCGGCGCTCCTGCTGGCCGGGATCGGCGCGGGCTGGCTGCTCCTGCGCAGCCGCCGCCGGCGCTGAGAACGGGGGGTGGGGCGGCGACGGTCCATGGCCGGGTGGGACCGACGGAATGGTCAGCGTGGAGCGGGGCGCCCGATGCGGCTCTATCCCTGTGATCGCTATCCGCTGCCGTTGCCCGAAGGGCACCGCTTCCCGCTGGTGAAATACCGGCGGCTGCGCGAGCGGCTCGAGGCCCACGCGGTTGCGGGCGCGGCTCTGGAGTTCATCGAGCCCCATGCGGCGACCGCCGACGAGCTGCTCCGCGTCCACGACCGCGGCTACGTCGGGCGCGTGCTGTCGGGCGGCCTGTCGGCGGCGGAGGTGCGCCGGATCGGGTTCCCCTGGAGCCCGGAACTGGTCGAGCGCTCGCTGCGCAGCACCGGCGCCGCCGTCGACGCCGCCGCGGCCGCGCTCGAGGACGGCGCGGCGGCGAGCCTCGCCGGTGGCACCCACCATGCCGGCAGCGACTTCGGCGAGGGGTATTGCGTGTTCAACGACACCGCCGTCGCCGCCCGCGAACTGCAGGCCCGCAACGCCGTCCGGCGCGTGCTGATCCTCGACTGCGACGTCCACCAGGGGAACGGCACGGCGCAGATCTTCGCCGCCGACCCGACGGTGTTCACGATGTCGATCCACGGCGCCCGCAACTTCCCGCTCCGCAAGCACCCCGGGTCGCTCGACGTGCCGCTCGACGACGGCTGCGACGACGCCGGTTACCTGGCGGCGCTGGTGCCGGCGCTGGCGGAGTCGATCGACCGGGCGCGTGCCGACCTGGTGCTCTACATCGCCGGTGCCGATCCCTACGCCGGCGACCGGCTGGGGCGGCTGGCGCTGTCCAAGGAAGGCCTCCTCGCCCGCGACCGGGCGGTCCTGGCGGCCACGCGCGGCGCCGGCCTGCCGGTGGCGATCGTCTGCGGCGGCGGCTACTGCGCCGACGTCGACGAGATCGTCGACATCCACGCCGCGACGATGCTCCTCGCCGCCGGCTGGGGCTGACGGGTGTCGCGGCGGCACGGGAGCCGGCGCTCAGCCGCCGTCGCGCTCCCCGGCTTCCTCCGCGTCGTCGTCCTCCTCGAGGCCCGTGAACACGAACGCCGCGCGGCGCGGCGGCGGCATCGGCGAATCGGCGCCGCGGACGCTCTTCCACACGATCTCGTTGAGGAGCAGGTCGTCGGCGGCGTCCTCCCGCGAAAAATCCATCGCCAGCGAGGCCTCGGCGCCCCACGCGGAGGCGACGTTGCGCTCGTCGAGGGGCACGCCCGCCGGCCGGCAGGCGTAGGGGGCGGGGTCAGCCGTCTTCGCGAACGACCGGACCATCGGCAGCGCCGCGGCGTCGAACTGCGACATCGGCTCGAGGCCGAGGATCAGCCCGATCGAGCGGAGCATCGAGCTGGTCGAGTAGAGCGTCGAATCGACCGCCCCGCGCCGCGCCCACGGGCTGATCATGAAGGCGATCGTGCGGTGGGCGTCGACGTGGTCGGAGCCGTTCTGGGCGTCGTCCTCGACGACGAAGATCGCCGTCGTCGGCCAATAGCGCGACCGGCTCACCGCCTCGACGATCCGCCCGAAGGCGAGGTCGTTCTCCGCCATGAACGCCGTCGGCGTGAGCTTGCCGGGGCTCGCCCCGCTCGTGTGGTCGTTGGGGAGGCGGACGATCTGCAGCCGCGGCATCTCCCCGTCGCGCTCGAAGCGCGCCAGTTCGGCGATGAACCGGTCGGCACGCTTGAGATCGGAGTAGTCCTGGTCGAAGCTGCGGTAGCCCGGGTCGAAGCGCCCCTCGAGCGCCGGCACCTTGGCGGTGCAGGGGGCGTCGGGTGTCGGGCCGTTGGCGACCCATTCACCGTAGCTGCGGAACGAGACCCCGGCGGCGATCGCCCGGTCCCAGATGTAGCCCCCCGCCGGCCGCGCGGCGGCGAAGTTCCCCTCGCTGGGATAGGGGAACTTCTTGGCGCGGTTGTGGCCGTAGGAGAGCGGCCAGTTGCGCTCGACGAAATCGGTGGCGTAGGCCCCCATGCTCCATTCGTGGCCGTCGGCGCTGACCTCGCTCTCGACGTAGAAGTTGTCGAGGAGGACGAACTCCCGGGCCAGGGCGTGGTGGTTTGGGGTGACACGCTCGGGAAACAGGCACAGCGTCGGGTCGCCGTGCCCCTCGGGCATGTCGCCGAGGACCTGGTCGTAGGTCCGGTTCTCCTTCACCACGTAGATCACGTGGGTGATCGGGCTCTTCCGTCCGGGGGTGAGCGGGATCGGGTGGCCGTCGAGCTCATCGGCGGTGAACACGTCGTCGGCCGCCGGCGGCCGGCAGGCGAAGGCGCGCTGCGTCCACTCCGCGAGCCGGGCCCGGCCCGCCTCGTCGTCGGCGGGCAGGTCGATGAACGACACCGTCCCCTCGAACAGCCCGCCGATGTAGTCGGGGGTCGGCGCGTCGCGGTCGTAGCCGGGGCGCGGGCCGTTGCGGTTGGAGTCGGAGATCACCCCCTTGCCGTTGGCGACCAGCAGCGTGCGGCCGTCGGCGGTGACGCGGACGCAGGTCGGATACCAGCCGACGGGGATGAACCCCAGGCTCCGCGAGCGCCCCGGTTCGGCGACGTCCCACACCGAGAGGGCGTTGATCGTGGCGTTGGAGACGTAGAGCCGCGCGCCGTCGGGGGAGAGGGCGAGGGAGTTGGGGGTGTTGCCCGGCGGCGCGTCGGGCGACAGCGTGGCGACGAGCGTCTCGGTGACCGCGAGCGTGTCGGGGTCGATCACCGACACGCTGTTGCGGTTGGCGTTGGCGACGAACAGGCGCTCGCCGTCGGGGGTGAGGAGCATCTCGTTGGGGTGCTCCTCGACCTCGACCCGGCCGACGACGCGCGGCGCGTCGGGTGTGGAGATGTCGAGAACCGCGACGGCGGCCTGGGCCCACAGCGAGACGTAGAGCCGCCGCCGCGCGTTGTCGACGACGCAGGTCCAGGGATGGGGGGCGTCGGCGATCACGCGCTCGAGCAGCGCGTCGGCGCGCTTGGTGATCGACGGGTCGTCGGTCGTCGGCCGTGGCACCGGCGCCGGCGCCGGCGCCACGGCGCCGAGGAGCAGCTCGGGATGGACGACGGCGGCATGGTCGGCCGTGGCCGGCGAGACGACCGAGACGGTGTGGCCCCAGACGTTGGCGGCGTAGAGGTGGCCGCCGGGGCCGAGGGCGATCCCGCAGGGGATGCCGCGGACCGTCGGCTCGCGCAGCGCCACCGCTCCGGCCGGCACGAGCACGCCGGCCTCGAAGCGGAAGGCGAGGATCGTCTCCGCCGACCCTCCCGAGACGTACAGCCGCGCCCCGCCGTCGGTGAACGCCAGCCCCTGGAACGCGTCGTCGAGCCGCGTCCGTGACAGGATCCGCCGCGTACCGATGTCGAGGACCGCCAGCTCGTGGGGCCCGTAGCCGCAGTGGAGGACGACGGCGTGGCGGCCGTCGGGGTGGAGGGCGATGTTGACCGGGAAGTCGCCGACCACGGTCTGCCGGCCGACCGGCCGCAGCGACCACTGGTTGGGGAGGACGACCGAGCCGTCGGGCTGCGGGCCGGGCGTGCGCCGGCCCGGATGGGGGGCGGTTTCGGGAGCGGTGGTGCCGCTGGGCTGCCAGGCGTTGGCCGGGTGCATTGCGGCCAAGCCGCTGCCGATGATCGCCGCCGCCAGGATCGTGCGCGCGTGGTGCATGCCGGGAACCTCCTCGGGGAGCACCGTTGTACTGCGGAGCCGGCGCCCGATCAGCCCGGCAGCGAAAAACTCGCTGCGGCCTCATCGGCCCTTCAGCGGCCCGCCGTGCGGAGTCCGGCCGGCACCAGCCAGCGCTCGAGCCGGTCGAAGCCGCGCTCGAGGCCGATTGCCAGCAGCGCCGCCGGGATCGCCCCCTCCATCAGCCGGGCGGCGTCGGCGAGCCGGATCCCCGAGAGGATCGCCTCGCCGTAGCCGCCGGCGCCGATCAGGCCGCCGATCGTGGCGGTGCCGACGTTGATCACCGCGGCGGTCTTGATGCCGGCGAGGATCGAGCGCGACGCCATCGGCAATTCCACCAAGCGGAGCCGCTCCCACGGCGTCAGCCCCAGCGCCAGCGCCGCCTCGCGGAGATGGCCGGGGATCGACGCCAGGCCGGTCGCCGTCCCGCGGACGATCGGCAGGAGGCTGTAGAGGAACAGCGCCAGCGCCGCCGGCCGCCAGCCGAGGCCGAGCAACGGCACCATGAACACCAGCACCGCCATCGAGGGGATCGTCTGGATGATCCCCGCCGCGCCGAGGATCCAGCGCCCCGCGGCAGGATGCCGCTCGGCGAGGATTCCCGCCGGCACGCCGACGACGACCGCCGCCGCCAGCGACACGAGGACCAGGAGGAGGTGCTGGCCGGTGGCGCGGAGGATGTCGTGGACGAGCCGGCGGAAGCCGTCGGCGGCGACCGGCGCGACGTCCCAGCCGACGCGCTCGCGGAGGAACGCCGTCGCCACCTCCGCCTCCCCCTGCTTGTCGACGCGCACGGCGGCGTTCATCCCCGCCATCGTCGGACCGTCGATCGTCCCGGCCAGCTCGGCCAGCGCCGCGGCCACGGCCGGCGCCCGCTCGTGCAGGTCGGCCCGGGTGAGGATCAGCGCCCGGTACTCACGGAAGGCGCGGCGGTCGTCCTCGAGCAGCACCAGGTCGTGGAGGCGCGGTTCGGGATCGGTGGCGTAGAGGTCGGTGACCTGGATCGATCCGGCGTCGATGCCTTTGTAGGCCAGGGCATGGTCGACGACGCGCGGCGTCTGCCGCAGGCCGTAGGCGGCGCGGACGGCGGGCCAGCCGTCGGCGCGGCGGACGAACTCGTCGCTGAAGGCGAACTCGAGCGCCGCGATCGCCGGCTCGTCGGCGCGGGCGACGAGGTCGCCGATCGTGCGGATCCCGAGCCGCTCCGCCAGCGCGCGCTTCATCGCCAGGCCGTAGGTGTTGTCGAAGCCCAGCTCCGCACCGGCGGCGATCCCGCGCGCCGCCAGCGCCGCGCCGAGCTGCTCGGGCGCGGCGGCCGCGTCGTCGCGGAGGATCTCGGCGGCCAGCGTCCCGGTGTATTCGACGTAGCAGTCGATCTCGCCGCGTTCGAGCGCCTGGAAGACGATCTGCGTTCCCCCCAGCGCCTTGCGGTGAACCGGCTCGCCGCCGGCGTGGCGCACGGTGGCAGCGAGGATCTCCCCGAGGATGATCCCCTCGGTGAACCCCTTCGAGCCGATCACGACGCGCTCCGCCGCGCCCGCCGGACCGGCCAGGCAGGCCGCGGCCACCAGCCCCCAGATCGTCGCCCGGCGCGTCATCGGTGATCTCCTGCGGTCATGCCCGGGAGCCGGTGGGCGAGGATGAAGCGGCGCACCGAATCGTCGGCGGGGGAGTGGATCAGGGCGTCGAGCGTGCCGCGCTGGACGATCGTGCCGCCGCCGAGGAGGACGATCTCGTCGCCGAAGAAGCCGGCCTCGCCCATGTCGTGGGTGACGAGGACGACCGTCTTGGCGAGCTCGCGGAAGATCCGCCGGAGGTCCTCCTGGAGGTCGTAACGGACCAGCGGGTCGAGGGCCCCGAGTGGCTCGTCGAGGAGCACCACCGGCGGGTCGAGCGCCAAGGCGCGCATGATGCCGAGGCGCTGCCGCTGGCCTCCCGAGAGGGCGGCGGGGGGGCGGTCGAGGGCCGCCTGGGGGAGCCGGACGAGATCGGCCAGCTCCTCGACGCGGCGCCGGATCCAGTCGGGGTCGCGCCCCAGGCGCCGCGCCAGCAGCGTGACGTTGTCACGGCCGCTGAGGTGGGGAAACAGGCCGCCGTCCTGGATCACGTAGCCGATCCGGCGCCGCAGCTCGAGGGCGGTGGCCGCGGTCATCGGCGCGCCGTCGATCGTGACGCCGCCGCTGTCGGGGGTGATCAGGCCGACGATGATCCGCAGCAGGGTGCTCTTGCCGCAGCCGCTCGGGCCGATCAGCACGGTCGTCCGCCCGCGCGGCACCTCCAGATTCGTCGGCGCGAGGACGCGCTGCCCGGCGAAGCTCTTCGAAACGTCGCTGACGACGATCATCCGGCGCTCTCCGATGGCGGGGGAACTGCCTTCCCGGGGACAGGGCGGTGCGGCCGCGACAATGTCACGCTGCGGGGTTACCGTGCCGGCAGGCCCGCCGGGAGCGGCTCGAGCGACACCCGGTGGAACCGCCAGCGGCAGTCGTAGGCGCCGAGAAACAGCCGGTCGGCGTGCGGCGTCGACCAGTACTCCGACAGCGACAGGCTGCCGGGGTCGCCGTGCCAGTCGATCCTCGTCCGGCCGTCGACGTCGACCCGCACCCCGCCGGCGGTGACGCTCACCACCACCGTCGCCGGCCGGCCGCGGGCGAAGAGCTCGGCGGCGAAGCGCGTCGGGTTGTCGGGCGCGGCGACATTGCCGCCGGCGACGTTCTCCAGCGCCCCCAGCTGCGCCCCATCCGGCGTGAACCCGAGCAGGACGACGAACCGGGCGTCGCCGGCCCGCTGCCCGAGGATCAGGCCGTCGGGGTCGTCGAGCGGTTCGGCGATCACCGTCAGCCGATAGGCGGCCGGCGGCACGGTCGGCAACTCGACCCGGGCGCCGAACTGCCGCGGCGCGGTGAGCCGCGCGCCCCCGTCGTCGCCGGCGGGCTCGAGCGACCAGGTGCCACTGACGGCGTCGCGGGGGGGATCGACCGCGGCGAGGAGGTCGACCGGAGGGGTGTCGGCGGCGCCGGCCGGCACGGCGTGCTCGAGCGGATCGACGCCGGTCGGGAGGGGAGGGGTGCCCGGTTCGCTCCGGACCTGGAAATACCCCCACAGTTCGGCGGCGTCGTCTGCCGTGCCTTGCGGCTGCGCCCGGCGCACGCGCGCCCGCCAGGCGACGGGGCAGGGGCGGTCGAAGCGCCCCAGGGGCACCACGCCGTCGGCGAGCGCCGTGGCCGGAACCGCGACGGTCGTCCACGGGCCGCGGAGCGCCGTCTGGATCTCGACCACCGGCGCGGTGACCGCGAGGCCCTCGGGGAGTCCGAGGCGCAGCGTGACCGGCTGGCCCGGCCGGGGCACCGCCGGCTCGGGAGCCGCCGTGAACGAGGAGAACAGCGCGTGGGCGGCGGCGTCGAATCGCGCGACCGGCTGCCAGCCGAGCCGGCGTTTCTGGGCAGCGTCGACCCATGACTGGCCGAGCGTGACGCGGTACTGCCCCAGGCTCATCACGTCGGCGGCGGCGCCGTCGGGATGGGGCAGGCCGATCGCGTGGCCCACCCCCTCGTGGTAGACGACGCAGTCACTCCCGCGGTAGGGCACGCGCCAGCCGTCGGCACTCACCAGCCCCCAGCCCTTGCCGGCCTCGGCGAGGTAGGTGGCTCGGGCTCCCCCCGACGCCGCACCGGGAACGTGGATCCCCTCGGGGGACAGGGCCCCCTCGAACTCCCACCCCGCGCCGCGCGGGGCGAGGCGGTGGAAATCGTCGAGCGGCCGCCAGTTGATGTCGCTGAGGACGACGAGGACGGGAAACGCCGCCCCCGTCTCGCGCGCGAACGAAAGCCGCTCGTCGGCCTCGCGGAGGGTCCGGAAGAAGATCGCGTCGGCATCCCCTTCCCGCAGGGCCGCCGTCGGGAGCCGCGACACCAGCGCCGCCTCCTCGACACGGGCCACCAGTTCCGAGCGCCCCTGGAACTCGCGCGCGTGGAACGCCTCGATCCGCCGCGCGAACCACTCGGCGCGCTCCCGCCAGTCGGGGAGCACCTCTCGGTCGGCGGGCACGAAATGGACGACCGTCGCCTCGATCCGCGCGATCGGGTGGCGGCCGTCCCACGTCGTCAGCGACGGCGCGGGTTCGGCGGCGACCAGCGCCAGGCTGCACAGCACGGCGCCGGCGAACGCCGCGCCCCGAAGCGATCGTGCGGCCGGTCGGTTCATCACTCGTCGGCCGCTGCGGGGGGCACCGGCTGACGGCGTCGTGGCTGCTGCCGCTGCCGGGCGGGATTGCCGCGGCCCCAGCGCGGCTCTTCGAGGGTGGCATTCCATGCCTTCCACGCCTCCTCGAGGCGCTGCCGCGTCTGCGGTTCGGCGGTGCTTCTGTCGATCTGTTCGGCGCGGTCGGCGGCGAGGTCGACGAGCAGCGGCGCCGGAGCTCCGGTCGCCTCGACCAGCTTCCAATTCCCCATCCGGATCGCGCGCTGCTGGCCGAAGCGCCAGTACAGCGCCTCGTGCGGCGCGCCGGTTCGGTCGCCGGTGAGGAACGGGCGGAGGTCAACGCCGTCGAGCCCGTCGGGGATCGCGACACCGGCGGCGGCCAGCGCCGTCGGGGTGACGTCGAGCTGGATCACCGGTTGGTCATACGCCTTCCCGGCCGGGAGCGTGCCGGGCCAAGAGACGACAAACGGCACGCGCACGCCCCCTTCCCAGGTCGTCGCCTTGTGGCCGCGCAAGGTCCCGTTGCTCGAGGCGTTGACCGGCGGGCCGCCGTTGTCGCTGATGAAGAACACGATCGTGTCGTCGGTCAGCTTCCGCTCGGCCAGAGCCGTGGTCACCTTCCCGACGGCGTCGTCCATCGCCGCGAGCATCGCCGCGTAGGTCCGCCGGCGCGGCGGCGTGATGCCGGCGAAGCGTTCCTCGGCGCCGGCGCGGCCTTCCATCGGCGTGTGGACGGCGTTGAACGTGAGCAGCAGCAAGAACGGCGCGGCGGCGTGGCGGTCGATGAACGCCACCGCCTCGCGTGCGAAGGCGTCGGTGAGGTACTCCTTCTCCGCCACCGGCTCACGGCCGCGGCGGATCGCGTTGGGGCCCGTGTCGCCGTCGGGAAACGGCCCGTAGCCGTGGGCGCCGCCGAGGAATCCGAAAAATTCGGCGAACCCCCGCGACTGCGGGTGGAATTCCGGCCCGTTGCCAAGGTGCCACTTGCCGACCAGGCCGGTCGCGTAGCCCGCCTTGGCGAGCCGGTCGGCGAGCGTGGTCTCGGTGAGCGGCAGGCCGATGGCGGTGGTCTCGGGGCCGGGGGGGCCGGGGTTGAACTCGTGGCCGAAGCGCTGCTGGTAGCGGCCGGTGAGCAGCCCGGCGCGCGTCGGGCTGCAGTAGGGGCCCGAGACGTAGCCCGACGTGCAGCGCACGCCCGAGGCGGCCAGCGCGTCGAGATGCGGCGTGGGGACGTCCCGCCCCCCCTGGAAACCGAGGTCGGCGTAGCCGAGGTCGTCGGCGACGATGACGACGATGTTGGGGCGGCGCGGCGCGTCGGCGGCCCGCGCGGGGCCGGGGACCCCGGCGAGACCGAGGCACAGGCCGCCGAACAAGACCTGGAGCGAGCGGTGCATCGAATTCCCCCGTGAGTGGACAGCGCCGCCAGAACCCCCGGGCGCACGGACAGGGATTGTCGGCGGCACCGCGAAGGCCGGTCAATCGGGGCTGGCCCGGTCGGGTGGTTCGCCGGCGCCGCGCCCACCCGGGCCCCTTCTCTCCCCGTCACGGGACCCGCGAAGCCCCTCCGCCGTCGCCCTTGCATCGGCCCGTCGCAACTTCGTGCGGGTCGATGCGAGGGCAAAGGCGCGGGGGGCGTCCCCTCTGCAGAGCCCGAGCAGAGGCTGGGGCGCGCTCGCCCCAGCCTCATTCCCGCAATCCCTTCCTCCGTTCGGCCCGGAATCCCGAGCCGATCAATCGGCGCGATCGAGCCGTATACTCGTCCACAGCAAGGTCTATTTGCTTCGCACGGAGACGGCATCGATGAGTCGCCCCGCCCGCCGCAGCCGGCGCCGCCCCAGCCCCCTTGGTCCGGGAGAATCGCTCGAGCCGCGGCTCGCCCTGGCCGTCTCGGTCGTGACTCCCCTTCCCGACCTCACCGTTCCCGCGACGGCGACTTCGCAGACGATCCCGCTCGCCGGCCGCTACGACGACACGGCCGTGACCGGCACCGTGGTGCGGTTCACGACCAATTCCGCAGCCCCCAACGACCGGATCTTCGTCGAACTGTTCGACCAGCCGGGCCCGGGGCGCACCCGGACCACGCCGCAGACGGTCGCCAACTTCCTCGCCTACACCGACGAGGGACGCTACGCCAACACGATCATCCACCGCCGCGTCACCGGCTTCGTCGTCCAGGGGGGCGGCTTCACGGCGCCGACCGCCCCCTACGGTGGACCGGGGGGAGCGCCGACGGTGATCGCCTCCAAGCCGCCGGTCGTCAACGAGCCGGGCAACACCAACGTCCGCGGCACGGTCGCGATGGCCAAACTCGGCGGGAACCCCGACAGCGCCACCAACCAGTGGTTCTTCAACCTCGCCGACAACTCTTCGAATCTCGACAACCAGAACGGCGGGTTCACCGCCTTCGGCCGGGTCCTCGGCAACGGCATGGCGGCCGTCGACTCGCTCGCGGCCGTCCCCACGTACAACGCCTCCGGCTATTACGGCTCGTATGGCGCCGCGGTCTACCCCAACGGTGAGAACGGCGCGTTCACCGACCTGCCGCTCCGCGACGTCCCCAATCCGATTCCCAATCCGCTGGTCATCCAACCCGCGCAATTCGTCGCGTTCCCCTCGGTGAGCCGGGTCGGTGAGTTGGTCTACACGGTAACCAGCAGCAATCCGACGCTCGTGTCGGCGAGCATCGCCGACGGCGCCCTGCAGTTGACCCATGGGGCGTGGCAGTCAGGCACGGCGGTGGTCACCGTCCGGGCCACGTCGGTGCTCGACCCGACCGACTTCAAGGAGGATGAGTTCACGGTCGTCCGCCAGGCGCCGATGGCCGGCGGCCTGATCGGCCGGGCGGGGAACGAGATGTGGATCAGCCGCCGCACGGCCGCCGGAGCGACATCGACGCTCTTGGCGACGCTCGCCAGTGCCACCGTGACCGCCACGCTGACCGGCGACTTCAACGCCGACGGCCGTGAAGACACGGCGCTGCGCAACGGCAGCGGCCAGTGGCAGGTCGTCCTCACCCCGGCCAGCGGCACCGCCAACCCGCAGACCTGGTCGACCTGGCCGACGAGCGTCAACTGGACCGACTACGTCTCCGGCGACTTCAACGGCGACGGCCGCACCGACATCGCCGCCCGCAATCCCACCAATGGCAACTGGCGGATCGGCGTCAGCACCGGCGCCGCCTTCACCGACGGCGCCTACTGGAACTGGCCGGCAAACGTCGCCTGGACCAACGTCATGACCGGCGACTTCACCGGCGACGGGCGAACCGACCTCCTCGGCCGCGATCCGGCCACCGGGCAGTGGCGGCTGTCGCGGTTCAACGGCTCGAGCTACGTCAGCAGCACGGTCACCACCTGGACCAACGCCGTCAGCTGGACGAACTTCGTCACCGGCGACTTCAACGGCGACAAGCGCCTCGACTTCGCGGGGCGCAACCCCATCACCGGCAACTGGCGTCTGGCGCTGTCCACGGGCGCCGGCTTCAGCGACCTCTACCAGTGGAATTGGTCGCCGGCCGTGACCTGGATCAACGTCATGACCGGTGATTTCGACGGCGACGGCCGGACCGACATCACCGGCCGCGACGCGCTGACCGGCACGTGGCGGGTGTCGCGGATCAGCAACGCCGTCGCCGTGAGCAGCGCCTTCGGCACCTGGGGGGCGGCCATCCCCTACGACTTTTTCGTCGTCGGCGACTTCAACGGCGACGGCCGGGCCGACATCAGCGCCCGTAACCGCACCACCGGCACGTGGCGGGTCGGTCTCGGTGGCCCGAGCGGCTTCACCGACACCGCCTACTGGAACTGGTCGACGAACAAGAGCTGGTCGTGGGGAGCGGCGGCGCGGACCTGAGCGAGCGGGGTGCCCGCGACGCCGTCACTCGGCCATCAGCTTCCGTCGTGCCTCCTCGATCGCCTGCTTCTTGTCGGCCGTGACCTCGGGCCAGGCGAGGCCGAGCTGGCCGATCGTGCCGGCGAGCACCGCAGCCACGACCGCGCGGCTGACCCACTTGCGATCGGCGGGCACGACGTACCACGGCGCGTGCTCGGTACTCGTCGCGGCGAGCATCGCCTCGTAGGCGGCCATGTATTCGTCCCAGTGGCCGCGCTCGGCGACGTCGGACGCCGAGAATTTCCAGTGCTTGGCCGGCTCGTCGATCCGTGCCAGGAAGCGCTTCCGCTGCTCCTCCCGCGAGACGTTGAGGAAGAACTTCAGGACCACCGTGCCGTTGCGGGTGAGATGGCGCTCGAAGGCGTTGATGTCGTCGAACCGCCCCTCCCAGGTCTTCTTCTTCGCCTCGACGCCGGGGATCCGCTGGGCGGCGAGCAACTCGGGGTGGACGCGGACGATCAGGACCTCCTCGTAGTAGGAACGGTTGAAGATCCCGATCCGGCCCCGTTCCGGCAGCCGCTTCATGCAGCGCCACAGGAAGGTGTGGTCGAGCTCCTCGGCCGACGGGTGCTTGAAGCTCGTCACCTCGACCCCCTGCGGGTTGATCCCCGACATGACGTGCTTGATGACGCCGTCCTTCCCGGCGGCGTCCATCGCCTGGAAGATCGCCAGCACGCTCCAGGTGTCGGCCGCCCAGAGGAGCTCCTGCATCCGCGCCAGTTCCTCGACGTCGGCGGCGAGGAACTGCTCGGCCTTCTCACGCCGCTTCTTCTCCGGCTCCTTCGGGTCGCCGGCCCAGGCGGGATCGTGGTCGGCGAGGCCGAACTTCCTCCCGGGGCGGACGCGGAACAGGTCGTCGATGCGTTCGAGGTCGACGGGCATGGGAGCCTCCTGGGGTCAGTCGCGGGCGGCAGGGGCCCGGCGGTCGAGGTCAGCGGCGGTGAACCGGACCGACACGATCCACGGCGGGGCATCCCTCGTCCAGTGGCCGTAGGTCGTGGCGACGACCGTGCCGTCGGGAAGCAGTTCGAGCGCCGGGTAAGCGCAGTCGGCCCCCTTGGTGTTGTCCATCAGCCGCACGCGGTACTGCCCCTCGCGGCCGGAGGCGATGTCGTCGTAGCGACCGACCCAGGCGACCCAGTCGCCGCGGGTCGGGCTGTCGAGCGTCGTGTCGCGGAAGCTGACGAGCAAGCGCCCGTCGGGCAGGTACTTCCCGACGTGCCGGTCGCCGGTGAGGGCCCCGGGCAGCTCGCGCGGGACGGTCCAGGTGCGCCCCTCGTCGCGCGAGAACATGACGTGCGAATTGGCCCGGCGGGCGTTTTCGCGGAGGAGCATCGCCAGCTCGGTGCCGTCGGGGGAGCGCACGATCCCCGGCTCGCAGAGGTGGACGTCCTGCGCGGCGTGGAGCACCTCCGGCCGCGACCAGGTCAGGCCGCCGTCGGTCGAGCGCGTGGCGAAGAGCGTGAACGTGACCGGTTTGGTGACCTGGGGCGTCGCCACGAAGAACCGGCCGTCGTCGTGGAACACCGCGAGATAGTGCCCCGGCGCGCCGCGCAGTTTTTCGACCGATGCCATCACGACGATCCCCCCCCAGTCGCCGGCCGGGGCGAGGTCCGACCAGGTCAGTCCGTCGTCGTCGCTCGTCGCCAGCCGCGCCGGGTGGAGCCCCGACCAGACGATCAGCCGGCGCTTCCCGGCGGCGTCCTCGACGCGGTGGATCGTCGGCACCTCGCGGCTGGTGGCCCACGACGCCGGCACGCGCAGCCGCTCACTCCAGGTACGGCCGCCGTCGACGGAGCGCTTGAGGACGATCGCCCCCTGACCGTGGCCTTTGGGATAGACGCAGAGGATCGTCTTGCCGTCCTCGAGGAGGACGGTCGTCGGGTGGCCGAGATACTGGCCCTCCTCACGGTCGACGACGACCTGCCGGTCGGTCTCCCCGGCGAGGTCCACAAGCGGGATCGAGTAGCCGCGCGGCGGTCGGGCGAGCTCCTGACCGACCATGGTCGCGGTGGGGAGCCCGACGACGAGCAGCAGCGCGGCCGGCACTGCACGGAACGGACGAGTGCGGAGTACAGGCATCGAGGCTCTCTGGAATCCGGGTGACACCGCCTGTCACTCTACCGGTGTGATCGGTCTGGTATCGCTGCGGGAATTCGTCACCGAGCGGCGCTGTCGGTACCGACTGGTGATCACCAACGACAGCGAACCGCGGCGGCTCGACGAAGCCATCGTCGCCGTGCCGTTCTCACACCTCTGACCGGCAGCCGAGCCGGCACACTACCCGGCACAGTCAGCGTCCGCCGGAGGCCTTCTGGAGCCTTCACGGCGGGAGACGGAGACGCGTTTTCCTCGGGAAAACGCGAAAAACGCGGGAACCGAGTATCCCCGGCAGGGATCGAACCTGCAACCTTCAGCTCCGGAGGCTGACGCTCTATCCAATTGAGCTACGGGGACGTGGACCAAAAGTCTACCAGCCTGCAAAACGGCTCACCACCTCCCCGCGACACCCGCCCACCACTGGCGACCGTCAGGCCGAGCGGCGAAGCGGCTGCGCCGTCACAGGCGCTCCATCGGCCCGGCCCCCGATCGGGATCGTCGCCGGGGCGGTCGCCTGGGCTTCGGCGACAAGGGACTCCAGGTGCCTGTGGCGCGCCCTGTAGCCCCACGGCGTGCCCGCCGCGACCAGCCGGCCGAGGAGCATCGGCACCGTTCCCAGAGGGGCCGTCGCCACCGTGTGCCGGAGGACCTCCCAGGCATGGGCGGCGTGGGCGGTGATGCCCCCGCCCCCGACCCGCGAGCGCCAGAAAAGCCGCTCGGCGTGGAGGCCTTGGACGAACGCCGGAACGCGCGCCGCCGGCAGGACGGGCGCGAGAACTTGGCTGGCAGGTTCGATGGCCGTCGTCGCACCGGCGCGCGACAAGGCCACCGCGAGATCGGCGTCGGCCACGGTGGCACATGCCGCGGCGAAGCCCGGGCCGCCGCGCGACAGCACGTCCCGCGACCAGAACCCTGCTTCGAGGACCGGACCGACCGGCGACCGGACCGGCACCGCCGGCGCCTCGACGGCCCCGCGCCGCGGCACGATCGCCACGCGCCGGCCGCCCGCCGTGACACGCAGGCCGGCACCGACGATCCGGGTGCGGTCCTGCTCCGCCACCGTCACCGGGATCACCGCGTCGGCCTCGCCGGCGACGATCCGCTCCACCGCGGCGTCGGTCCATCCCGGGGTGGCGCGCCACCCGGCGGCGAGGACGTGGATCACCGTCCCGGTCGCCGCGCCGAGGGCGCCGTTCACGCAGCCGACGAGCCCGCCGCGCCGCGGTGTGGCGACGAACGTCACCTCCTCCGCGATCTGCCAGGGATCGGCGTAGTCGCAGCCCAGGCCGACGATCACCTCGGTGTCGGCAGGACGGTTTTCCAGCACGCTGACGAGCGTCTCCTCCAGTGCGGCGGTGTCGCCGGTCACAGGTATGACGATCGACAGCCTGCGCCCCGTGCAGGCGCGCGGCATCATCCAGGCCCCCCGATCCCGGAACCCCCCCGAGCCCCTCCGCCGGGCCAGACGCCCGGCCCACGCCGCGTCAGGCGGCGACGCGCTGCGGCTGCAATTCGGTGAACAGGTTCACCGTCTGCAGCATCTCTCCTCCCGCGTCGTAGAACTGCAGGACGCCGACGTCGATCAGCCACATCGCGAACATTTCCGAAGCCCGGTAGCAGCGGGCCACGCAGCGGCCGCGGTCGATGCGGATGTTTTCCTCGACCTCGGCGGCTTCGACGGCGTCGATGCCCATGTCGAGGAAGTACCTGACGACGAGCTGACGCACGTCGGCGGCATGCATGTGCAGACGCATGGACGCAACCTCCTGTCGCGGTCTCTCGAACGACGTCCTGTCGATCGGGGGCGGGGACCCTACCGGGAATCGGCCCTCGGCAGAAGGTGGATTTCCGGTGCCCGTTCCGCCCGCCCTCCGGCCATGGAGAGAATCGTCATCGCGACCCCGAGCGGATGATGTTGTCTTTTCGGAGACTGGGCAGGCGGCGCCAGACGCCAGGTCTGCCCCATTTGCCCACCCGCCCCGACCGGCACTCACTGCCGCTCCGTCCAGGCGACCGTCGCGTACCGCTCGGTGACGAGTCGGTCGACGGCAGCCACCGGCCAGTCCGTCCGGTGCGACCGGGCGTGGAACGCGGCGCGGACGGCGTCCTCGAGGGCCTCGCGCGGCTGGGGCAGGGAGGCGACGAATTCGCCATGCGGTCGCCCGGCACGGTAGCCCGGCTCACGAGGCGGGTGGCGGAGGAGGCGGGCGAGGAGATCGAGGTCGAGCCCGTGGAGCAGCGTGCCGTGGTAGAGCACCGCCTGGCGGCGGATCCGCAGGGCGTTGCCGCCGACCTTGCGGCGCCCGACGGGCCCGGCGATCGACAGATCACAGCTGCCGGACACCTCGACCGACCGGCGATCGGGTCCGAGCGCCGACAGCATCGCCGCCAGCGGGGTGAGGATGCCGCGGTGCAGCGCTTCGACCGGCGGCACACCGGCCGGGCAGGGCATCACCACGCTCCAGGCCAAACAACCCGGGCCGAGGAGGACGGTGAGCCCGCCGCTGGGGCGGCGGAGGATGGCGACACCTGCCGTGGCGCAGGCCTGGCGATCGACCTCATCGTCGATCCGGCTCGACGATCCGACCACCACCGTCGGCCGGTCGGCCGCCCAGCAGCGCACGACCGGCCGCGGCAGGAGCCCGTCGTTGGCTGCTGCCAGCAGTGCGTCGTCAAGGGCCAGCTGGCCGGAGACCTCCGCCGGGCCTCCGGAGAGCCAGTCGGCGACGTGCTCGGCGGAGGGAAAGGGCGCGGCCATGGTGGCTTGCCGGTGGGGCGCGGGGGAAAAACCGGTCTGGGGCGGACTTTTGCGCCGCGCCGCCTACACTGCCGGGTATGAGCGACAAACCCTCCCGACCGCTGGCCGCCGACGACCTGCTTCCGCCCGTCGAGCCTCCCAGCGCCGCGTTCCTCGTGCAGCTGTTCCTCGTGCCGGGGGTGATCGTCGCCATCATCGTCTGCGTCTGGCTCGCGTTCCACTGGCTGGCACATCTCGGCAACGATCCCCAGGCGTACGTCCGCACGCTCCGCCGGCCCAACGAGGGGCGTTGGCAGGCGGCGCTGAACCTCGCCAACGACATCCGCGGGCCGCGCGGCGACGTCCTCAAGCGCGATGCGGCGCTGGCGACCGAACTGGGGCGGATCCTCGAAGACGAGGTCGCCAGCGGGCGGACCGGCGAGCAGACCGAGATGCTCGAGCTGTACCTCTGCCGGGCACTCGGCGAGTTCGCGATTCCCGAGGCCGTCGATCCCCTCGTCGCGCAGGCCCGTGACGTCGCCGCGCCGAAGCGGGCCCGCGCCGCCGTCGAGGCGCTGTCGGTGCTCACCGCCAACCTCGCTGCCGCCGGCACCCGGTGGGACGAGGGGCGCGTGGCCGAGGCGGTGATCGCCGCGTCGCGATCCTCCGACCGCGCCCTGACGTCTGCGGCCGCGTTCACGCTCGGCGTCGTCGGCGGCCCCGGGGCCACCGAGCGGCTCCTCGAACTGGTCACCGATGCCGACGACGACGTCCGCGCCAACGCGGCCGTCGGGCTCGCCCGTCTGGGGCGCAGCGAAGCCTACCCGACGCTCGCCGAATTCCTCGCCCTCCCCGACGTCGCCGCTGCCGCGGGCGACACCGAGGCGCTGTCGGCCCGCTACAAGCGGGCGCTGGTGGTGGTCAACGCGCTGCGGGCCACAGCCCTGCTCGTCGATGCCGGGGCCGAAGAACCGCCGGCCGAGGTGATCCGGCTCGTCGACGCCCTGGTGTCGGATCCGATCGCCGACGTCCGCACGGCCGCGGCGGCCGTCGTGCAAAAACTACGACGCGTCGGGACGGCGCCCTCCGCCGGACGCGGCTGACCGGCCGGCTCAGGCGTCGAGGAATTCGTCGAGGGCCTCGCGGAGCAGGTCGGTGTCGGTTGCCCGGCCGGTCCAGGCCTGGAAGTCGATCGCCGTCCGATGGCAGTGGACCTCGAGGCCGTCGATCAGGCACGCTCCGGCACGGGCGGCACCCTGGGCGAACGCCGACGGCGTCGCACCGAGCGCCGTGTCGACGACCACCAGATCGCCACGCAGCGCCCGCAGGTCGAGTCCCTTGCGCACGCCGCTCTCGGGCAGCGCCGCGACCACGATCCTCGTGCGGTCCGGGATCTCGAGGACCTGCCCCCACGGCACGACGTCGGCCGCGGCCCGGCCGAGCCCGGCGACGTCGCCGACGAGCGCCTCGGCCCGCGCGGCCGTGCGGTTGGTGACGAGGATCTCGCGGGCTCCGGCGAGCGCCAATTCCAATGCCGTGGCCCGGGCGACCGCCCCGGCGCCGACCACGAGCACGTGCGCGTCACCGACGTCGGCGTGCATTCGCAGCGCCGACAGGATGGCGCGGCCGTCGGTCATGTGGCCGACGAGGGCGCCGGCCGGTTCGGCAGCGACGAGGCTGACCGCGCCGGCGAACGTCGCCGCCGGCGACAGGTGCCCGACCAGCGGCACCGCGGCGTGGCGGAGCGGGCCGTCGAGGATGCAGCCCCGGAAGCCGAGTGCGGAGACGCCGGCCAGGGCCTCGGCGAGGCGCTCGGGGGCGACGTCGAGCGACAGGAAGCGCCAATCGAGACCGGCCGCGGCGAACGCGCGTTCGAACAGGTACTGCGCGGGGTTGCCGGCGGCCGGGCAGCCGAGCAGCGAGACGACATCCTGCAGGGCTGTGCTGGCGGCGGTGGTCATGGCGAGGATTCCGTATCCCGCCATGAAAGCATGCCGTCGCAGCGACGGAAAGGGGACCGCCACGGGCACCGCCGCCGGCCGGGCCGGAAGATGCCTCAGACGACCTGTTTGGTCGCCTCGAGAAACAGCGGATCGGCGCGGATCGGGTCGAAATCACGCTCCCGGGCGGTGAGCGTGCGGTAATGGCTCTCGCGGGAGATCGCGCTTGCAAGGTGCTCGACCGCCCCCTTCGCATCCCCCGACAGCGACAGGTAGCAGGCAAGATTGTAGTGGAGGAGGGGCTCGTCGGGTGATGCCTCGAGCGCCTGGCGGAGGGCCCCGATCGCCGTGTCGAGCCGCCCGAGCCGCTTGTGGCACCAGCCGAGACCGACCCAGGCGGCGACCGCGTCGCGATCGCGGTGGACGACCGTGTCAAACGCCACGATCGCCTCCTCCAGCCTCCCCAGGGCGCGGAGCGCCTCGCCGCGCAGCAGGGCGGCGAACACCGAGTCGCGGGTGTCGCTGCCGAGCCGATCGAGGCGGTCGAGCACCGAGGCGAGGAGCCGGCGGACCGCCGGCGCGGGGGGCGTGTCACCCTGGAGAAGGCCCTCGGCCAGTTCGATCGCCCCGGCTGCCTCCTTGAGCGAGAAGGCGTCGCGGAGGGTGTGCAGGTCTTCCATGGCGGCACCTTGGACGCGGGGCGCGGCGGGCCTGGGGGCCACGAAAAAGTTATACGCAGCCCGCCGGCACGGGGATCGAGGGTCGAGCCGCAGCCTGTTTTTTCCGCCGCCGTCACGAAAACACGCCGTCGACGCCACTCCTTTCCAGACGGCGGCGTCGTGCGGGCCCGCCACCGTGGCGAATGCGAACGACAGGGGGGGGGCGATGCGCTTGACGCTGCGAACGCTGCTGGCCTGGAAGGACGGCGTCTTGCCGGAGGCAGAACTGCGTGCGCTGGGCGAAAAAGTCACCGCCAGTCCGGTGGCCGGTCCGCTCCTCGAACGCATCGACGAGGTCGTCGCCCGCCCGCAGGTGGGCGCGGCGCGGACCGATGCCCGCGGACTGGGGGGCGATCCCGTGTCGGTCGCGCGGTACCTCGACAACACGCTGCCGGACGAACAGCTCGAGCCGTTCGAACGGATCTGCCTCGAGTCCGACATCCACCTCGCCGAAGTCGCTTCGTGCCATCGGATCCTCGCCGGCCTCGGGCAAGAGCCGACCGGCCTTCCCCCGCTCGATGCCACCACCCGTGCCCGCCTCCTGGCGGCCCTGGCGCAGGCGTCGGCGGCACGGCCCGTCGACGGGGGCACGGTGGTCGTGGAGAGCGCGGAACGCGGCGCCACGGCGACGACACGCACGCCGTCGAGGCGTGGCCGTGTGCCCTGGTTGGCGTGGGGGACCGCGGCGCTCGCACTTGCGACCGTGGCGGCGCTGGTCGGCGTCTTGGTGACCGCGCTCAGCGCTCGCCCGGGCGCCGGGGCCGGGCGCCGCCCCGGGCAGCCCGACGCCCTGGCTGCCGCCGGCGGTCGGGCCGTCGCCGAACCGGCCGCACCGGTCGCGGCGGCGCCGCCCCTGGGCACGGCCGTGCCGACCGCCTCCGAGCCTTCGCCACCCGCGGTCCCTGAAACCGCCCCCGTTCCTGCGGAGGGTGCCGCGCCGGCCGTCACGGTGAGCGTGCCGGTGGCCCCGGCCGCCGGCGCGGCGGCCGGGGGCGAACGGCCGCCAGGGAGCGATCAGCCTGACGCCGCAGCGGCGAGGGCCAGCGTGACCGGCACGGGGGCCCTGGTGTGGCGACCGGCAGGGCGAGGGGGCGAGTGGACTGCGGTACTGCCGGGTGCCGAGATCGGTGCCGCCGCGGACCTGGTCGTGCCACCCGGTGCGGAACCGGCCGTGACGGCCCTGGGGATCACCGTGCGGCCGCGGCCGGGGAGCCGCTGCGTGATCACCGTCGACGCCGCGGCCAGTCCGCGACTGGAGGTCCTGTTCGGCGGATGCGTCGTCACCGCGGATCGGCCCGATGCCACGCTCCGCATCGCGGTGGCCGGTCTGGAAGCCATGGTCGGCGGTTCTCTCGCCGCCGGTGTCGAGGTGGAAGCGTCACGGCTCCTCCCGGACGGTGCCGATCCGGCGACCACCGTGGCGACGGTCAGCGGTCGAATCACCGCGCTGGGCGACGGCATCCGGCTGTCGGTTGCGGCTTCCGGCGAGGGGATCCAGCTCGAGGCGGGCCGCACGCTCGCCTGGGACGGGGCTGATCCCGGGGCCGCCACCGTGGTCGCCGTCGCGCGGCCGATCGTCCGGGAGGATGCGGCCCGCGAGCGCCTCGAGCGCTCCGCCGCGGCGGCGTTGGCGGCGCGGCTGGCGGCCGGAGCCGATCTCGACGCGGCGCTGACGGCGTTGGCCGGGTCACGGCGCGTCGAGCAGCGCGCGCTCGCCGCCCACACCGGCGCGCTGCTCGGACGGTACGACGATCTGGTCGACCTGTTGGTCGCCGACGGGCCTCCCCGTGGGCTCCGCGACGGGCAATGGGAGGAGGTGTTCGCCGCCGCCGTGCCGTTGGCGCTGGCCCGGGGTGCCAACGCGGCGGCGGCGTTGCGCCAGGCCGTGGGGTCACGCGCTCCCCCGGGCCGCGGCGACCTGCTCTGGGGGCTGGTCACAGGGCCCGACCCGGGGGCCGACCGCGCGACCGCGCTGGCGGCGCTCGTCGATCTCCTCGACGACGAGACGCTGGTGGTCCGTCGCGCGGCGTACGTTCAGCTGTGCCGTCTGTCGGTTCCGACGGCCGCGGACCGCGCCCGGTACCAGCCCGATTCACCCCCCGAGCGGCGGCGTGACGGCGTCGCATGGTGGCGCCGCCAGGTCGATCGTCGGCCTGCCGGTGCGGCACCGCGCGAGTGACGGCGGCAGCCTTTCGGCAGCGATTCCCGCCGTCGTTTGCCAAGTCGCGGCCGGTCGATGGGGACGGTTTGTCGTCGCCGCGCGGGGGGTGATATGCTCTTGGTCACCGCCGTCGACAGGAAGGGACTCATGCAGATCAACGTGTCGGCCCGTCATGGACACCTGAGCCCGGCCACGCAGTCGAAAATCGAGGCCAAGGTCTCGCGATTGAAGCGGTATTTCGACCGCCTCACCGCCCTCAACGTCACCGTCGACCTCGAGCACTCGGCCCAACCCGCGGTGGAGATCGTGGCTTCGGCCGAGCATTTCCACGATCTGGTGAGCCACGAGGTCTCGGGCCAGTTGTGGCGCAGCATCGACGCCGCGACGCAGAAAATGGAGCAGCAGCTCCGCAAGCACAAGGAAAAGGTTCGCGATCACAAGCACGTGCAGTCCTCGCGGCACCCCTGAGCCGTGGGACGCCCCAGGGAGGCGGGCCCGCGGCGCCGGCCCGGTCGCCGGCGGTTCGCCACCGGAGACGAGCGACGGCAGCCACAAGACCGGAAGCGTTTCGCATGAAGTTCTCCGATTTCGTCGTCGTCGACGCCATCCGTTCCGACGTCGAGGCGACCACGAAGGAAGCCGTGATCCGGGAGATGGCATCGGCGCTGGTCGACGCCGGACGGATCAAGGCGGCCGACCTCGACGGGATCGTCCGCGCGATCATGAAGCGCGAGGATCTGGGGAGCACCGGGATCGGTCGGGGCGTCGCCGTGCCCCACACCAAGCACCCCGGGGTCGGCAAGCTGGTGGGCACCGTCGCCGTCAGCCACGAAGGGATCGACTTCGACAGCCTCGACGGCGATCCCGTGCAACTGATCTTCCTCCTCGTTTCGCCTCCCGACCGGCCCGGGGATCACCTCCGGGCACTCGAGAACATCTCCCGTCAACTGCGCGACGACGCGTTCTGTCGGGAGTTGAAGGCGGCCCGGGCCCCTGGCGAGATCCAGCAGTTGCTCGAGGCCGCCGACAGCCATGGCCTCGTGCCATGAGCGAACGCGGGTTGCGGGAGAACGGCACGGGGCGACACCGGGCCACCGGCGGCGGCGAATCGCCCGGCCGCCGACGGAGCCGGGCGGTGCGTGGTTCGCCAATCCACCGCGCCGCTCGGGGTGGGGGCTTCGGGGGCGCGGCCCCGCCGCCGTGGCTTGCCGGGGCACGACAATGGGGGCTCCCGGGGGCGGAACCGCGCGGCGGAGCAGGGGCACGGGACGAAGCAGCGCTTCGGTGTGGGACGGCGGGAGCAGCGGACCAACGGTGGACGATGGCTGACGGCAGGGGCGACGGAAAGGGAGCGATGGTCGAGCAGACGGTGACCCGGGAATTCGTCGTCGGTTTGGCGAAGGGACTGCACCTTCGCCCGGCCGACATGCTCGCCCGCGAGGCGCGGCGCTGGCGATCCCGCGTCGAGGTGATCGCCAACCGCCAGCGCGTGGACGGCAAGAGCATCCTCGACGTGATGACCCTCGCGGTCGAGTCGGGCAGTCGGGTGGCGATCGAGGTCACCGGCCCCGACGCCAGCGAGGCGCTCGACGCGATCGGGGGGTTGTTCGCGAGAAACTTCGACGAGACGGGGGGCGGCGACGAGGCCGACGGTGAACCGTCGGCTCCCGACGCCCCATAGCGATTCGATCGGCACGATACACACACGACCAAGACGAGGAGCCGCAACGAACGCCTGGCGCGAGTCGCCCGGAGCCGAACCGCGCGAGCCGGCGGGAGCCTTGGTCTCCCCCGATCCGCTCCCGGTGGCCCGGCCGATGACGCAGCCGGCGGACGCGATGCGCCCATGCTGAAACTCCAGGGTATCGCCGTATCCCCCGGCGTCACGATCGGTGAAGCGCTGGTCCTCGATACCGAGGGCTTCCGGATCCCGCGCCGCTTCGTGGCGCGGAGCGCCGTCGACACCGAGCTCGAACGGCTCTCGCGGGCCGTCGCCGAGACGTCGGCCGAGATCGAGCGCAACCGCGACGCGATCCGCAGCGAGTTGGGGGATCAGTACGCCGCGATCTTCTCCGCCCACCAGGCGATGCTCCACGACCCGCGGCTGCAGGAGGAGCTCGTCAGCGCCGTCCGCGACCGCAACTTCTGGCCGGAATACGCGGTCAGCCGGACCCTGCGCCGCTACGCCAAGGTTTTCCAGAGCCTCGACGACCACGTCGCCCAGCGCGCCCACGACATCTACGACATCGAGAAGAGCCTCCTCCGTCACCTTCTCGGGCAGGAACGCGAGACGCTCGCGGCGATCTCCCAGCCGGTGATCATCCTCGCCCACAACCTCACCCCGAGCGAGACCGCCAACCTCGACCGCCGTTTCGTCCAGGGGTTCGCCACCGAGCTCGGTGGCCCCGGCAGCCACACCGCGATCGTCGCCGAAGGGCTGGAGATCCCCGCGGTCGTCGGGCTCGGACCGTTCCTCGCCGACGTCTCCGGAGGCGAGCCGGTGATCCTCGACGGCCACCAGGGCGTGGTGATCCTCCAGCCCGACGAGGAGACGATCGCCCGCTACCGTCTCGAAGTCGAGGCGGCGCGGACGGTGGCGGCGCGGCTCCACGGTCTCCGCGACCTGCCCGCCGAGACCCTCGACGGCGTGCGCGTGCAGATCACGGGCAACATCGAGTTTCCCAACGAGGCCGAGCACTGCCTGGCACGCGGGTGCGACGGGATCGGGCTGTACCGCACCGAGTTCCTCTACCTCACTGCCCGCCGCGAGCCGACCGAGGAGGACCACTACGCGGCCTATGCCGAGGTCGCCCGGGTGATGGCCGGACGGCCGGTGGTGATCCGCACGCTCGATCTCGGCGCCGACAAGATGCTCACCGAGTCGACGCCGGAGGAGGAGCGCAATCCCTGCCTCGGCCTGCGGAGCATCCGCCTCTCGCTGCGGCAGCTGCCGATGTTCCGCACGCAGCTTCGCGCCATCCTCCGCGCCAGTGCCCTCGGTGACGTGCGCGTCCTGTTCCCGCTGGTCTCGACGATCGTCGAGCTGCGCCAGGCGCGGATGGTGCTCGCCGACGTGATGGAGGATCTCGCCGAGCACGGCATCCCCTTCAACCGCGACCTGCCGGTCGGGATCATGGTCGAGACGCCGGCGGCGGTGATGATGCTCGACGTGTTCATCAAGGAGGTGGATTTCGTCTCGCTCGGGACCAACGACCTGATCCAGTACACGCTGGCGGTCGACCGGAGCAACAAGGAGGTTGCGGAACTGTACAACGCGTGCGACCCGGCCGTGCTGCGCCTCCTGCAGCGGTCGTTCGACATCGCCCGCGAGGCCGGCGTGCCGGCCAATGTCTGTGGACAGATGAGCGGCAGCGTGATGTACACGCAGCTTCTGCTGGGATTGGGTCTGCGGCAGCTCAGCGTGCCGGCCAGCGCCATCCCCGAGGTGAAGCAGGCGTGCCGAAGTGTTTCGGTCGCCGAATGCCGCGGGATCGCCGAACGGGCCCTGCAGATGGAGGGGGCACGCGAGGTGAAGGCCTACTTGACCGACCAGATGCGTCGTCGGGGGGCGGCCGCGGGCGCACGCTGACGTGCGCCCGCCCCCGGGCGGTCCGCCGCCCGGCAACCGAGGAAGGAAAGAATCGGAAACGTCATGAAACAGGAAATGCTGATCAACGTCTCGCAGCCGGAGGAGTGCCGGATCGCGATCCTCGAGGACGGTGTCCTCGAGGAGCTGTACGTCGAGCGCACCAGCCAGGACAACCACGTCGGCAACATCTACAAGGGGCGGATCGTCAACATCGAGCCCTCGATCCAGGCGGCGTTCGTCGACTTCGGCGTGGGCCGCAACGGCTTCCTCCACATCTCCGACGTCGAACCGCAGTACTACCGCCAGGGAGGGCTCGACCCTGACAAGGCGTTCGACCTCGGTGACGCGGCACGGGCGGGGAGCGAAGCACCGCGCCCCGCCGAGGGGGGCGCCGAGGAGGGAGATGGCCGATCCCGGACGGCCGTGCGGCGGCGCCCGCGGCTCGGCGACCGTCCGCGGGTCAAGCCGCCGATCCAGGACATCCTCCGGCGTGGCGACGAAGTCCTCGTCCAGGTCATCAAGGAGGGGTTCGGCACCAAGGGGCCGACGCTCTCGACCTACATTTCGATCCCCGGCCGGTACCTCGTGCTCATGCCGCCGCTGGGGCGCGTCGGGATCTCGAAGAAGATCGACGACGAACGTGACCGGCGCGAGCTGCGCGACATCATGCTCGACCTCAAGCCGCCGAAGGGGGTCGGGTTCGTGGTCCGCACGGCGGGGACGGAACGGACCAAGTCGGAGATGGCCCGCGACATGGCCTACCTCCTCCGCCTCTGGAAGAGCATCGTGCGGCGGATGCGCAAGTATTCCGCGCCGATCGACATCTACCAGGAAAGCGACATGATCATCCGCACGATCCGTGACATGTTCACGGAGGATGTCGGGCGGATCCTGATCGACGAGCCGGCCGCCTACGAGCGGGCCCGCGAGTTCCTCGAACTGGTGATGCCGAAATACGCCCCACGGCTGCAGTTCTACGACGGCAAGGAACCGCTGTTCCACCGCTACGGCCTCGAGGACGAGATCGCCCGGATCCACCAGCGCAAGGTGCCGCTCAAGGGAGGCGGGTCGATCGTCATCGACCAGACCGAGGCGCTGGTGGCGATCGACGTCAACTCCGGCTCGTTCCGCACCGAGAAGAGTGCCGAGGAGAACGCCTACCAGATGAACCTGATCGCCGCGAAGGAGATCGCCAGGCAGCTCCGCCTCCGCGACCTCGGCGGCGTGATCGTCAACGACTTCATCGACATGCGCAAGGAGAAGTACCGGCGTGGCGTCGAGAAGGCGCTCCACGACGCCATGAAGCGCGACCGGGCGCGGACCAAGATCCTCCGCACCAGCCCGTTCGGCCTGGTGGAGATGACGCGGCAGCGGATCCGGCCGTCGCTGCGGAAGAGCATCTTCCGCGACTGCCCGACCTGCACCGGCACCGGAATGGTGAAGACGGCCGAGAGCATGGCGATCGAGGTGATGCGGACGCTGCAGCTGGCGGCCACGCGGACCGACATCGCCCGCCTCAACGTCACGGTGCACGAGGAGGTGGCGACCTGGATCAACAACCGGAAGCGGCGCGAGGTGGCGCAGTTCGAGGACTCGGTCCACGTCCAGCTCCACGTCGTCGGCAAGGAGAGCGTGTCGCCGGAGCATCTGGTGTTCGAGGCCTGGGACTCGTCGGGCCGCACGCTGCGGTTTCCCTGACCGGAGGCATGGTCGGGGCGACGGTGGCTCCCCGGGAGGACGACCGATGCGGCAGCGGCTCGGCGGCTTGGCGGCGGTGACGGTCCTGGCGGCGCTGGCGGCCCAGCCGGCACGCGCGCAGCCCCCCGAACCGGCCGAAGCGGCCGTCGGCCGGCAGGCCGACGATTCCGTGGTCACGCCGGTCGATCAGGTGCTCACGCCGCTGGGCACGCTCGTGTCGCTCCCCGGCCTGCGCCCGCAGGCCGTCGCCCTGTCGCCCGACGGCCGGTTGCTCGTCACGGCGGGGAAGACACCGGACGTGGTCGTCGTCGATCCCGACGGCGGTGCGGTGCGGCAACGAGTCGCGCCGGTCGCGGCGCCGGCCGCCGGCACCGCCAACCGGACGGCCGAGCGGAACCTCGCCCCCGACACGAAGGCGCTGGCGAGCCTGACAGGCCTGGTGTTCTCGCCGGACGGCACGCGGCTGTTCATGAGCGACGTGCAGGGAGCGGTGCAGGTGTTCGCGGTCTCCGATGGGCGCTTGACCGCCCTCGGGCCCCTGCCGCTGCCCCCCGCCCGCGCTCCCGAGCGCGCCGCGGAGGTGCCTTGCGGTCTCGCCCTGTCGGCCGACGGCGCGCGGCTGTACGTCTGCGGCAACCTCTCCAACAAGCTCCTCGAGCTCGAGGCCGCCACCGGCACCGTGCTCCGCACGTTCGACGTCGGCGTGGCCCCGTTCGACGTCGTCCTCGTTGGCGGCCGGGTGCTGGTCACGAACCTCGGCGGGCGCCGCCCCCGCCCCGGCGACCTCACCGGTCCGGCGGGGAAGGGGACGCGCGTCCGCGTCGACCCGGTCCGGCACGTTGCCACGGAGGGCACGGTCAGCCGGATCGACCTCGAAACCGGCACGGTCGACGAGATCGCGGTCGGGCTCCATCCCTCGGGGCTGGCCGTCGCCCCTGGCGGAGCGATTGTCGTCTGCGCCAACGCCGGATCGGACACGCTGTCGCTGATCGACGTCGCCGCCGGGCGGGTGATCGAGACGGTGTGGACGAAGCGGACGCCGGCCGAACTGTACGGGGCGATGCCGGCCGCACTGGCGTTCGCCCCCGACGGCGAGCGGCTGTACTGCGCCAACGCCGCCCAGAATGCGATCGCGGTCTTCGACTGGGAGCCCGCCGAACGGGGCGCCACCCGGCTCCTCGGCCTGATCCCGGTCGGCTGGCATCCGTCGGGGGTCGTGGTCGACGCCGCCCGCGGGCAGTTGCTCGTCTCCAACATGAAGGGGCTGCCGACCGAGCGGCGCGGTCAGAAGGGGGGCGGGGAGGGATTCAATTCGCACCAGCACGCCGGGAGCGTCGGGCTGGTGCCGCTTCCCGACGACGACCTGCTCGCGGCCTGTTCGGAGCGCGTCGCCCGAAACCTCCGCGCCGGGCGGATCGCCGCCTCGCGGCTGCCGCCGCGCCAGGGCGTCGCCCCGCGTGCCATCCCCGAGCGGATCGGCGAGCCGAGCCTGATCGAGCACGTCGTCTACGTCATCAAGGAGAACCGGACGTTCGACCAGGTGCTCGGCGACCTGCCCCAGGGCAACGGCGATCCGGAGCTGTGCATCTTTCCCGAGCGGATCACCCCCAACCAGCACGCCATCGCCAGGCGATTCGTGCTCCTCGACAACACCTACTGCTGCGGGATCCTCTCCGCCGACGGCCACAACTGGAGCACCTCGGCGCTGGCCAACGACTACCTCGAGCGGAGCTTCGCCGGTTTCCCACGCAGCTACCCCGACGGCATGGAGGATGCCGACGCCGACGCGCTGGCCTGGTCGTCGGCGGGATTCATCTGGGACGCCTGCCTGCGGCACGGCCGGTCGGTGCGCAACTTCGGCGAGTTCATGATGCCGCGCGTGGCGTGGAAGGATCCGGGGCGCAAGGGGCAGCCCGATTTCCGCGCCTGCTACGCCGCCTGGAAGGCCGGCGGCGGCGACGTCACGTTTGCCAGCGAGCCGGCGGTTGAGTCGCTCCGCGCCGTGTCGGCGACTGACACCGTGGGGTGGAACATGAGCGTCCCCGACCAGTTCCGTGCCGACCGCGTGCTCGCCCACCTCGCCGCCTGCGAGGCCGCTGGCCGCTACCCCAACCTCGTGATCATCTGCCTGCCGCAGGACCACACCAGCGGCACGACGAAGGACTGCCCGACTCCCGAGGCCTGCGTGGCCGACAACGACCTCGCCCTCGGGCGGATTCTCGAAGGGCTGTCACGGAGCCGGTTCTGGCCGCGGATGGCGCTGTTCGCGATCGAGGACGATCCCCAGGCCGGTTGGGACCACGTCAGCGGCTTCCGCACGACCGCCTACGTCGCCAGCCCGTTTGCGCGCCGCGGCGTCACGGTCAGCACCCACTACAACACCACCAGCGTCCTCCGCACGATCGGCCAGATTCTCGGGCTCCAGCCGCTCAACCAGTTCGACGCGGCGGCGACGCCGATGTTCGACTGCTTCACCGACCAGCCCGACCTGACGCCGTTCGCCGCCCTGCCGGCCGCCGTTCCCCTCGACCTGATGAACGGGGCCCCGCAGTCGCTCGGCGATCCGCTCCTCGAGGCGCACGCGATCGCCAGCGCCGCGATCGATTTCTCGGGGGTCGACCGGGCCCCCGAGGACCTGCTCAACCGGATCCTCTGGCATGCCGTGAAGGGGAGCGCCGCCCCCTACCCTGAATGGGCCACGGCGGCGACCGTCGACGATGACGACGACTGACGCGGCCGCCGCACCGCCTTCCTGAACCTGGTCGCGGGGGAGGTGAGAGCGGGTTTTTCCGGAGTCTTCCACCCGGACTCGACCCGCCGGCGGCGGTGCGATACTCTCTGGGATTCCTCCCGGCGGCAGTATGCCCCGCCGGTTCCTCCGACCCTCCGACCCGCCATGGCCAAGCAGAACCCCACCGACTCCTCCGCCGCCGGCATGGCCGGCACCGGCCATCATTACGCGATCGTCGTCGACGGCGGGCGCCAATACCGCGTCATGGAGGGGCAGGAGGTGGCGATCGACTTCCGTCACCTTCCGGCGGGCAGCGAACTGGTGTTCGACGAAGTCCTGGCGGTGAGCCACGCCGGGAAGCTCACGATCGGTGCGCCGCTGGTGAAGGGGGCGACCGTCAAGGCCGAGGTGCTCGGCTCCGAACAGGGCAAGAAGCTGTTCGTGCAGAAGTTCGCTCGCCGGAAGAACTACCGCCGGCGCACCGGACACCGCGCCCTGGTCACGCGGGTGAAGATCGCGTCGATCTCGGCCTGATCGTGGCGGCGTGATCCCCCGGCCGCGAAAGGCCGCTGCCGAGCCACGCCCCCTGCTCACTCGACGATGCCGTGCAGCGGTCCGCCGCGCGCGCAGAGGGCGTCGACCCGCGCCGAGACCTGCGGATCCTCTTCGACCGGCGGGGCGTGGTGTGGCTTGAGCCGGGCGTCGATCACCAGCGGACCGCGGCAGCCCCAGTGCTTGTGGCGGATGCCGGCGCCGACGCCGTGGACGTCGGTGGCGGGATTGGAGCGGGTGAAGGTCAGCCAGAGGAAGTTCTCGAGACGGGCCGCGGCGAAGCCGGGATCGTCGACCACCACCACCAGCGGCCAGGCGCCGAGCGCGTGATCGGGCCCGATGGCGGCGGTGAGCCGGTCGATGTCGGCGGTCCAGTCGGCGGTGGCGCAGCGGCTCCAGATCGCCCGCTCGTCGGGGGCCGCCAGCGCCGGCTGCGGCGCGATCGCCGGCCCGCCGACCGCGACGATCCCCGGCAGGCAGACGCGCGGGGAATGAAAACCCGACGGGAGCGGCACGTCCGCGGGCATGTCGGTGCCCAGCGTGCGCCGGGCCGGGCCGCGCGCCGCCACGACCAGCTTGCTCCCGGCGTTGAAACCGCTGCCGGAGTAGTCGAGGGTGTCGATCGTCGTCTCGGTGTGGAAGTGGCAGTCACGCTGCCAGTCGACGCGCTGGAGGAGATGCGCGAGGAACGCCGGCACGTCGTGGGCGTCGAGGCCGGGCGCACCCAGGCCGTCGACGATCAGCAGGTACTTCGCCAGCGACAGCTGCCCCTGGCCGAGGATCGCGGAGGCCTGGGTGAGCAGCTCGGCGGGGCGGTCGCTGCGCCGCCACGGGAGGTAGCGCTCGCTCCCCACCGCCAGGAGCAGCGGATGGACACCGGCGGCATCGACGGCGTGGACGCTCGACACCCCGGGCAGGACGGTCGGGATCACCGGCCCGGTGAGCTCGTGGACGAGCCAGCCGAACAGCGTGTCCTCCTGCGGCGGCCGACCGACGACCGTCGCCGGCCAGATCGCCCCGGGACGGTGGCGGACCTGGTCGACGCGGAGGACCGGGAACTCGTGCTGCCGGGCGTAGTAGCCGAGGTGGTCGCCGAACGGCCCCTCCGGCTTCGTGCCGGGGAGGATCGTCCCTTCGATGGCGAAGTCGGCGTCGGCGTAGACGGCCGGCCCGCCGGGGCGGCGCACCATCGGGATCCGATGACCGGCCAGCGCCCCGGCGAACGTCAGCTCCGACAGCCCCTCGGGGAGCGGCATCATCGCCGCCACGGTCATCGCCGGGGCGCCGCCGACGGTGATCACGACACGCAGCGGCACGCCGCGCTCCAGCGCCCGCGCGTGATGGACACCGATGCCGCGGTGGATCTGGTAGTGGAGGCCGACCTCGTGGAGCGGGTCGTAGTCGTTGCCCGCCAACTGGACCCGGTACATGCCCAGGTTCGAGGCACGCGTGCCCGGTGCGGCGGGATCCTCGGAGTAGACGCACGGGAGGGTCACGAACGGCCCGCCGTCGCCCGGCCACGAGACCAGGTGCGGCAGCCGGTCGAGCGCGATCGCGTGGGCCATGATCGGGCCGGAGCGGACCCGGCGCGGGAGCATCGTGAGGGCGTCGAGCGGCGCCCGCCAGTAGCGCCACGGCCGCTCGAGGGCCCGCTGGGGCTCGATCTTCAGTTCGACGAGCCGGCGCACGCGTTCGAGGGTATCGGCGAAGATCCGCTCCACGCGCCGCCGCGTGCCGAACAGATTGACGAGGATCGGAAACGACGAGCCGCGCGGGTTGGAAAACAGCAGCGCCGGGCCCCCGTCCCGGAACAGCCGCCGCTGGATCTCCGCGATCTCGAGCCGGGGATCGACCGGATGGTCGATCCGCACCACTTCTCCCGCCGCCGCCAGCGACCGGACGCAATCCTGGAGCGAGCGGAATCCCATCGGTGCGGTCCGTGACGTGGTCGCGCCGACCGCCACGGGCCGGTACACTCCGGTGAGGATTTATAGTCGTGCCGCCGCTCCGGGCCGCCGGAGTGGTGCGGCTCCGGGGAGATTCATGGCGATGGTCACGATCACCAGCACGTACCAGGGGGGGCTTCGCTGCCGGGCCGTCCACGGACCGTCGGGGGCGACCCTGCTGACCGATGCCCCCGTCGACAACCACGGTCGCGGCGAGAGCTTCTCGCCGACCGACCTGGTGGCGACGGCGCTGGGGACGTGCATGATGACGATCATGGGGATCGTGGCGGACCGTCATGGGATCGATCTGGCCGGGACGACGGCCGAAACGACCAAGGAAATGTCGACCAGCCCGCCACGGCGGATCGCCACGCTGCGGACGCGGATCACCGTCCCGCTGCCGGCCGACCATCCGCAGCGCGAGTTGCTCGAGCGCGCGGCGCTCACCTGCCCGGTCCACGAGAGCCTCGGCGGCGGCATCGAGTCGCCGGTGGAGTTCGTGTGGCGCGGCTGATGCCGCCGGTGCGGGAGCGACCGCCATGGCAGATGGGGAATCGTCGGATGGGCGGCGGATCGCCGACTGGCTCGCCCGGGCCCGGCGCGGTGATGCCGCGGCCCGCGAGGAGTTGTTCGCCGCCTGCCGCAGCTACGTCGCCACGGTCGCCCGCTGCCACCTGCAGCGCGGTCTCGCGGCCCGCGTCGATCCTTCGGACGTCGTCCAGCAGTCGTTGCTCGAGGCCCACCGCGGTTTCGACCGATTTGCCGGCGAGTCGCCGGGGCAGTGGCTGGCGTGGCTGCGCGGGATCGCCACCCACAACGCGCTCGATGCCGCCCGCGGGCACCGCGTCGCCGCGCGCCGTGACGCCGGCCGCGAGCGCTCCCTCGAGGGCGCGGTGGGCGATGGCGACCCCGCCGCCGACCCGGGGTCGTCACCGAGCCAGCGCGTGCTGCGGTGGGAGCGCGAGTGGCACCTCGCTGCCGCCGTCGACCGGCTCGCCGACGACCACCGCCGGGTGATCGAACTACGGCACATCGAGCGGCTGCCGTTCGACGAGGTGGCGCGGCGCATGGACCGCTCCGCCGGGGCCTGCCGGATGCTGTGGATGCGGGCCCTCGAGCAGCTCCGCGCCCAGCTGGCCGACGCGGGGGTGGGGCCGTGAGCGGGGCCCCCGGCGCGGGTGGCGGCGCTTCGGTCTCCGCCGACCTCCTCGACCGCTACCTGGCCGCGCTCCAGGCCGGCGACGACGAGGCGCGGCGGGCCCTCCTCCGCGACGAACCGCGCCTCGCCGAGTGGGACGAGTGCCTCGAGGAACTCGATCTCCTCGCCTCCGGCCTCGAGCCTGGTGCCGATCCGGTCGCGGTGCCCGCCGGCACCCGGTACGGCGCCTACCGGATCGTCGCCGAGATCGGGCGCGGTGGGATGGGGGTCGTGTACCGGGCGCGGCAGGCGGGGCTCGACCGCGACGTGGCCCTCAAGGTGCTCGCCGCCGGGATGCAGGCCTCCGACGAGCAGCGCCGCCGGTTCCTCGCCGAGGCCCGGCTCGCCGCCCGGATCCGTCATCCGGGGATCGTCGTGATCCATGACGCCGGCGAGGACCATGGCCAGTTGTACTACGCGATGGACCTCATCGACGGCGAGGATCTGGCGGCCCGGCTCGCCCGCGGTCCGCTGCCGTTGGCCGACGCGGTCCGGCTCGTGGCCGACGTCGCCCGGTCGGTCGCCCACCTCCACGCTGCGGGCGTGCTCCACCGCGATCTCAAACCGCGCAACATCCTCCTCGACGGCGACGGGGCGCCGATCGTCACCGACTTCGGCCTCGCCCGCGACGAGGCCGGCGACGGCGATCCCACCGCCACCGGCACGATCCTCGGCACCCCGGCCTACATGCCTCCGGAACAGGTCACCGGGAGCCGCGCTGCCGACGCGCGCGGCGACGTCTATTCGCTCGGCGCGATCCTCTACGAGATCCTCGCCGGCCGCCCCGCCTTCTCGGCGCCGACGCGCCTGGCGACGCTGCTTCAGGTCCTCGAGCGCGAGCCGGTGTCGCCGCGGCGCTGGAATCGGGGCGTACCGCGGGCGCTGGCCGCGATCTGCCTGCGGGCGCTGGAGAAGGCCCCCGACCGCCGGCCGGCGTCCGCCGCGGCATTGGCCGACGAGCTCGAGGCCTTCCTCCGCGGCGAGCGCGGGCCGGCCGTGGGCGGGAACCTGGGCCACCGGATCGTCCGCGCCGTGCGCCGTCATCCGGCGGCGGGGTTCCGCCTCGTCGGGATCGTCGGCACCGCGGCGGTGGTGGTGGTCCGCTGCCTGCTCGCGCCCGACACGATCGGCTTCTACGCGCCGGTGCTCGTCGGCCTGGGCGCCTGGGGAACGCTGGCCGCGGCCTGGGAGTGGGCCGGAGTACGCGCGCTGCCGGTGGGCACCGTGGCGCGGTTGTTCACGCTCACCGACGGTGTCTTCGTCAGCTTCCTGCTGTGGCTGGTGGACGGCGCCAACGGCCCGCTCGTCGCGGTCTATCCGGTGCTCGTCGCCGCGGCGGGGGTCTGGCTCGAGGGGGGGCTGGTCCGCCTCGCCGCCGTGGTGTCGCTCGTCGGCTACGTCGCCGTGCTCCTCGCCCGCCCGGCCGCCGTGGAATGGCACCTCGTGGCGATCGTCTCGCTCCTGATATCCGTGGCCGCGGCGATCACCGACCTGCAGCTCGGCCGGCTGTCGCTCCGTGAGCGGGGGGGACGGCCGCCGGGCTGAGGGTCGGGCTTCAGGGGAGGATCCGCAGGCCGACGGCGGTGTTGAGGTCGAGCATCGCGCGGCGGTGACGGACCGCGGCGTCGCGCAGCGCCTCGACCGTCTCGCCGGCCTCGTCGAGGGCCGCCGCATGGTCGGCGGCGGAGCGCCGGCCTGCGGCACGCTCGGCCTCGGCGCGGGTGACCTGGTCCTTGACCCGGGGAAGGAGGACCTCCTCGACATGGGTCAGCGCCGCCCGGGAGCGCTCGTACTCGCGGCGGGCCAGACGGACCTCGGCGACGACGCGGCGCTCCAGGGCCGACAGTTCGAGCTTCGTCTGCGTCACGTTGCTCTCCGCCTTCGCGATGTTGCCCTGGTTGCGGTTGTAGATCGGCAGGGCGAAGGTGAGTCCCACCGCCCAGCTCTGCGAGTTGGGCAAGCCGACCGGGCGGTTGTCCTGGATCGTGATCGGGTCGTAGAAGAGGTAGATGTCGTCGAACCGGTTGGCGCGCTGGAGATTCACCTCGGCCCCGGCCCGCGCGATGCCATGGCGCGCCGCGGCGAGGTCGGGGCGGCAGCGGAGGGCGAGAGCGGCGAGCTCGTCGGTTCCCGGCGGCGGGGGCACGCCATCGCGCAGCGTGCCCTGCGGCTCCAGGCTGGCGACGTCGTCGGCGGGGATCGCGAGGAGGACGGCGAGGCCGTCCTGGGCGTCGCCGTACGCTCCCCGGGCGTCGTCGGCCGCATCCCGCGCGCGGGCGACGGCAAGCCCGAGCGCCTCCGCGGCGTCGGCATCGGCCGCGGACCCACCGCGCCGCGCCTCGCGGAGCAGCTCCTCGCGCCGGCGGAGCCGGGCCTCGGCCAACGAGAGGTCGATCCGGGCCGACTGCAGGTTCACGAATCCCCGGCCGACGGCGTCGAGCTGACGGCGGACCACGTCCTGGAACTGGGCTTCGATCGTCGACCGTGCCATCCGGGCGACGACCGTGCGCGCCTGCCGCTTCCGCGAGACGTCGAGGGGATAGGTGATGTTGAGGTCGTACTGCGTCGGGCCGCCAGGTGTCTGAGGCGTGTAGCTGCCGTAGGGGATGAACTGCGAGTCCATGTACAGCAGCGGATTGGTGCGGAGGCCCGCGGTGAGGACGTCGGCGTCGGCCTGCGCGAGCTCCTCGCGCAGGGCGCGGATGTCGAGGTTGGACGTCATCATCCGCTCGATGGCGGCGTCGAGGGAGAGACCGTCGGCGGGCCCGGGCCCGAACACCAGCCCGGCGTCGGCCGGGTCGGCGCCGGCAGACGCCGATGGAGTGGCCTCCGGCGTGGGCAGCGCTTCGGGAAGATCGATCTCGCGCCGCAGGCCGGCCGCCACGGTTCCCGGCCGTGTCTTGCCGCGTGGGATCCGCCCAGTGCGCTGCCGCCCGCCGAGCACGCCCGACCCAGCGGTCGATGCGTTGCCGTCGAATGACGTCGACAGCGCGCCGGGGGCCGGTCCGAGGGCCGATTCGATCGCGCCAGGCGTGGGACCGAGGACGGGGAGTTCGAGGATCGCCGTCCGCTGCGGGGACTGGACCGCGCCGGAGTCCTGCTGGGCGGTCGCCGATCGCGGGGCGAGCAGCAGGATCAGGGCGACCGCCACCTGCAATCGGCTCGGGATCGGGAGCGGTCGGGGCATCGGCGCGTCCTTTCGGACACAGGGCAGCCCGGCACTGGACCAGGACCAGACCCTTTCTCATCGGGAAAGCCGGCTGGAGTTCTCCAAACCTCCCGATCGGCACGGCCCGTCGAGCGGCTGCGGTCGCCCGCCGGAGGGGGCCGGCACGGCGGCGGGGGCAAGCGGGGGTGGCCGTGGGCTCCGGGCAAGGGACAATCACCGATGCCGCCGATCCCCCGAGGCTCCGGAATCCCGTGATGGCCGATCTGTTCGCCGCCGCGCGGGCCGCCCACGTCGCCCGTGCCGCGCCCCTGGCGGCGCGGATGCGGCCGCGCCGGCTCGCCGACTACGTCGGGCAGGACCACGTCGTCGGTCCCGGGCGGCTGCTCCGTCGGCTGATCGAGTCGGACCGGCTGGGGTCGGTGATCCTCCACGGTCCACCGGGCGTGGGGAAGACGACGCTCGCCGAGATCATCGCGCGCGAGACGAAGCGCCGGTTCGTCGAGCTGTCGGCGACGGCGGCGGGAGTGAAGGAGGTTCGCGAGGTTCTCGACGCGGCGCGGCGCCGGCTCGAGGACGACGGCGGCCACACCTGCTTGTTCGTCGACGAGATCCACCGCTTCAACAAGGCGCAGCAGGACGTGCTCCTGCCCGACGTCGAGGCCGGCGTGGTCGCGCTGATCGGCGCGACCACGCAGAATCCCTACTTCTCGCTCACCAGCGCGCTGGTGAGCCGCAGCCGGCTGTTCGCCCTCGAACCCCTCACCGCCGCCGAGATCGCCACGATCCTCGACCGCGCCCTGGCCGATGCCGAACACGGCCTGGGGCGCGAGCAGGTCGTGCTCACGGCCGCCGCCCGGGATTTCCTCGCCGCCTCGGCCGACGGCGACGCGCGCCGCGCCCTGGGCGCCCTCGAGGTCGGCGTGTTGTCGAGCGGCACGCGGCCGCTGGAGTTCACGCTCGAACTGGCGCGTGAGAGCGTGCAGCGCAAGGGGGTCGTGTACGACGACGGCGACACCCATTACGACTGTGCCAGCGCCCTGATCAAGAGCATCCGCGGCAGCGACCCCGACGCCGGCCTGTACTGGCTGGCGCGGATGCTCGAGGGGGGGGAGGACGTGCGCTTCCTGGCCCGGCGGCTGGTGATCCTCGCCAGCGAGGACGTCGGCAACGCCGATCCCCGCGCCCTGGTGATCGCCGTGGCGGCGATGCAGGCCACCGAGTTCGTCGGTCTGCCGGAGTGCCAGTTGACGCTCGCCCAGGCGGTCACATACCTGGCCGTCGCCCCCAAGAGCAACGCCTGCACCAGCGCCATCGCCGCCGCGCGGCGCGACGTCCGTGAGCAGGCGGTGATTCCGGTGCCACGACACCTCCGCGACGGCCACTCCGCATCAACGCGGGCCCTCGGCCGTGGCGCCGGCTACCGCTACGCGCACGACGCCCCGGACGCGATCGCCGCCCAGGAGTACCTCGGGGTGCCGCGGCGCTACTACCAGCCGACCGACCGCGGCGAGGAGCAGCGGATCGCGGTGCGTCTGGCCGAGATCCGCCGGCGGCTCGGCGCGGCGGGCGACGACGGCCCCGGCGAGGATGGCGGGGGCGCGGCGGCACCGTGAGGAGCCCGGCGGCGACGTCGGGAAAAAGGGATGCGTGCGGTGGTCCAGCGGGTGAGCGAGGCGGAGGTCACGATCGACGGGGCCGCCGTGGGCACGATCGGTCTCGGGCTGATGGTGCTGGTCGGGGTCGAGGTCGGCGACACCGGCGCGGACGTCGGCTGGCTGGCGGGCAAAATCGTCCGGTTGCGTATCTTCCCGGACACGGCGGGGCTGTTCGACCGGAGCGTCATCGACGTCGGGGGGGAGGTGCTGGTGGTCAGCCAGTTCACCCTCCACGCCAGCACCGCCCGCGGGAACCGTCCGAGTTTCCTCGCCGCGGCCCGCCCCGAGGAGGCGATCCCGCTCTACGCGTCGTTCCTCGACACGCTCGCCGCGCAGCTCGGTCGCCCGGTGCAGTGCGGCCGGTTCGGGGCGGCGATGGCGGTCCGTCTGGTCAACGACGGGCCGGTCACGATCCCGCTCGACTCCCGGCGGCGTGACTGACGGTCCCGGCACCGCCGGCCAGGGGTGGCGGGCGGAGGCTCGCGGACGTGATACACTCTCCCGGCGATCGGCAAGCGAACGTCGATGGTGGCTGTAGCTCAGTTGGTTAGAGCACCAGATTGTGGTTCTGGGGGTCGCGGGTTCGAATCCCGTCAGCCACCCTTCCTGCCGCGACCGGCGCGGTGCCTCGGGGCGGCGGCGCCCCGCTGGGCGTGCTTTGCCCTGCCGCGGCGTGGTGTCTCGTGTCGTCGTCCGTTCCGCAGGGCCGGCGGCCGTTGCGACGGCGCTTTCGCGGAGGCTATCCTCTTGCCCGAGGCGACGCGTCGGCCCGGTGGGCGGGCCATCACCTCCGGACGCCATGCGTGCCGGCTTCGGTGTCACGCCGATCGGTCTTCGCGGCTCCACGGTTCGATCAGCCATTCACGGTGTTGAATCAGATCCCGATCCCGGCGGGGCCTGCGGTCCCGTTCACAGGAGATGTTCCGATGGCCACGCGTCGTTCCCGTTCCAGCGCCTCCCGTCGTGACTTCATCGCCACCGGTGCCACCGGTGCCGGAGCGCTGGCCGGCATCGCCGGTGGCGTGTGGATCGCTCCCGAGGTCCGCGCCGACGACAAGCCGGCGACGAGCGCCAACTCCGAGATCCGCTTCGCCTGCATCGGCATCGGTGGCAAGGGGCAGAGCGATTCGGCCGACGCAGCCCGCAACGGCAAGGTGGTCGCGGTCGCCGACGTCGACAGCAACCAGTTGAAGCGCGGCGAGAAGGCCTTCGAGGGGGCGAAGACGTTCCAGGACTACCGGAAGATGCTCGCCGAGGTCGGCAAGGAGATCGATGCCGTCACCGTCAGCACGCCCGACCACACCCACTTCGCCGCGGCGATGATGGCGATGGGGATGGGGAAGCACTGCTTCTGCCAGAAGCCGCTGACCCGGGCGATCTCCGAGGCGCGGCTGATGGGTGAATTGGCCCGCGCCAAGAAGCTCGCCACGCAGATGGGCAACCAGGGCACCGCCGAGAGCTCGCTGCGGAAGGCGGCCGCGTTCATCAAGTCGGGAGGGTTGGGCACGGTCAAGGAACTGCACGTTTGGACCAACCGGCCGGTCTGGCCGCAGGGCGGGGGGCGCCCGGCGGAGGCTCCGGTTCCCGCCAACCTCGACTGGAATCTCTGGCTCGGCCCGGCGCCGGTCCGGCCCTACGGCACCGGCTACCACCCCTTCAGCTGGCGTGGCTTCTGGGATTTCGGCACCGGTGCGCTCGGCGACATGGCCTGCCACACCTTCAACATGCCGTTCATGGCGCTCAACCTCCGCGACCCGTCGAGCGTCCAGGCGCTGACCAGCGGCCACAACAAGGAGACCTATCCGAAGTGGTCGATCATCGACTTCGATTTCCCGACGATCGGAGCCCGACCGGGGTTGAAGGTGGTGTGGTACGACGGCGGCAAGCTCCCCGAGGAGGGTTTGTTCGCCGGCTTCCCCGGTGAGACCAAGAAGGACGCCGACGGAAAGGAGGAGACACTGCCGTTCAAGACCGCCTCGAGTGGCATCCTCTGCATCGGCGACAAGGACACGCTCTACGCTCCCGGCGACTACTGTGAGAAGGGCTTCAAGCTCAAGAGCGGCAAGGCACCCGCCGACGCCGAGTTCACGCCGTCGCCGGGCCATTTCATCGAATGGGTCAACGCCATCAAGGGTGGCCCGCAGCCGATGTCGAACTTCCCCGACTACGCCGGGCCGCTCACCGAGACGATCCTGCTGGGGAACCTCGCGGTCTGGGCCGCCGACGTGGCGGAAACCAAGGGGAAGAAGATCGAGTGGGATCCGGTGAAGTTGGTCGCCAAGAACGCCCCCGAGGTGGAGGCGATCATCCGGCCGACCGCACGCGATGGCTGGTCGGCCTGAGCCGACCGGCCGGCGGACGCAGGGATCGAGGAGTGAAGGAGGGGCTGTGACACGCGACGGTGGAACTGGCTCGCGGTCTGCGCTCGTGACGCGGCGTGGAGCAACGCTGATCGTGGCGCTGGCCCTCGCGGCCGGCGGCGCCCCGGCCCGGGCCCTGGAGCCCCTCCCTGCGGAGGCCGCCGCCGTCGCGCTGGTCAAGTCGCGCGGCGGGAGCGTCGAGTACGGGACCGACGGCCGGGTGACGAAGGTGAACCTCGCCAACCGGCCCGCCACCGATGCCGACCTCCGTGTCCTCGGCACGCTCCCGGGTCTGCAAGCGCTCGAGGTCTGGGGCGCCGAGATCGGCGATGCCGGCATGCCCGCGCTGGCGGCGATCGGATCGCTGCAGCAGTTGGTCCTCGAGAACACCGACGTCACCGACACCGGCATCGGGGAACTGGCGAAGCTGCGGAACCTCAAGATCCTCAACCTCCGCCGCAGCTCGAACCTGTCCGATGCGGCGCTCGAGACCGTGGCGAAGCTCACCGGCCTCGAGCAACTCGTCCTGCTCTACAACAATTTCACCGATGCCGGGCTGGCCCATCTCCTGCCTCTGACAAAGCTCCGCGTGCTCGATCTGCGCGGTTGCTCGCTGATCGGCGACGCGGGGCTGGAGCACGTCGCCGGGATGACGAGTCTGGAGCGGGTCAAGCTCCGCTGCCCCGGGGTCACCGACCGCGGTCTGGCGGCGATCGCCCGGCTGCCGAAGCTCCGCGGGTTCGCCGCCGAGGACGGCCAGATCACCGACGCCGGACTGGCGCCGTTCGCCACCAAGGGGGACATCGACGAGATCAACGTGATGCGGACGTTCATCGGCGGCGACGGGCTCGCCCATCTCAAGGGGCTCGGCAAGCTCAAGCGCCTCGAGCTGCGCGGCACGCTGATCGACGACGCAGCGCTCGTCCACGTCGCCGGCCTCACCAATCTCGTCCTCCTCGACCTGGCGGAGACGGGGATCGGCGACGCCGGTGTCGCCCACCTCGGCCGACTCGAAAAGCTCGCCGACCTCGACCTGTGGGACACGAAGGTCGGCGACGAGGGGCTGACCACGATCGGTCGGCTGCCGGCCCTCACCAAGCTGGTGCTGCGGAACACCCGCATCACCGACGCGGGGCTCGGGCGACTGACCGGTTCGACGAAGCTGGCCACGCTCGACCTGGCCGGCACCAAGGTCGCCGGACCGGGCCTGGCGGCGGTGGGACGGCTGCCGGCGCTGCGGGCCCTCGACCTCAGCTTTGCACCGGTCAGCGACGATGCCCTGGCGGCTCTCCGCGCGGCCCGTCCTGAGATCGTCGTCACGAAGTGAATTGTTCCGCCCGTCCACGCCGGTGCTGGGCCTGCCGACCCTGCCGAAGGCAGCGGTGTTGCAGGACGTTTGACGGTCGTGGCGCGGGGGGGTAAGACGATGATCCCTGGGGAATCTCGCTGAAATGGCGGACGGAGGGTCCTGTCCGCCCGTTCCAGCGGGCCCGGCCCCGGCACCGCCCGCGGAGGCCGCTGGCTCTCGGGCGATTCGCCGACGGCTCCGGGGAAACGCTCCCGCTCCCGACCCGCACACTGGAGATGATCCGATGATCCTCGGCAAGCTGTGGAAGGCGATGGCCGCCCAGGTCAACAAGATCGCCAATTTTTTCTGGACGGCCGATCCGATCGCGCAACTGCAGTACGAATACGACAAAGCGGTCGATCAGATGAAGGAGGGGCGCGAGGGGCTGGAGCAGTACCGGGCCCTCGTCGAGCGGGTCGCTCGGCAGGTCGAGGGTGACCGCCAGCATGTCGCCAAGCTCGAGGCGCAGGTCAAGGCCTACCTCCAAGCCGGCGAGCGCGAGACGGCGGCGAAGTTCGCGCTCGAATTGCAGCGCGTCCGCAAGGACCTCGAGGAGAACGAGGCCCAGCTCAAGCTCCACGAGACCGCCTATGGCAACAACGTCACCAAGGTCAAGCACGCCTCGAAAAAGCTCGCCGACCTCAAGCACAAGATCCAGAAGTACGACGCCGACCTGAAAATGTCGCGGGCCGAGGCGGAGCTGGCGAAGCTCGCCACGACCTTCAAATTCGACGTCACCACCGACTTCGGCCAGATCGAGGACGTGATCCAGGACAAGATCGGGCTCAACCGCGCGAAGGTCCGCGTCGCCGCCGACCTGTCCGGCGAGGGGCTCGACAAGATCAAGGACGAGCAGCGTGTCGAGGCGCAGATGGCCGACGCGGCCCTCCGTGAGTTCGAGCGCGAGTTGGGGATGGTGACTCCCGAGACGTCGAAGGTCACGGACGACGAGAAGCTGCTCGGGTCCGAACGGCTCCGACAGATCTCAGGCTGAGGCGCCCCGTTCGCCACGGCGACGCCCCCGGCTTTTCCGTGGAGACCGTGGCGGCCAGCCTGGCGACGGATCGTGCAGCCCATCGGTGGCCGTGCCCCGTCCGGTCGGCGTGGCCCGTACCCCATGCGACCGACGGTCCGGCGTCAGTGGGACCCATGGCCAGACGAGGCGTGCGCCCGGGCGCACGGAAAGTGCCGTGAACGACGATTCATCGAGGGCGTCGGCGATCGGAGGCTCTCCGGCCCACCGGGACCGCCTCCCCGCCGATACCGGCGCCGCGCCGGCCGCCAATGGCCAGCGGACCGGGCTGGGCACCGGGACCCGTCCCGGCGGTGCCCTGCCTGATTGGTGTCCGTCGTGGGCGGAGCGGCTCGGCGACGCCTACCTGTCGGGCACGAGTTGCGTCTTCCTGGTGCATGGCAACGTCCGCGATCTGGTGCCGCTCGGCCCCGAGTCGGCGGCGACGACGACACCTGCGGCCGATCCGGCGGCGGCTTTCGGAACCGTCGGTGACTTCCTCGCCCGCGAGGTCTTCGGCAGCTGGGACGTGGTCCTGGCCTACGACGTCGGCAAGGGGCTGCGGCCGTTGGCCGGATCCGATCCGTCGCGGTTGCGCACGATGGTGCAATGGCTTTCCGAGCGGCTCGGCAACGCCTCGGCCTGGCCGCGCGAGCCCGATGCCGCCCTGGCCGCGATCGACGCGATCCTCGACCGGAATCTCACGGATCCTCCCGAGCAGCGCAAGAAGATCGCCGTCTTCCTCGACCATGCCCAGTACCTCGTGCCCGACGGCGATACCGCGAGCGCCTCGCGCGGTACCGCCGGCAGGCTCGTCCGGGTCGTCGGCTGGGCGACCAATCCACTGCTCCGTCGTGTCAACGTCGCGATCGTGCTGCTCGCCGAGACGATGGCCGAGGTCCACCCGCGTCTCGTCACCAATCCGGCGGTGACTGCGATCGAGGTGCCGCTCCCAGACGCCGACGAACGGCGCCGCTTCGCCCTGGCCACCGCGAGTGCCGTGGGCGTGCCGGCCGGACAGATGGACGCCGTCGAGCGCATGGCGAAGCTCTCCGCCGGCCTCTCGCTCGAGAGCATCAGGGCGATCGTCACGCTGTCGGCGCGGGAGGGCACGGCGCCCGACGGAGCCGAATTCGGCGCCAAGAAAAAGGATCTCATCGAGCGGTCGTGCCGGGGGCTGATCGAGTTCATCCAGCCACGCCTGACGCTCGACAACGTCGCCGGTCACGAGGCCGCGAAGGCACGCCTCGAGGCCGATGCCAAGGCGATCCGTCGTGGCCAGCTCGATGCCGCACCGATGGGCTACCTGATCTGCGGGCCGGTGGGTACCGGCAAGAGCTTCATCGCCGAGTGCTACGCCGGCAGCGTCGGGATCCCGTGCGTGGAGTTGAAGAACTTCCGCAGCAAGTACGTCGGCGAGACCGAGGGCAATCTCGAGCACGCCCTCGGCGTGCTCCGCAGCCTCGGCCCGGTGGTGGTGATCATCGACGAGGCCGATGCGGCCCTCGGCAACCGTGAGTCCGGTGGTGACTCAGGAACCAGCGCCCGGGTGTTCTCGATGATCGCCCGGCAGATGGGAGACACCCGCTACCGCGGCAAGATCGTCTGGATGCTCCTCACCAGCCGCCCTGATCGCCTCCCCATCGACCTCAAGCGACAGGGGCGGGCGGAGGTCCACATTCCCCTCTTCTATCCACACGATCAGGCTGAGATGGAGGCGATGTTCCAGGCGATGGCGCGGAAATGCCGCGTGAAGCTGGCGCCGGGCCTGCCGGGGCCGGTGGATCTCGAACTCGGCCTGTCCGGGGCCGACATCGAGAGCATCGTCCTGGCGGCGCGCCGCAAGGGGCTCGAGCGCGCCGCCGCCGCTGCCGAGGAAGGGCGACCGGCTCCCGGCGGCGACGAGATCGGCGTTGCCGATTTCCAGGAGGCACTCACCGACTTCCTTCCCTCGGCGCAGGGCTTGGAGAAGGAAGCCCAGGAGATCGCCGCCGTCCTCGAATGCACCGAAAAGCGCTTCCTGCCCGAGCGCTGGCGCGAAGCCGTCAGCCGCCCCGGCGGGCGCGCCGACCTGCAGGAGCGGATGGCTGAGCTGCGCGACATGGCGGGCACCTGAGCCACGCCCGCGAAGCACCGACGCCGTTCCGCCCGTCGAGACCGTTTTCCCGTTGGCCGATCCGAAACCCCCGAGGAGTTCACCATGGCCCGTGGTTCCAGCCCCAGCACCCCCTGGTTCGACGCCACCACCGAGGCGCCGCTGCTGCAGGAGTACGCGCGGAAGCTCGACTCGTTCGTCGACGCGGTCGCCGACGGGCGTGTCGATTCGAAGGAAGTCGAGGACCAGGAGAAGCGGCTCGTGGCCCTGATGAAGGAGGTCGAGCCACTCCTCTCCCCCGAGGCCCACGAGAAGGTGACCAAGCTGCTGTGCGAGGTCACGGCCTACGACCTGATGAACATGCTTCACATGGCGGGCCGGGCGCGGCCGCGGACCCGGTTTCAGGGTTGATCTGACGGCGGTCACGATCCGGTCGGTTTTTCACGAGGGACACGATGGCGAACGAACCCAAGGCTCCGTTCTGGCTGGCGGTGTGGGCGGTGATCCTCGGACTGGTCGCCCTGGCCGCGTGGCGGGCCGGGATGTTCGGCGACCGCCCCGTGCCGGCGCCGCGTGCCGCCCCGATGGCCGGGGGGCCCGGCCCGGGCGGTGGTGGACCGGCGCCGGGGGGGGACGGTGGGAGCGGCACCGAGGGGCCCATGTCCGAGGCCCCCGACGTCGCCGTGCCCACAACCGTGAAGGAATACACCTTCAAGCCCGCCGAGCGCCTGCCGCCGGTGAAGGGGGTCAGCGCCTACAAGCCGCTGGAAAACGACACCGTCCGCTTCGCCCTCAACGTCTGGGCCGGTTGGAGCCCGATCATCCTCGCCAACGACGGCTTCAAGCCGGGCAAGGTCTGGCAGGCGCCGGGGGGGCGTCCGTTCAAGGTCGAGCTGGTGCTGATCGACGACCCTGTCCAGATGCGGGATGCCTACGCGGCCGGTGAGGTCCACGTCGGCTGGGCGACGCTCGACATGCTGCCGTTGTTCGTCGACAGCTTCGCCAAGGATTCGCGGATCATGCCGCGCGTCTACCAGCAGGTCGACTTCTCCAACGGTGGCGACGGGATCGTCGTCCGCGACACGATCAAGACGGTCAAGGATCTCGCCGGCAAGAAGCTCGTGATGGCGCAGAACTCGCCGAGCCAGTTCTTCGCCCTCAACATGCTCGTTGCCGGCGGGCTGCAGCCGGCGGACGTGGAGATGATCTACGTCACGACGGCGTTCGAGGCCGCCGCCGCCTTCAACCGCGACAAGAGCATCGCCGGTTGTGTGTCGTGGGCCCCGGACATCTACAACCTCGCCGAAGCCAAGGGCAACCGGATGCTGGTCACGACCAAGACCGCCAACCGGCTGATCGCCGACGTCTGGTTCGCCCGGGCGGACTTCGCCAAGGATCACCCCGACAAGGTCGAGGCCCTCGTGCGCGGCATCTTCGACGCGATGAGCGAGCTGAATCGCGAAGATGTCCGGGCCCGCGTCGCCCAGCTGATGGCCGACGGGTACACGATCCCGGCCGCCGACGCGCTGTCGATGCTCGGCGATGCCCACTCGACCAACTGGGCCGAGAACTACCAGTTTTTCCTCAACCGCAACAATCCCGCCAATTTCGAGCGGATCTGGAAGCAGGCTTACTACCTGTACCGGAAGGTCGGGGCGATCTCCAACAATCCCGTGCCGTTCGATCAGGTGATGGATTTCTCGGTCCTGCAGAAACTCGGTACCGAGCCGAAATACGCCGAGACCAAGGACGAGTACACCGCCGTGGTGCAGCCGCGGTCGGTCGGCCAGATCCGTGCCGAGAACGACGAGATCCTCACCAACACGATCGTCATCAAGTTCTTCCCGAACAGCTCCGAACTGCGGAAGACGGTGATCAAGAAGATCGACGGGAAGGACGTCGAACAGCCCTACGATCCGCGCGTCGACCTCGTACTCGACGAGGTGGCAGCCCTGGCGAAGCAGTTCGGCAACGCCCGGATCGTGATCGAGGGGCACACCGACAGTTCGATGAAGGGGGCCGTGCCGGCGGCGATGGTCAAGGAATTGTCGTTGCAGCGCGCCCGGGCGGTGAAGGAGGCGATCGTCGAGAAGTTCGACCTCGACGATAACCGCTTCGCCGTCGATGGCCTCGGCTGGGATCGGCCGGCCGACGACGACCATCCCGACGACCATGCCCTCAACCGTCGCGTGGAGATCAAGGTGTACTCCGCGGAGAAGGAATGAGCGACACCGTCGTCCGTGACGCCATGCCCCGGCCCCCCGCGGCGCCGCTGCGCGGCGAGACGACGGTGGCGATGGCGGCGTTGTGGGGGGTGACCAGCCTCGCGCTGGTCGCCGCGCTGTGGTTCCTCGCCACCGCCGGCGAGGCGGAGAGCCGGTTCATCGGGCCGGCCACGCTCCCCAGCCCGACCGAGACGGTCAGCGCCGCGCCGCGCGTGTTCGGCGAGGGGCGGCTCCCCACCAACACCGCCGTGACGCTCAAGCGCGTTGTGCTCGGCTTCGGACTGGCGGCCGCCGTCGGCGTGCCGCTCGGGGTGTTGGCGGCCTGCTTCGCGGAGCTGCGGGCGTTCCTCGCGCCGCTGACGATCTTCGGCCGCAACATCCCGGTCGCGGCCCTGATCCCGCTGACGTTCTTCTTCTTCGGCATCGGCGAGCTGCAGAAGGTGATGTTCCTGTTCATCGCCTGCGTCGCGTTCGTCGTCAGCGACACGACCGCCGCGGTCCGCGAGGTCCCGCAGCGCTACGTCGACACCGCGTTGACGCTCGGGGCGTCGCGGCTCCAGATCATCCTCAAGGTGCTGCTCCCCCTCGCGGCGCCGGCGATCTTCAACTCGCTCCGGCTGCTGTTCGGGATCGCGTTCGGCTACGTGATGCTCGCCGAGGTGGTGAAGCTCGGGGGCGACGCGGGGGGCCTCGGCGACCTGATCAACGTCTCGCAGCGGCGCGGCCAGCGCGAGCCGATCCTGATCGTCCTGTTCACGATCCCGCTGGTCGCGTACCTCATCGACCGCGGGCTGTGGTGGCTGCAGTGCGACCTGTTCCCCTACCGCTACGGTGGCCAGGGACTGCTGCCACGGGCCTGGACCTGGTTCGTCCACGACGTCGTCGGGGCGCGGTGGGGCGCGCGGTCCGGGGAGGCCGGGCGATGAGCGCGGAGACGGGGGGAGAACCAGCCGCGGCCCCAGAACCGGGCTCCGCGGCCGCCGCGCCGGCCGCTGAACGCCCCGCCGCGGTCGAGTTTCTCTCCGTCGGCAAGACCTACGCCGGCGCCGATGGCCGGGCCGTGGTGGCGATCGAGGGGGTGACGTTCACGATTCCCGACGTCGTCGACCATGGAGAGATCTCGTCGTTTCTCGGGCCGAGCGGCTGCGGGAAGAGCACCGTGCTGAGGCTCGTCGCCGGCCTCGCTCCCCAGCATCCGCCGACCAGCGGCAGCGTGCGCGTGCTCGGCCGGCCGGTCGTCGGCCCCGGCGCGGACCGGGGGATGGTGTTCCAGGACTACACGAGCTTCGACAACCGGACCGTGCTGGCCAACGTCGCCTTCGGGCTGGAGTGCCGGGGTGTCGGCCGACGGGCGCGGGAAGCGGAGGCGCTCGAGTGGATCGCCCGGGTCGGGCTCGACCCGACGCGCGACGCCGGCAAGTACCCGCACGAGTTGTCGGGGGGAATGCGGCAGCGGGTGGCGATCGCCCGGACGCTGATCCTCAGGCCGCGGGTGATCCTCATGGACGAGCCGTTCGGGGCCCTCGATCCGGCGACGCGCTTGGACATGCAGGACCTGCTGGTGCGGCTGTGGCGCGAGGTCGAGGCGACGATCCTGTTCGTGACCCATTCGGTCGAGGAGGCGGTGTATCTTGGAGACCGGGTGTTCGTGATGGCGACGACGCCGGGGCGGATCGTCGAGGAGATCCACATGCCGGCGGCGGCGGCGCCGGCGCGGGAAACGCAGTCACAGCCCTGGTTCCACGAGAAGGTCCACCATCTCCAGGATCGCCTCGGGCGGATCGAGGCCGAAGCGGTGAGACCGGTGAAACCCTTCTGACACGGTCTGGCCGACGGGGGACGAGCGGACGTGTTCGGGCGCATCGGCAGCTATCTCAACGCGGCCTTCTCCACGAAGTGGAACCTGCTGTTCCTCGGCGGGGGGATCGCGGCCGCGTACATCAGCGGTTTTCCCGGCGTCGTCCTTCCGCTGCTGGCCGCGGGAGAGATCTACTACATCGCCAGCATGATCGGCAGCGATCGCTTCCGCTCGGCGATCGATGCCCGCGATGCCAGGGCACGGCGGCAGGAACGATCCGCGGAGTCGCAGCAGGCGTTCGACCGGATCCGCAAGTCGCTGTCCCCGGAACTGCGCGAGCGATTCGACCACCTCAAGACCCACTGCGAACGCCTCGTCGACCTCGCCGGCAGCGTCCGGGGCGGCATCGACTCGGCATCGCTGGAAGCACTCGACCGTCTGCTGTGGGGGCACCTGCGGATGATCCGTGGGGCCCAGTCGATCTCCGACTTCCTCGGCCACACCGATGAACTGTCGCTGCGCCGCCGGATCGCGAGCCTCGAGCAGCGCCTGGCGGCGCTCCCCTCGGGTAATGCCTCGTCCACCGACCTCCGCGCCGTCCTCGAGGACGACCTGCGGACCAACAAGGCGCGACTCGGCAACGTCGAGGAGGCGCAGCGCAAGCTCGCCGTGATCGTCGCCGAGGTCGAGCGGCTGGAGTCGAAGATCGCCGCGCTTGCCGAGTCGTCGGTCACGCCGCGCGACGTCGGCGACCTCGCCAAGCGGGTCGACGAGGTCGCCGAGGGGATGCGGCGCACCGACGAGACGATGCGCCAGATCCAGCTGCCCCCGGAGCTCGACGACATCGAGGATCCGCCACCGCTGCTTCGCGAACAGGCGTGAGGCGACCGGCGGGCAGCGGTCGCCCAAGCGGGCCTTGCTGAGCCGGCCGTCCCGCGGCCGGTTGGGGCCATGGAGGGCTTTGTCGGCTGCGGAGCCCAGTGACGCAGTCCGTCGTGATCGGCCGCTGGATGCGG
>JAGWVR010000074.1 GCA_018970785.1 Planctomycetota bacterium
AGCCCTGTGCGGCCGCTTCGGCTACGCCTCAGCGACCGCACAGGGCTGGTCTATCGGAAGACCAACCCCTAACTTGAAACCTGGTGCCATTCGTGGGGGCAGGTCACGTCGCAACTCGTGATCGATGAAGCGTTGGCTGGTAATCCCGGTGCGGCCGCCGAGCGACTCTCACTGCTGCGCATGCTGCCCATCGTTCCCATCGACGACGCCGTGCGGACAGGCGGCCGAATGAAAGCGGACGGTGGCGGGCGTGGCCGTCAGTGAATCCACCGTCGAGGCGGCCGCGATCGGGTGGTTCGAGAAGCTCGGCGACGCCTACCTCGCCGGGCCGAGCATCGCCCGCAGAGAACCGGTAAGCGGGACCGACCGCCACTGCATCCACGATCGAGTGGCGGGGCGATACGAGCTTGCTCGCATCACGATGCCTGCAGCCGCCGGACGGCGAGAACCTCGTTCGCTTCGAGCGGCTCGATGTTCGATTCGGGCACCGTCACGGTGGCGATCGATTCGCCGACCGCATTGAAGACTTCGAGCACGCAGCCGGGCTCGCCGCCAGAAGGATGGGGAACTCGGTCCACCAGATACGCCACGTCGCCCGCGCGCAGCCAGTGGCCCGCGACATCGTGCCGCAATGCGACCCGTTCGAACATCGTCGCGTCCATCGTCACTTCCGCGCTGGTTTCAGGGTGATGAATCGAAATCGACCATCCGCCTTCAGTTGCAGCCAGATCACCACGACCTCGATCGCCCGTCCAGGCCCGGCGAGTTGGCCTTGCACGCGCCAGAAGACGCCGTATTCATTGCTTCCATCTTCGCTCGCTGTTGCTGTGGCAGCAAGTTCGCGAATCGCCGCTTCGAGGACCTGCGGATTGGCCTGCGTGAACCCGGCCCGGAGGAGGAACTTCGACTTGTCGTCGAGTGGTTTGGGGACCAACAGGTAGTTGGTCAGTTTCTCAACGGCGATCTCCGCGTCCGCCGGGATGTGCATCGCGTTTCCGCTACCGGGCTGAAGGTCCCGACGGTTATATGATCGGATTGCCCCCCCGTCACTGGCGGAAAATCGGAAACGCAAGGGCATCATGAGCGTCACCGAAGACACCGTCGAGCAGGCCGCCATCGAGTGGTTCGAGGAGCTCGGCTACGCCTACTTGGACGGGCCGAGCATCGCCCCCGGTGAACCCGGCGCCGAGCGCGACTCGTACGGCGACGTCGTCCTCCAGAGTTGGCTCACTGCGGCGATCGACCGGCTCAATCCCGGGATCCCCGCTCCCGCGCGGGGAGACGCCCTCCGGAAGGTTCTGCGGGTCGAGGGCCCGTCGCTGATCCAGGCCAACCGGGTCTTCCATCGGATGCTCGTCGCGGGTGTGGACGTCGAATACCGACGAGCCGACGGCACGATCAAGTACGACCACGTCCGGCTCGTGGACTTCGACAACCCCGACACCAACGACTGGCACGTCGTCAACCAGTTCACGGTCACCGAGGGAACGCACACGCGCCGGCCCGACATCGTGGTGTTCGTCAACGGCCTGCCAATCGCCATCCTCGAGCTCAAGAACGCAGCTCAGGAACAGGCCGACATCTGGTCGGCCTACAAGCAACTGCAGACCTACAAGGAAGAGATTCCGACGCTGTTCCGGTTCAACGAGCTGCTCGTCATCTCCGATGGGCTCCAGGCCCGGATCGGCTCGCTGACGGCCAACAAGGAGTGGTTCAAGGTCTGGCGGACGACCGACGGCGTTGCCGACGCGCCGAAGACGGCACTTGAACTGGAGACGCTCATCCAGGGGGTCTTCGAGAGGTCCCGGCTGCTCGATCTCCTCCGCGACTTCATCACGTACGACGATGACGACAAGGGCCGTACCGCCAAAGTCGTCGCGGGGTATCACCAGTTCCACGCCGTGAAAGTGGCCGTCGAGGAGACCGTCCGGGCCAGTGGCGCGGCTGGAGACAGACGGGCCGGGGTCGTCTGGCACACCCAGGGGTCTGGCAAGAGCTTTTCGATGGTGTTCTACGCGGGACGGATCGCCCGTAACGCCGAGATGCAGAATCCCACGGTCGTCGTCCTGACGGACCGCAACGACCTCGACGACCAATTGTTTGGGCAGTTTGACCGGTGCAGCGATCTCCTCAACCAAAAGCCCAAGCAGGCCGAGAGCCGTTCGCAACTCCGGGAACTCCTCCAGGTCGCCAGCGGCGGCGTGGTGTTCACGACGATCCAGAAGTTCATGCCGGAGGAGAAGGGCGACAAGATGCCCGTCCTCTCCGACCGGCGGAATATCGTCGTGATCGCCGATGAAGCCCACCGCAGCCAATACGACCTGATCGACGGCCTGGCGCGGAACATGCGCGATGCCCTCCCGCACGCCAGTTTCATCGGCTTCACGGGAACGCCGATCGAGCAGAACGACGCCAACACGCGGGCCGTCTTCGGCGACTACATCAGCGTCTACGACATCCAGCAGGCGGTCGCCGACGGCGCCACGGTGCCGATCTACTACGAGAGCCGGATCGCCAAACTCGGCCTGCTGGAGAAGGAGCTCCCCAAGATCGACGAGGAGTTCGAGGAACTCACCGAACGGGAGGAGGAAGAGACCCGCGAACGGCTCAAGTCGAAGTGGGCGGCCCTCGAAGCCCTCGTCGGGGATCCCAAACGGATCGCGCTGATCGCCAAGGATCTCGTCGATCACTTCGAGCGCCGCCGCGAGGCGCTGGCGGGCAAGGCGATGGTCGTCTGCATGAGCCGCCGGATCTGCGTGGACCTGCTGAATGCAATCCTGAAGCTCCGACCTGACTGGGCGAGCGCACCGAACGACGACGAGCAGGCCGAGGCCAAGAAGACCTGTGTCGCCAAGATCATCATGACGGGGTCGGCGATGGATGGCCCTGAATGGCAGGCCCATATTCGGAACAAGCAACGCCGCCGGGACCTCGCCAATCGGTTCAAGGACCCGAAAGACCCGTTCTCTCTGGTCATCGTGCGCGACATGTGGCTGACGGGCTTCGACGCCCCGTGCATGCACACCATGTATGCCGACAAGCCGATGCGGGGCCACGGCCTGATGCAGGCCATCGCGCGGGTGAACCGGGTTTTCAGGGACAAGCCCGGCGGCCTGGTCGTCGACTATCTCGGGTTGGCCGACCAGCTCAAACGGGCTCTGGCAACCTACACCGAGGGCGGAGGCAAGGGGAAACCCAGCGTCGACACCGCCGAGGCCGTGGCAGCACTGCACGAAAAGGTCGAAGTCGCCCGCGCGATGATGCACGGCTTCGACTGGTCGGCGTGGCACACGGCGACCGGCACCAAGCGGCTCCAGATCATCCCGGCTGCACAAGAACAGATTCTTGAGCAGGACGACGGCAAAAAACGCTTTTGCAAGGTCGTCTCCGACATGTCGAAGGCGTTTTCGCTGTGCGCGACCGCGGATGACGCCATCGCCCTTCGGGACGAAATCGCGTTTTACCAGTGCGTGCAGTCGGCGCTGCTCAAGACCGCTGACCGCGAGGGCACGGCGGAGAGCCTCGACCATGCCATCCAGCAGCTCGTGTCGCGGGCGGTGGTGGCCGACGGCGAGGTGATCGACGTCTTCACGGCTGCAGGGCTGAAGAAGCCCGATATCTCGATCCTGTCGGATGAGTTCCTCTGCGAAGTTCGCGGCATCAAGCACAAGAACGTGGCCGCGGAGCTCCTCGCCAAGCTCCTCCAGGGGGAGATCGCCACGCGTGCGAGCCGCAATGTCGTCCAGGGCCGCCAGTTCAGCGAGATGCTGAAAAAGACGCTCAACGCCTACCACAACCGGGCGATCGCGACCCAGGAGATCATCGAGGAGCTGATCTCCCTGGCGAAGGACCTCGGGGCGGCGGCGAAGCGCGGCGAGGAGATGAACCTGTCGGAGGAGGAGCTGGCCTTCTACGACGCGCTGGCCGCCAACGAGAGCGCTGTCCGGGCGATGGGCGATCAGAAGCTCCGCGTCATCGCCGCCGAGCTGGTCACGAAGGTCCGCAGCAGCGTCACGATCGACTGGACGCTGCGCGAGTCGGCCCGGGCGGGGATCAAGGTCGCCGTGAAGCGGATCCTGCGGAACTACGGCTACCCGCCCGATCTACAAGACGCAGCCGTCCAGACCGTGCTTTTGCAGGCCGAGAACCTCTGCCGGGACTGGGCGGCGTAGCCACGACCGGAGCGGATGACCGCTCCCGTGCCATCCGCGGGTTCATGGTCGGGTCGAGGCAGCCAGCCGCGGTGCCCGGAACGCGTCCGCGATCAGCCCATGGTTCGCCCGGGGATTGCGGGCGACAACGAGCCCGAGCGGATCAACCGGCGGCCCACGTCCTCGAACGGCCGACGTCGCTGCATGGCCGACGATCCGCCTCGAAGGTCGCAACAAACAGCGGCCGCTGCTCGGCGCTCGAGGCACGAGCCAAAAACGCCCCGGAAAGCGGCGGGACGCCATGAGAAGAAAGTCAGTGCCCCGTCTAGGACTCGAACCTAGAACCCTCTGATTAAGAGTCAGATGCTCTGACCAATTGAGCTAACGGGGCCGAATCTGTTTTCTACCGCCGGCGGAGCGGGGCGGCAAGCGTCCGGGGTGGCGTTGAAGCCTTTCACCGCGACCGGTTACATTCCGCTCCCTCTCCCTTCGGCCGCCCCCCGGAAAACATTGAGCCGAAGGATTCCTCCCCGCGGAGTCGATTGCCATGGGCCGATTCGCCGGAGCCAAGGGGCTCGTCCTCGGCGTCGCCAACGACCATTCGATCGCCTGGGCCATCGCCAAGGAAATCCTCGCCGACGGTGGGCGGATCGGGTTTTCGCACCTCCCCGACCGTCCCGACGACGAGCGGCAGCGCAACCGGCGCCGCGTCGCCCAGCTCACCGACGGAGAGGCCGGGGCGGCGTTTCTCGTGCCGATGGACGTGTCGAGCGACGACCAGATCGCCGCGGTCATCGACCGGGCGCGGCAGGAGTTCGGCACGATCGACTTCCTCGTCCACTCGATCGCCTACGCGCCGATGGAGGACCTCAAGGGACCGACCACCGACTGCAGCCGCGAGGGATTCCGGATCGCGATGGAGACCAGCGCCTACAGCCTCCTCGCCGTTGCCCGGCTCGCCCGGCCAATCCTCGCGCCCGATGCCTCGATCCTCACGCTGACCTACTTCGGCGGCGAGAAGGTGGTGCCCGGCTACAACATCATGGGAGTCTGCAAGGCGACGCTCGACGCCTGTGTGAAATACATGGCGTTCGACCTCGGCCCGGCCGGCGTCCGGGTCAACGCGATCAGCGCCGGGCCATTGCGCACGCTCGCCGGCCGCGGGGCCGGCGTCGAGGAGATGCTCGGACTCTACGAGCACATGTCGCCGATGGGGCGCAACATTACCCACGAGGAGGTCGGCAAGGCCGGCGCGTGGCTGCTCTCCAAGGACTCGCTGGGGATCACCGGCGAAATCCTCCACGTCGACGCCGGCTACAACATCATGGGCTCTCCCGGCCGGCTCCTGAACCTCGTCCGCAAGCCGGGGGAGTGACGCCGTGGGCAGCGCTGGAAGTGTCGCGCCGACGGCGATCGCCGTCGCGGTCGTGACCGACGGCGAGATGGTGCTCGTCGGCCGTCGCGGCGACGACGCCCGCGAAGCCCCGGGGTGTGCCGAGTTTCCCGGTGGCAAGCAAGAATCCGGCGAAGATCCGGCGGAGGCGGCAGCGCGCGAGTGCCTCGAGGAGACCGGCATCGAGGTCGCCGTCGGCGCGGAGATCGCCCGGGTCCGCGCGGCGGGGCGGGATGGCGCGATCGAGATCACGTTTCTGGAGGCCACGCCCGTCGATCGCGGCGCGGCGCCCCGCGCGCCCTTCCGCTGGGTGAACCGCGCGGAATTGGCAGGCCTGCGGTTCCCCGCCGCCAACGGCGCCATCGTCGCCCGCCTCATCGCCGCGGGTCACGGCGGGTCGTCACCGCCGGGATGCCAGGGGTGACAGCGCGCGATCCGTGCGAGCCCGCGGAGCGTCCCCTTCACGGCGCCGTCGCGCTCGACGACGATCCGGAAATACTCGCTGCAGGTCGGCCGGAACCGGCAGGTGCCGCCGAGGAGCGGGCTGAGCAGCCACTGGTAGCCGCGGACCGCCGCCACCACCAGCGCCACCAGCGCCCGGTTGGCGGTCCGGCCGACGCGCCGCGCCCCCTCCATCGCCGTCACCTCCGTCGGCCCGGGGACTGCCCCTCCCCGCCGGGGCGCTCGCGCCTCCCGACCGCGCGACGGCCGAGTTCGACGAGCAACGTCTCTACCTCGCGCTGCCCCGAGGCTCCGGCGGGCACCGTGCTCGTGCGGACGACGACGCAGTAGTCGTGGTCGGCGGCGAGCGCGGGCACGATCCGGCGAAACGCCTCGCGGAGGCGGCGCTTCCAGCGGTTGCGGACGACGGCGTTGCCGACGCGGCGCGACACCGACAGCCCGAGCCGCGGGCCGGTGGCGTCGTCGCGGCGACGGACGTGGACGACCAGCCCCGCGGCCGCCGCCGTCCGTCGGGCGGCGTAGACGCGCGCGAAATCGGCGGCGCTGCGGATCCGGGCGCCGCGCGGAAACGACGCCGCGCCGTCGGTCACCACTGGAGCCGCGACCGCGGCCCACTCCCGCCCGCCGGCTCGGCACCGGCGGCCGCCTCGCGCAAGCGCTCGACCGCGGCCGCGTCGGCCCCCTCGGGGAGCATCACCTGGACCTCGGCGATCAGGTCGCCGCGCGTGCCATCGGCACGGCGGACCCCCATCCCGGCGGCCCGCAGCCGGCGCCCCGAGCTCGTCAGCGGCGGTACGCGGAGGCTGATCGTTCCCCAGGGCGTCGGCAGGTCGACCTTCGCCCCCGACAGTGCCTCGGAAAGCGACACCGGCAGCGGCACGGTGAGCGTGTCGCCGTCGCGCCGGTAGAGCGGATGGGGGTCGACCTTGACCTCGAGCAGCAGGTCACCGGCCGGTCCGCCGCCGGCGCCGGGCATCCCCTGGCCGCGGAGCCGCATCTTCGCGCCGTCGGCGATGCCCTGCGGGATCGTCACGCTGATCGTCTCCGCGCCTCCGCCACGGTCGACGCGGAGGTCGCTCTTCCCTCCTTCGATCGCGAGCTTGAAGGGAATCACGAGCGCACTCTTGAGATCGTCGCCGGTGGTCTGGGTGGCGCGGCGGCGCGAGCGCGACTTCGATCCGCCACCTCCTCCGGGAGCCGCTCCCTGGCCACCGAACAGGTCGGCGAAGCCGCCGCCGAACAGGCTCTCGAGGTCGATCTCACCGGTGTTGAATCCTCCCCCTTCGCCCCCGGGGAAACCACCGCCGGCAAACGGCCCGCGCCCCGCCCGGCGCCCTCCCGCGCCCTGCGCGCCTTCGAACGCGCTGCCGTAGCGGTCGTACATCTCGCGCTTGCCGGGATCGTTGAGGACGTCGAACGCCGTCTGGACGCGCTTGAATTTCTCCTTCGCCGCATCGTCGTCGGGATGGAGATCGGGGTGGTATTTCCGCGCCAATTCGCGGTAGGCCTTGCGGATCTCGTCGGCCGAGGCGGTCCGCGGGACACCGAGCGTCTGGTAGTGGTCGTCGGCCATCGCGAACCGCCTGGGGAAGCGCCGCGGACAGCCCACCACCGCACGGGGGACGGGCGACCGATGGCAGAAAAGCTTCGGAAAAGCAGTGTAGGACCGGTGTTCGGCGGCGGGCAAGCGGCCGGCCGCTACCGCTGCCTTCCGCGCCGTTCGCGGCGCGCTGGCGCCTCGCCACGCGGCTGCGCACGCCGCTCACGCGGCACCGGGCCCGACGAGGGCTCGGCGGCGACCGCTCCCGAGTCGCCGTCGAGGAACAGGCTCTGGCAGCGGATCGCCGGCTCTCCCGCAGGCGGCTGGCGGAGGTGAAACGCCCCGTCGCGGTCCATCACCCGGGCGCGGGTGTTGTCGGCGAGGTAGACCGGCACGATCTCGCGGAGGATCCGGGCAACCAGATCGGGGCTCTCGATCGGCACCATCACCTCGACGCGGCGGAAAAAGTTGCGCGGCATCCAGTCGGCGCTGGCGATGAACACCCGCGCGTCGTCGTCGGGGCCGAACACGTACAACCGGCTGTGCTCGAGGAACCGGTCGACGATGCTCCGCACGCGGATCGTCTCGCTCAGGCCCGGCACCCCCGGCCGCAGTGCGCAGATGCCGCGGGCGATGATGTCGATCGGCACCCCCGCCTGGCTTGCCCGGTAGAGGGCGACGATCACCTCGCGGTCGACGAGGGCGTTGAGCTTGGCGACGATCCGCGCGGGCTTCCCGGCCCGGGCCCGGGCCGTCTGCCCGTCGATCAGCTCGAGGGTCCGCCGGTGGAGGTCGGCCGGCGCCACCACGAGCTTCCGCCACGCGTGCCCCTGGGAATAGCCGGTGAGGAGGTTGAACACCGCCGAGGCATCCTCGGCGATCTGCTCGTCGGCGGTGAACAGGCCGAGGTCGGTGTACGACAGCGCCGTGGTGGGGTTGTAGTTGCCGGTGCCGAGGTGGACGTAGCGGCGCAGCCCCTGCCCCTCGGCGCGGATCACCAGCGACAGCTTGCAGTGCGTCTTCAGGTCGAGGAACCCGAACACGACGTGGACGCCGGCCCGCTCCATGAGCCGTGCCCAGGAGACGTTGTTGGCCTCGTCGAACCGCGCCTTGAGCTCGACCAGTGCCGTGACGTGCTTGCCCGCCTCGGCCGCGGCGATCAGGGCCCGGGAGATCGGCGAATCGCCGCTGGTGCGGTAGAGCGTCTGCTTGATCGCCAGCACGCGCGGATCGGCGGCCGCCCGGGTGACGAATTCGACGACCGGATCGAACGACTCGAAGGGATGGTGGAGGAGGATGTCGCGCGCGGCGATCTCGGCGAACAGGTCGTCGCCACGGCGCTCGAGGCCGCGCGGCATCCGCGGCGTGAAGGCGCGGTCGTGCAGCTGCGGGTATCCGGGGAGGCGGTGGAGCTCCCACAGGCAGGTCAGATCGAGCGGCCCGTCGATCCGGTAGACCTCGGAGTAGCCGTCGTCGCTCCCCTGCTGGAGCTCCTCCTCGTCGATGATCGCCCGGGCCACGGAGTCGTCGGCGGCGCGGGCCGAGACCTCGATCCGCACCGCCTGGCCGCGTTGCCGCGCCTTGAGCCGTTCCTCGATCAGCTTGAGCATGTCGTCCGATTCCTGCTCGAGCAGTTCGAGGTCGCTGTCGCGCGTGATCCGGAACGTCGTCCAGGAGAGCACCTTGAACCCGCCGAACAGCTCCGAGAGCCGCGCCGCGACGAGATCCTCGAGGAGCACGAAGCGCAATTGCCCGGCGAGGGCGCAGCCGACGTTGATGAACCGCGGCAGCACCTGCGGCACCTGGACGACGGCAAACAGCCGCTTCGGTCCGAGCCCCTGCTGGCGCTCGAGCTGGACGCCGATGTACAGCCCGCGGTTGTGGTAGCGCGGCGAGGGGTGCGACGGGTCGATCGCCATCGGTGTGAGGATCGGCAACGCGCGTTCGTAGAAGAAGCGGTCGATGGCCGCGCGCTGATCGGCGTCGAGATCGGCGTGGCGCACCAGCCCGAACCCCTCGGCCGCCATCGCCGGGCCGATGCTCTCGCGGAGGCAGCGGTATTGCCGGGCCACCAATTCCTGCGTCCGGACGCCGATCCGGCGGAGCTGCTCGACGGCGGGGAGCCCGTCCGGGGCCTCGTCCTGCGGAGCGCTCTCGCCGAACGCCTGTTCGCGGAGCCCCGCCACCCGGACCATGAAGAATTCGTCGAGGTTGGAGCTGACGATCGCCAGGAACTTCAGCCGCTCCATCAGCGGGTTGTCGGGATTCTCGGCCTCCTCGAGGACGCGGAGGTTGAACTCCAGCCAACTCAACTCGCGGTTGATGAACGCCTCGGCGGCGGTGGGCTCGATGGCGGGCGGGGGGTCGGCGACTGACATGACAGACGTGGAGCCGTGGCGCGAGCAGTGATGCGGACGGTTGGAGGACGGCCTCGGCGAGTCTACCCTGCGCTCTCCCGGCCCGCCGGCCGCGCCCCGCCGTCCGGAGCCCCCGCAGCACCCCGATGACCCGCCCAACTCCACCTCCCGTCCCGGTGCCGTCGCGCGGCCGCTGCATCGCTGCCGCCTGCCGGCTCGAGGCCAACGCCCCCAAGCCGGGCAACGTCCATCCCGGCGCGGCATTTCCCGATCTCGACCACGGCGAGCTCGTCGCCGCGGGGCGGGCGTTGGCCGAGCCGTTCGACGCCGCCGCCGGGAGACCGCTCGGGGAGACGATCCTCGCCGGCGTCCGCGCGAGCCGGCGCGTCACGCGCTCCAACGCCAACCTCGGGATCGTGCTGGCGACCGCGCCGCTCGCCGCCACCCCGGGCGCGCCGGGCCCGCTCGACCCCGGCGCGGTCGAGGCGACGCTCGCCCACCTCACCCCCGCCGACGCCACGGCCGTCTGGCAGGCGATCCGCCTCGCCGCCCCGGGGGGCCTCGGGCGGCGGCCGGAGCACGACCTCGCCGCCGCGCCCCCACCCGACCTGATGGCGGCGATGCGCGCCGCCGCCGGCCACGATCGGATCGCCCGGCTGTGGGCCGAGGGCTACCGGCCGCTGTACGACGGGCTCGTCGCCGACCTCGCCGCCGAGGTCGCGGCCGCGGCGACGCTCGACGACGCGATCGTGCGCGCCTTCCTCGGGCAACTCGCCCGCGAGCCCGACACCCATGTCGCCCGGCGCCACGGCGCCGGCGTCGCGGACGACGTGTCACGCGCGGCGGCAGCCGCCCTCGCGGCCCCCGACTGGCACTCCGCCGCCCGGCGCCTCGACGCGCGGCTGCGGGCCCCGACCCGGATCAATCCCGGCACGACCGCCGATCTGGTCGCCGCCGCCCTGTACATTCTCCTCTGGGAGGGCCGGTTGGCGATCGACGCCGTCGGCGCCGCAGGATGAACCGCGAGGATCCGGCCGATGGGTGAACAGTTCTCGGTCCGGCTCGAGAAGGCCGTCCACGTCTTCGCGGCGGGCCACTTCATCACGCTCACCGACGACCTCTGCGAACCGGTCCACGGCCACAATTGGCGCGTCGCCGTCGAGTGGTCGGGAACGCCCGACCGCCACGGCATGGTCGTCGACTTCATCTGGCTGCGCGACCGGCTCGCCGCGGTGCTGGCGCGGCTCGACCACCGGATGCTGCTGGCGACCGGCAATCCGCTGCTCCCGGTGGCGACGGCCACCGGCCCGCTCGGCGGCGCGGAGGTCACGGTGCGCTTCGCGAACCGGCGCTGGGTGTTTCCGGCGGAGGAGTGTGCGCTGCTCCCGGTGGCCAACACCACCGCCGAGTGGCTGGCGCGGTGGATCGGCGGCGAGCTGCTCGCGACGGCGCCGGCGCGCCCCGCGCGGCTGAACGTGGCGGTCGACGAGTGCCTCGAGCAGTGGGGCACCTGGACATGGACGCCCGACTGAGAGCGCCCTCGCGCCCGGCAACCCATGAGCGCGACGCGCGTCGTCATCCATGCCGAGCCGCGGATCGCCTGGCAGGCAACGCTCGTCCCTTCGATGGTCGCCGGACTGCGCGCGATCGGCGTGCCATGGGCCGTCACCCGATCGCGCGAACGGACCGGGATCGGCTTGCCGATCCTCCTCGGCACGACCTGTTTCCGCGCCGTCGAGGCGGGTGGACCGTTCCTGCTCGTCGATCGGTGCAGTTTCGGCGACCCCGGACAGTGGCTGTCGATCGTGCTCGGCGGCCACGGTCGGCGCGGCGATCACCGTGTTCCGCCGGTCCGTGACGGCAGCCGCTGGGAACGGCACGGCATCGAGGTCCACCCGTGGCGCACCACGGGAACGCGGACGATCCTCTGCGGCCAGACCGAGCCCTGGTCGCCGCACCACGCCACGGTCGAGGCGTGGTACGACTCGGTCGGCCCCGCCTGCACCCATTTCCGTCCCCATCCGTCGTCGCCCGGCCCCCCCGCACCGCGGTCGGCGGCGGCGCGCCTCCCCGTGACCGACTCCTGGGACGACTGCCGCTGTGCGGTGACGCTCAATTCGAGCGTCGCGGTGTCCACCGTGCTGGCGGGCATCCCGACCGCGACGATGGACGAGGGGGCGATGGCGTGGGACGTCACCAGCCATGATCCGGGAGTGATCGCGACACCGGACCGCACCGCGTGGCTCCACTGGCTGGCGTGGACGCAGTGGTCGTACGACGAGATCAGGGAGGGCGTGCCGTGGCCACGATTCCTCTGAGTGCCGCGCGTGGGGCGATCCTCGACATCGTCACGATCTGCAAGGCTGACCACTGGCTCGACGACGTCCTGCCGCGCTTCGCCGCCCTCGTCGACGCCAACTGCTCGGGCACGGTGCGCCGCCACCTGCTCCTGCTCACCGCGCCGGAGACACCGGCGGAGGACGAAGGGCGGCTGGCAGCCGCGCTGTTGGCCCGCGGATGGTATTCGGTGGTCTGCGAGTCTCCCACCGACGAGCAGGCCGGCCGCCGGCTGCTCCTCTTCGACTCGCTCCGCGCCCGGCTCCCCGGCACGTTCGGCCTGCGCGAGTGCCTGTACATGGATCCCGACACCGACGTCGTCGCCGACCTCCAGGGGATCCAGTCGATCGCACCCGACGCCGACCTGCTGTGGGTCGCCAATCCCCTGTGCCTCGAACCGGTCGTCGCCGACTTGCGTCGCCATGGCCTCGAGCCGGCGGGGGGCGCGGCGCCGCCGGTGCTGATGGAGCCGGGCTTTCTCTACCTGCGCCGCGACCTCGACGGCGAGTTCGCCGCCGCGGCCGCTCGCCACCCCGAAGTCAACGAATTCGTGCCCGGATCCAGCTATTGGAACTTCGTCATGCGCGCCCTCGGGCCGAGGGCGGTCCGGCTGCCCGACGAGTTCAACCGGACGTTCTGGGACGTCCCCGCCGCGGCCACCCGCGCCCGCACGGTGCATTACACCGGCCAGTGGAAACACCTCCGACCGCACGTCGAGTACGACCGGCCCGCGCGACGCATCGTGATCCGGCCCGAGCGCGTGCCCGATCCACCCGCGCCGGGCGGTCGGCTCCCCGGGGCGCTGGCGGTCGTGGCGCTGTTCCGCGACGCCGCCGACTATCTGCCGCACGCGTTTTCGCGGTTCGAGGCCTGGGAGCGCGCCGGGCTGCCGCTGCGTTACTACTTCCTCGAAAACGACTCCACCGACGACACCGCCGCGCAGCTCACCGCCTTCATGTCCGGGCGGCGCGGTCGGCTGGAGAGCCGCCGGCTGGCAATCCACTACGATCCGCGCCGTGGCGGCGAGCACCACGACCGGATCATGCCCCTGGCCCGGATGCGGAGCTTCATCGCCGACGTGGCGATGGCCGACCAGCCGGCGGGCGTGAACGAGTGGACCCTGCTGCTCGACAGCGACATCTACTTCCCCGCCGACGTCCTCGGGCGGATGTTCGCCGAACGGGCCCGTGACCCGCGCCCCGAGTCGATCGGCATGCTCACCTGCTACACGCAGCAGTTGTTCCACGCGGAGCGCATCCCCGGGGCCGCCGCACCCTGTCCGCTCCTTCCCGGCTGGGCGATCGCCGACCACTACTTCGACACCTACGCCTTCCACGACTCCCTCCATCGCCATCCCCATCCGGCCTGCGCGTTCGCCAGGTGCCGCCGCTGCCGGCCCGGGACCGACCCCGCGTCGCTCCCGGGGCTGATCCCCCGCGACCGCCCGATCGTCGACGTCGCGGCTGCGTTCGGCGGGCTGGCGCTGGTGCCGACGACGATCCTCCGCGACGGTCGGATCCGCTGGTCGACGTACGGCAGCGGCCCGGACCGATCACGGGTGCTCGCCGAGCACGTCCTGTTCTGCGACCGCCTGCGCACGATCACCGGCTCGCGCGTCGTCGTCCTCCAGGACGTCGACTGCGTGTACCGGCTTTGAACCACGGCATGCCCGACATGCACCCTGCCGACGTCGTCTCCGTGTGCCGGGCCGCCACCGCGCTGGTCGCCGCCGGCGACGCGGCCGGGGGCGCGCGGCTCCTCGCCGGGCCGCTCGCCCGCCGGCCCCACGACCCCAATCTGCTCTACGTCGCCGGCAACTGTGCACTGGCAGAGGGCGACGAGTCCGCCGCCCTGGCGTTCTACGAGCGGAGCGTCGCGGCCGCGCCGACGTTCGTCGCGGCCCTCGCCAATCTCGGCTTCGTGCTGCGGAAGCGCCACCGCATCCCCGAGGCGCGTGCCGTGCTCCAGCGGGCGGTCGCCCACGGCCCGGAAACCGTGCTGGCGTGGACCAACCTCGTGTCGACGTACGTCAACGAGGCTGATGCGGCCGCGGGCGAGGCGCTGGCGCGCGAAGCGCTGCGTCGTCATCCCGGCGACCCGATCCTGCGCTGGAACCTCGCCCTCCTGCTCCTCGAGCAGGGGAAGTGGCGCGAGGGGTGGCGCGAGTACGCGGTCCGCTTCGAGACCCCCGTCGTCGCCCGTCCCGCGGGACTCGCCGGGCTGCGTCATCTCGACGATCCCGAACGGCTCCGCCCGGGCGACACGGTCCTCTGCCACGGCGAGCAGGGGCTCGGCGACGAGATCCTGTTCGCCGGAGTGCTCGACGAGCTCGTCGCCGTGGCCGCCGCCCGGGGTGCGGAGGTGCTCCTCGCCCCGAATCCGCGCCTCGCGGCCCTGTTCACGCGTTCGTTCGGTCTGCGCGCGTGGGAGGGCGCCGGGGCGCCGGCACCCGATTGGCTGGTGGCGATCGGCGACCTTCCGCGTTTCTTCCGCAATACAGATGCCGACTTTCCCCGGCGCCGCGGGTACCTGGCGGTCGATCCCGCCGCGGTGACGCGACTCCGCGCGGCCCTCCGCGGCCGGGCCCAGGGGCGACCGCTCGTCGGGATCGCCTGGCAGGGAGGCTCTCCGTACACCCACGCGATCCACCGGACGATCCCGCTCGTCGAGTGGCTGCCGATCCTCCGCCAGGACGCGCTGTTCGTGTCGCTCGCCTACCACGATGCCAGCGCCGACGTGGCTGCCCTGGCAGCGCGGCACGGTATCTCGATCCTCGACGTTCCGGACCTCACCCGCGCCGCTGACTACGAACGCACCTGCGAATTGGTCGCGGCGCTCGATCTGGTGATCACGGTTCCGACGTCCGTGCTGCATGTCGCCGGAGCGGTCGGGACGCGCTGCTTCGTCGTCATGGACGCGCGCGCGGCGTGGAGGGAGTGCTCCCGCGACGATGGGGTTCCCTGGTATCCCCTCTCCCACCGGCGCTTCGTGCGCACCGATCGCGCCGCCGACTGGAGCGACACGCTGGCGACCGTCGCCGAATCCCTCGCCCGACTTAACCCCCCCCCCCGGAACGGCCAGCCCGGTCGTTGACGTTCCCCCGGAAACCTTCTAAGACGAGACCCCGGGCAGGTCGCGAATCGCGATCGGGCAGGCACGACCAAGTCGGATCCCGGGAGCTTCACGATGGCCGGAACGCTGGGTTCACAGGGCGGCGCACGCGGACCATGGTGGCCGGCCAAAAGGACGGCAGCGGCCCGGAAACCGCGGCGTTCGCGTCGTGTGACGGCGCCCGGACCGCGAACGCTCGGCCTCCAGGAACTCGAGCCACGGATCGCGTTCGCGATCGCGCCGACGCTCGTCGCCGATCTCAACACCGTCCCCAACTCCAGCTACCCGACCATCGGTGACTACGGCGTCGAAGTCGGCGCCACCGCGGCCGGGCGACTGTTCATCGCCGACGACCTGACCCATGGCCGCGAGTTGTGGGTCAGCGACGGCACGGCCGCCGGGACGACGCTCGTCAAGGACGTCAATCCGGGCCCGAACGGTGTCGGGCTGATCGCCGCGAGCCCCATGTTCAACGGGTCGGTGTTCGGCATCCTCAACCGCGCCTCGACTGATTACTGGAGCCCGAACCCGACCGAGCTGTGGAAGACCGACGGCACGGCGGCCGGAACGGTCCTCGTCAAGCATTTCGCCGATTCCTGGGTGCCCGCCGACGACTTCGTCGTCGTCGGTGACCGGCTCTTTTTCGCGGTCGACGGTCAGGTGTGGAAGACCGACGGCACGGAGGCGGGCACGGTGACCGTCGACGGCTTCGGTGGGTCGTCGACGGGCAATTCGTCGGTGCGGCTCTTCACCCTCGGGAGCACGCTCTACGGGCTGACGGCTGGCAGCAACGGCGCCACGATCTACCGGTTGACTGCGGCCGGCGTGGGGACGCAGGTGATCGCGTTGCCGAGCCTGTCGGTCAACTCGGCCGCCGGCGCGACCGGGAGCGTCGTCGTCGGCAACCGGCTCATCTTCGCTGCTGCCGATGGCGACGGACCCACCGTCGTCTGGTCGACCGACGGCACGGCCGCGGGGACCGGCGCGGTATCTGGCGCCAACGGTCCGCACGGGCCGGAGCACTTCACGGCCTACGCCGGCGGCGCTTTCTTCAACGCCGCCGATGGCACGCTGTGGCGGACCGACGGAACCACGGCGGGAACGAGCCTCGTCAAGGACATCGATCCCGGTGTCGGCGCGGTTTTCATGGGCGATTTCGCGGTCGCCGGCGAGAAGCTGTTCTTCAGCGCCGCCACGTCGGCCGTCGGCAGCGAGCTGTGGGTCAGCGACGGTACGGCCGCCGGCACGAAACTGGTCAAGGACATCGCTCCCGGCACGTCGGGCCTCGTTCCCGCGAGCTCGAACCCCAACTGGCTCACCCCGTTCGCGGGCAAGCTGTTCTTCGCCGCCAACGGCGACCAACTCTGGAAGAGCGACGGTACAGAAGCGGGCACGGTCCTCGTCAAAGACACCGAGCCGGGCAGCCCGCCGACCGGATCCGGTGGATTCGGCGCGATGGCCGAATTCAATGGCAGGCTATTCTTCCCCACCGATGACGGCGTCGTCGGGAACGAGCTGTGGAGCAGCGACGGGACCGCGGCGGGAACGAAAGTCGTCAAGGACATCGCCCCAGGCACGGGCGACGGTGTTCCCGGCGGCTCGGCGTCGTATCTCGCCGGCGCGGCACTGGGCAACCTGTTCCTGTTCGCCGGCG
>JAGWVR010000075.1 GCA_018970785.1 Planctomycetota bacterium
GGCGAACGAGCGGCGCCGCTCGAGGGGTGGAAAGAAATCGTCGAGCCACTGGCCGAGCGCCACGTCCCAGGGGATCGGCGGCTGGCACAGGCTGCGGATCTCCTCGACCATGTCGCCGGGGAGCAGCCCCCGGCCCCGGCACCGCTCGACGTGGAGGTCGAGCCCGTCGGCGAGCGCGCGGCGGTAGAACTCGTCGAGGTCACACCCCGCGCCGCGCCACCATCCGGGGGTCCGGTCGCCGAGGATGTCGCCACACCCCACGCCGGCGAACGTCCGCGCCTTCGCGAGGCGGCGCCGGAGACGGAGATCGCCGACGATCCGGTCGTAGAGGGCCTCGGCCGATTCCCGCTCCAGCGCCGCGTCGATGTCCAGCAGGCAGCCCGGAGGCATCGCCCCGATCCCCATCTGCACCAGCCACCCGTTGATCACGTAGTCGCAGGCCACGTTCCACAGGAACGGATCGCGCCCCTGCCGGCGCGCCTCGTGACGGAGGCCGACGTGGAGCAGTTCGTGGGCGATGACGAATTGCATCGTCTCCCAGGTCCAGGGGACGAGGGGATTGACGAACACACGCCGCGCTTCCGAGTCGACCGCGGCGATCGCGATCCGCTCGCGCGTGCAGAAGGCCGCGTCCTCGACGATCTCGAACGACGCCGCCAGCGCCGCCAGCAGCGGGTAGTTTGTCACGAACCAGCTCCGGGCGCGCTCTGCGAGCGAGTTGGGATCGCCGCGCTTCCGGGCCGGGCCGCGTGCCGTCGCCCCCGCCTCCTCCACCGCGGCGGTCACCGCGGCCCGGACCGCCGCGGCGAGGCTCGCCGTCGCCGCCTGCCGGCGCCGGCGGTCGAACGCCGCCGCGTCCTCGCGGTGCACCCAGCCGGGCTGGCCCGCACCGGCGAGCGCCAGCCCCGCCGTCGCCTCGAGCGCGGCCGGCCCCTGCGTGGCGAACCACCGGGCGATGGCGGCGAGATCCTGCCCCTGCGGCTCGACGCCCGGCAGCCACAGGCCATGCGGCCGCTGCCCGACCGGCATGCTCCGCAGGAAGCGCACTGCTTCCCACTCGCAGGCCCGTCGCCACGCCTCGTCGTCGCGCACCGGATCGACGTGGTTGAAGGCGACATGGAGCGTCGCCTGGGCGAGGACGTGGGCCCACTCCTCGGCCGTGCCGCGGTGCCAGGCGTTGGGGACCAGGTCAGCCCCGCCGCGCTGCCAGGACGCGGCCCCGCGGTCGGGCGTGACGGTGATCCGCACCCAGCCATCGGGCGGAAATGGCAGCGCCGGTCCGAGCCACAGCTGCACCACGGCGCCGGCTCCCGAGACGAGCCGCCCGTAGAGCGGATGACCCTGCAGCAGGCTCCATCCCCCCTTGATCGCCTCGAGGTGCTGCGCTGGCGGCGCCTTGGAGCGTGCCATGGCCTCACTTCTTCGCCGCCAGCCGCGGCAGTGCCCGGGCCAGCTCGACGGTGTACCAGGCCGGCAGCGCCGCGCCGCTCTCGGTCTCGGTGACCACCAGCTGCGCCAGTTCGGTCGAGATCCGTGCCAGCGGCACGAGCAACTCCTTGGCGCGGTCGGCGAGCTCCCGGGCTTCGCGGCCGATGCTCCGCTCGTCGTCGGGGAGCTCGCGGATCAACCGGTCGCGCAGCTGCTGGACGAGGAAGTAGAGGACGTCGCGCTCCTCGGGCGCCTCGGGCCAGCCGCGCTCCCCCTTGAGGATCGCGGCGAGGTCGAAGGCCCGCTGCCGGAGCTTGACGAAGGTCACGAACTGCTGCGCGTGGGCCGGCGTCAGCAGACCCTGGGCGAGGACCTTGATCTGGTCGAGGCCGATCCCGGGGCCATGGGACGCCAGCGCCTGCGAGAGCATGTGCCAGCTGCGCGGCGTGGAGAACGGCTCCTCGTGCTTCGGCGGACGGGCCCAGAGGTGGTCGGAGCGGGTTTCGACGTAGGCGATCACGAGCGGATCGACGCCGGCGGTCCGCGCCCAGGCGAGCCAGTCGCGGGCCGACGCCCGGAGCTGCACGTGGAGCAGCCGGTTGACCAGCGCCGAGGAGAGCGGCCGGGTGATCGCCTGGTCCTGCGCGCGATTGCCCGCGCCGATCACCACGGTGCCCGCGGGGAGGACGAACTCGCCGATCCGCCGATCGAGGACGAGCGAATAGAACGCCTTCTGCACCTCGTGCGAGCAGGCGTTGAGCTCGTCGAGGAACAGGCAGTACGGGTCGTCGCGGGCGATCAGCGTCGGGGGACAGAACCGCGACTTACCCGCGACGATCTGCGGCACGCCGATGATGTCCTCGGGGGCGAGCTGCGACCCGAGCAACGACACGCACGGCAACCCGACGGCGGCGGCGAACGACCGGACCAGCGCCGACTTGCCGATCCCCGGCGGCCCCCAGATGAACACCGGCATCACCGGGGCGACTTCGAGGAGGAACGGCGCGAGCTGGGCGGGGGTGAGCGCTGCGGCGGCTTCCATCGCGGATGGGTCCCGGGTGAAACGAGCTCGCCAGCATAGCCACTGGCCGTCCCTGCCACGGCCGCGGCCGACGGTATAACAGCGGTCCCCATTCCCGCCCCCACCGCTCCGCGGAGCCCGACATGACCTCGACGACGGACCGTTCGCCCGGCCACGGCGACGCAGCGGGGCGGATCGCCGATCTCGAGAAGCTCCTCGACGTCGCCCGGCGCCTGGGAGCGACGACCGATCTCGATCCGCTCCTCGAGGCGATCGCCGCCGCCGCGACGTCAGTCCTCGACTGCCAACGCGCGACCGTGTTTCTCGTGGATCGCACGACGGGCGAGCTGTTCAGCCGCGTCGCCACCGGGATCGAGGATTCGCCGATCCACGAGATCCGCATCCCGGTCGGGGTCGGGATCGCCGGCGAGGTCGCCCGGAGCGGCGTCGCCATCAACATCCCCGATGCCTACGCCGATCGGCGCTTCAACCCCGAGTTCGACCGCCGGAGCGGCTTCCGCACCGCGAGCATCCTCGCGGTGCCGCTTTCCGACCACGACGGGCAGACGGTCGGCGTGCTCCAGGTGCTCAACAAGGCCGACGGTCCGTTCGGCCCCCGCGACGAGCAGCTCGCGGCGTTCCTCGGCGGCCAGGCCGGGGTCGCCGTGCAGCGGCAGCTGCTCCTCGGCCACCTCGCCGAGAAGCAGCGGATCGAGCGCGACCTCGCCGTCGCCCGCGACATCCAGCTCGGGCTGTTGCCCAAGGAAGCGCCGGTGCTGCCCGGGTTCGACGTCGCCGGCTGGAACCGGCCGGCCGACGAGACCGGCGGCGACTACTACGATTTCCATCCCCTCGCCGACGGCAGCCTCGCCGTGACGATCGCCGACGCCACCGGCCACGGCATCGGGCCGGCGCTGGTGGCCGCCGAAGCCCGGGCGTTGTTTCGTGCGATCGTCGCCCCGGGGGTTCCCCTCGGCCCGGTCGTCGCCCGGGTCAACGACCTCCTGTCGGCCGACCTTCCGGAAGGGAGGTTCGTCACGGCGCTGCTGGGAGTCGTCGATCCCGCCAGCGGCCGGCTTCGCTTCGTGAGCGCCGGTCATGGGCCGATCTTCGTTTTCCGGGCGGCGACCGGGGCGATGGAGGAGTTCGACAGCCATGGCCTGCCGCTGGGGCTGATGCCCGAGGCGCCGTTCGAAGACGAGACCGCCACGACGCTCGCCCCAGGCGACATCCTCGTCCTCCTCACCGACGGTTTCTACGAGTGGGCCCGCCCCGACGGCAGTCAATTCGGGGCCGAGCGCGTCGGCAAGATGCTCCGCCAGTCACACCACCTCCCCGCGGCGCAGCTCATCCAGTGGCTCCGCGCCGCCGTCGAGGAGTTCGCCGCCGGAACGCGCCAGGCAGACGACCTGACCGCGGTGCTCGTCAAACGCACCGGCTGACCTCGTCGCGCCGCTGCCGCTCCGCCACCGGCCCGGGGGAACCGTGGCGTGGGTGCCCGACGGCGCTCAGAGGATCGGCAGCAACGCCGGCTTCGGGCTGCGGATCGACCGGCCGCGTGCCTCGCGCCGCCGGCCGTCTCCCACCTTCTCCCCGCCGGGACCGAGCACGGCCTCCATGTACTCGGCGACCTGCTCGGGCGTCTCGAAATACTGGTCGTAGACCCAGTCGTCCTCGTACTCGCAATCCTTGGTGGTGTACTCGCGGCAGATCGGCGGCCGGGTGTCGTAGATCCCGCAGCGGTTGTCCGGCTGGAGGTGCTTGCAGACGGTGTGGACGCAGACGTACCAGCATCCCTCCTCGGTGAACACGGTGGCGTGCTCGTGGAGGAGGAACCAGCGGATGTACTCGAAATCCTCGCGCGTCGAGGGTGTCTCCAGGGGGAGCGCGAAGTAGCGGCAGCACTTCGCCGTGCAGTACTCGCAGAGCACGCGGTCGGCGGGGATCTCCTCGCGCTTCGGCTTGGTGCGAATCGGCGTCGCGATCGACATCGGTGGGCTCCGCAGGGTCGGCCTGTCCCGGGGCCGACCGCAGCATGGTACCAGTCCCAAGGCCGCCGATTCACCCGGCGGATGACCGCCCTATACTGCGGGCTCACCGGAGGGAGGCGGGCGTGCCCAAGCGCTGGCAGGTCGAACCGCACGACGCGACGGCCGTCCTCGCCCTCGAGCGGTCGGCGCGGGTCTCGCCGATCGTCGCCCGGCTCCTCGTCGCCCGCGGCCTCACCGATCCGGAGGCCGCGCGGACTTTTCTCTCCGGGCGGATGTCCGACCTCCGCGACCCCGAGTCGCTTCCCGGCGTGCCCGCGGCGGCGGAGCGGATCCTCGCGGCGGTCAGGGACCGGCGGCCGATCGTCGTCTACGGCGATTACGACGCCGACGGCATGTGTGCCACGGCGATCCTCGTCGAGTGCCTGCGGGCCCTCGAGGCCGTCGTCGATTGGTACGTTCCCGACCGTTTCGAGGAGGGATACGGCCTCAATCGCGAAGCCCTCGAGGAGCTCCACCGCCGGGGCACGGCCCTGGTGGTGACCGTCGACTGTGGCATCGCCAGCGTCGCCGAGGCGGCGCGGGCCCGGGAGCTCGGCCTCGAGCTGGTGATCACCGATCACCATGCCTACGGCGACGTCCTCCCCGACGCCGACGTTCTCGTCCATCCCCGACTGCCCGGGGCCGGCTATCCGTTCGGGGAGCTGTGCGGCGCGGGGGTCGCTTTCAAGCTCGCCTGGGCGCTCGCGGTGCGGCACTGCGGCGCCCGGCAGGTGAGTCCCCGGCTCCGCGAGGTCCTGCTGCGCGGGATCGGGCTGGCGGCGCTCGGCACCGTGGCCGACGTCGTGCCGCTGCTCGACGAGAACCGGATCACGGTGCGCCACGGCCTCGAGAGCCTGCGGCTGAAGGGGGGCGCGGGCATCGCCCGGCTCCTGGAACTCGCGAAGCTTCACGACAAGAGCCGCTTGGAGAGCGAGGACGTCGCCTTCCGCCTCGCACCACGGATCAACGCCGCCGGGCGCCTCGGCCAGGCGGCGTTCGGCATCGAACTGCTCACCACCCGCGATGCCGCACGCGCGGTGCAACTGGCCGACTGGATCCACCAACTCAACGACCAGCGCGACTCGCTCGAACGGAGCATCCTCCTCGCGGCCACGAAGCAGGCGAAGGAGCACTGCGCTGCCGACGACGCGGCGCTCGTGCTCGCCGACTCCGGCTGGCACGCGGGGGTGATCGGGATCGTCGCCGGCCGGTTGGCGGAAAAGTGGCACCGTCCGGTGGTCCTCATCGCCCGTGACCCGCTCCAGGGGCGCCCCGCGATCGGGAGCGTCCGCAGCGTGCCGGGATTCGACGTCCACGCGGCGCTGGTCGCCTGCCGCGGGTTGCTCGTGTCGTGTGGCGGCCACGCCGCCGCCGCGGGTCTGCGGATCGAGGATCGGCGGATCGACGAGTTTCGCCAGGCATTCCGCGACGCGGTCGCGACGCGCCTCCCCGAGTCCCTCCGTCGGCCCGGCCTGCGGATCGACGGCGAGACGAACCTCGGGGCCCTGACGCTCGACGCCGCCGACGAACTCGACCGACTCGCCCCGTTCGGCCAAGGCAACCGCCGGCCGGTGCTGTGCGCCTCCGGTGTCCACCTCGCCGAACCGCCGCGGGCGATCGGCAGCGGTGGTCGGCACGTGGCGATGACGCTCGTCCAGCATGCCGCCAGGATCCGAGCCGTGGCTTTCGGCGGGGCCGAATGGGTGCCGCACCTGCCATCGCCGGGGGCGCCCTTCCATGTCGCCTTCAAGCCGAAGGTCAACGAGTTCCGCGGCCGCCGTTCGGCCGAGGTGGAAGTGGTCGACTGGCGACCGGCGGGAATCGACATCGGCGTCGACCTCCCCGACCCGGCACCGGTCCCGTCGGCCGGCGACTGACCGGCGGCGGATCGTCACCGGCGACGGCGCCGACGACGGCGATCAGTCGAGCTTCACGTCCTCGGGCCGTGGTCCGTTTCCCGTGACCCAGGCGTAGCAGGCGTCCATGCGCCGGCCGATTCCTTCCCAGTCGAAATGATCGCGGACGTAGTCGCGGCCACGGCGACCACGCTCGGCGAGTTGCGCCGGGCTCTCGGCGGTAGCCTCGCGGATGGCGCGGGCGAGGGAGTCGACGGCGGGCTCCACCCACCACCCGCTACGATCGCGTTGGAGGACGGACCATGGCGTCGCCGTGGTCGTGATCACCGGCAGGCCCATGCCCATCGCCTCGGCCACGGCGATGCCGAAATTCTCCGAGTGGGAGGGGAGGACGAACAGCTCCGCGTCGGAGAGGAACCGCCACTTCGCCTCCCCCGTCACCTCCCCGATCAACCGCACGTCCGCCAGGCCACGGGCCGCGATCTGTCGACCGACCTCCCGATCGTGCCCGTCGTCACTGCCACCCGCGATCTCCAGGACCCAGCCCGTGGGCCGGACACGGGCCCATGCCTCGAGGAGCATCGGCAGCCCCTTCTTGGCATGCAGCCGGGACAGGAACAGGCACCGACGCGGGCGCGACGGGCCGGGGAGCGGCAACCGTCCGGTGTCGCCGACGGTCGCCGCGATCAGCCGATCGACTCCACCCCACGGTGCGGGAATCTCGACGCCATTGGGAATCACGCACACCGGATTACGGAGGCCGAGGTTGCGGATCGACTGCTTCTCCGCCAGCGACGTCGCGTGGATCAGATCGGCCTGCATGAGCTGCCGTCGCTGCCAGAGGAGAAGAGCGACCTGTTTCCGACGCTGGTGGTGCCGCAACGCCCACGGCTCGAGCATTCCCCGCGGACTGACCACCAACCGCACCCCCCGGCGCTCGCCGAGCCGCTCGACGGCCAACGACGCCGACTCCCACAGCCCCTGGAGGTGGATCACCGCGGGCGGATTACCGGGACCGACATGATGCTCGAGCCGCTGGCGCAGGAACTCGACGGCCCGGAACCGGCGCAATCCTGCAGCCTCGACTGCCAGTCCACTCCACTGCTCGCGATCGACGAGCCAATCCGTCGAGGATCGGTAGACCCCGACGACGGCGACATCCCCACGGCCACGACCGGCGACGGCCCGGGCGAGCCCCGACACCGACAGAAACGGGCCACCGTCACGGCGCGAAAGCCCGGTCGTGAGGAACACGGTGCGATACGGGGCCGTGAGCCGGGTCGCGTTATGCGTCGATGAGATCACGTGTCTTGGCCCGGCGCCAGCTTGTCCCCCGCACACCACGGCGCTTTCGGTCGTAGCTTTCAGATCCTACAGTATGAACGCTGCCGCGGCATCCTCCCCACACGGACGAGCTCCCCCCAGGGAGGTGTTCATGGGCCTTCGCGGGGCGAAGTGCCACCGACTCGCGCGCTGCTCAACCCGACGGCGCCCGCGCCCCTCGGTGGGGGACCGATCGGTGACCGGCTGGCCGACCGCGACGTTCGGGAAGGAGCGCCACGGCCCCCGGGAAGCCGACCGGAGCGAACACTGCGTCTTGATCCCGGCTGATACCTCGCTGCCTGTGGACAAAGCCCTCGGTGGCCTTTGTCCACTCAGGCGACCGCGGGAAATGCCGAGGGTTTCCCGGGGTGCCGGTGGCGGCATCATGCGGCCGATCACTTTTTCCACGGACAGCTCGGTGACGCGCGGCCGAGCGCCGTGTTGTCGTACGCTTCAGCGCATGAGGCGCGGTTGTGGCGGCAAGCCGCGAGCGGTACATTCGACGGGTCGGGTCAGAAAAGCGCCTTCGGTGGCGCTGCCGCAGGCCGTCGATCGGGGCGTAGCTCAGCCTGGCTAGAGCGCTACGTTCGGGACGTAGAGGTCGCTGGTTCGAATCCAGTCGCCCCGACTGATCGCCTGCAAACTGCCGTCGAGCACGGCATCGTGCCGAGTCTCGCCGGCCGACGCGATCGACTTCCGTCGGTCCGGCGGAGGGCGGACGTTCGCGAGCGTTCCACTCTCGTGAGACCGCTCCCTCCCTGACGGCCCCTACCGATCTGCTCCCCATGCCGACCTACGTCTACGAGACCGTCCTGCCCGACGGGAGCGGCGGCGAACGCTTCGAGCGGATCGAGCCGATGGCCGCCGCGCCCCTCGAGCGACACCCCGATACCGGAGCACCTGTGCGCCGCGTGATCACGGGCTTCGCGATCGGCGGCAAACACTCCGGTACGACGGGCGCGGCGGCACTGTCCGACAAGAATCTCGACCGCCTCGGGTTCACGAAATACGTGAAAAGCGGCGACGGGCGTTACGAGAAGACAGTCGGCGCCGGTCCGGGCACGATCTCCGCCGACGGGTGACGATCCGTCCTGGGATCACAGGGGGCGCGAAGCACGTTTTCCAGACGGTGCCAGCCTGTGAGACACTGTGCACCCTGAGGTGTCCTGACGATCACGAGCCGTGATCGCAGGCGGGGGTTCGACGCGGGTCCGGCGTCCGGCCCCGCCCGCCGGACGGCGGCTCGCGTGGGGGAAGACGACGATGCTCGAAATCCTCGGAGTGCCCGCCGCGCTGTCGCGCCGCACCGGTCGCCGCGCGATGCTCCAGGCCGGAGGGGCGGGGCTGCTCGGGCTCTCGCTGCCCGGCGTGATGGCTGCCGAGGAGGCGGCGCGCGTGACGGGAGGGGGCCCACGCGGGCGCGCAAAGTCGGTGATCTTCCTGTTCCTGTTCGGTGGCCCGAGCCAGTACGAGACGTTCGACATGAAGCCGGACGCTCCGGCCGAGATCCGCGGGCCGATGAGCCCGATCGGCTGCCGCACCCCTGGCCTCGCGATCTGCGAACACCTCCCCCGGCTCGCCGACATCTCCGACCGGTTCTGCGTCATCCGCTCGATGACGCACGACTTCAACGACCACAGCGGCGGCGCGCACTACATCCAGACCGGCCATCGCTGGCAAGTGCCGATCGGCGGCGGCTTCAGCGCGACGCCGCAGGACTGGCCGTCGATCGGCTCGGTCGTCGAGCACCTCGCCCAGCGCGACGCCCGCGGCGGGCAGCGCGACCTGCCCGCCTACGCCGTCGTCCCCAACCGCCTCGGCCGGCTCCAGGAAAACGGCCAGTACATCCGTCCCGGGGAGTACGGCGGCTGGCTGGGGACGTCCGTCAACCCGCTGACGACGAAGGTCGATCGCCGCAGCCCCACCGACAATCCCTACTGGCGCGACTGCACCGACGACGAGCTGCGCTGCCGGATCGAGGGGCTCGATCCGGTCGCCGATGCCGACGTCGCCCGGATCCGGAGTCGTGTCGGCCTCCTCGAGTCGTTCGATGCGCAGCGCCGGATCCTCGACAACGCGCGATCCCTCGAGCTCGACCGCCTCCGCACCCGTGCCCTCGGCCTCGTCACGAGCCCGCGGACGCGCGCCGCGCTCGACGTGGCCCGCGAGCCCGGGGCGGTGCGTGACGCCTACGGCCGTCACCTGTTCGGCCAGGCCTGCCTGACGGCCCGGCGCCTCGTCGAGGCCGGCACGCGGTTCGTCACCGTCCATTACGACTGCTGCGACGGCTACAGTTGGGATTCGCACGTCCATTCCGACGACGTCCGCCGCTGGCTCCTGCCGTCGTTCGACCAGGCACTGGCGGCGCTGCTGCTCGATCTGGAACGCAGCGGACTGCTGGCGGAGACGCTCGTCGTGGCGCTCGGGGAGATGGGACGCACGGCGAAGCCCACCAAGGACTGGGGCCGCAACCACTGGAGCACGCTGTTCCCGGCGGTGATCGCCGGGGCCGGGGTGCGCGGCGGCATCACCTGGGGCGCCTCCGACCGCAACGGCGAGCATCCGACCGAGCAGCCGACGTCGCCGGAGGACCTCGCCGCGACGATCTACACGGCGCTGGGGATCGATCCGGCGACCGTTCTGACCATGCCCGACGGCCGCCCGATGCCACTTTCCACCGGGCAGCCGGTCACCGGGATCTTCGGCTGAGAGCGGCCCGGCATTTCCCGCAGCGCTCGATGAAGGTCACCATCACGAGGATCCGGTGCCCCCCGCGCCGCACGACACGGGGCCGCTCCCACGTTCGGCCCGGCGCGGGTGGTGATGGCGGTCGGCGCCGTCGCGACATCGGCAGCCGACATTGAACGACGGCTCGCCGAGCTGCGCGTGGACGCCGGCTCCGGAAGGTCCCGGCGAACCGGAGGCGCGACCCGGCCCAGGACGGCAGCGAACGCGCCGGCCGGTGGTTCGCCGCCGGCAGCCCGGCACCGGCTCAGCACCACCGTTTTCCCAGATAGACGGTTCCGTCGGTTCGTGATCCCGTCCGCAGCAGCTCGCGGAACCCGAGCCGGCCGTAGAACCCCAGCGCCCGGCCGTTGCGGACGCTGACGCCGACATGGGCGCCTGGCGAACCGCGGGCTGCGAGCGTCTCGATCACCGCCTCCATCATCCGCCGGCCGTTGCCCAGGCCGCGGGCCCGCGCGAGCAGGTCGATGTGGATGTGCGACGGATAATGCTCGTACGGCTCGGGGCAGTCGTAGCTCGGGCGGTGGTACCAGGAGTGGACCAGCTGCACACGGGTCCACGTCGCCGGATCGCCGCCGGGCATGGGGAACCGGGCGACCAGCTGCGGACGCCACTCGCGGTCGTAGCGCTCGTAAAACGAACGGGAATCGAGCGCCCCCAGTGCGTAGCCGCAGACGCCCGCACGGTCCTCGAGGATCAGGCTCGATTCCGGCTCGAAGGCCAGGTAGGGCCCGACGAAGATCCGCGCCAGCGCGTCGGGATCGTCGCCGTACAGAGCCTCCCCGTCGGCACCGTGGTCGCCGGTCTTCATGCAGACGTGGGAGGCCGCTCCCTCGTCGGCGACGGTCCCCGGTCGGATGGTGAACCCGTCGTTCAGCGGGCCGCCTCGAGCTTCTTCTGGATTCTGTCGAGGTTGAACGACCCCGGCGACTGGCTCGGCGGGTAGTCCTTCATCGTCATCAGGAACCGCCCGGCGATCTGCTGCAGCGGGATCACGACGAAGGCGTGGTCGATCATCCAGTCGTTGTAGACGGTGGCGCTGTGCTGCGCTTTCTCGAACGGGTCGCGGCGCAGGTTGAACAGCAGCGGGACGCGCAGTTCGGTGAACGGCTCGCGCCACACCTCGAACGCCACGCCACGGTTCTCGAGGAACACCGCCTTCCAGTCCCCCGCGCGGATGGCGACGATCTGGCCGTCGTCGTTGACGTAGAAGAACTCGGTCCGCGGCGACTTCTCCGTCTTCCCGGCCAGGTAGTCGAGTTGGTTCTGGCCGTCGATGTAGTTGCGGTAGCGGCGGCCGGCGAGATCGACCCCGGCAGCGAGCTTGTCCTTGATCGCCGGCTCGCCGGCGGCGGCGGCGAACGTCGGCAGCCAGTCTTCGTGGGCGACGATCCCGTTGACCGTGACCCCCGCCGGGAAGCGATCCGGCCAGCGGACGAAGGCGGGCACGCGGTATGCCCCCTCCCAGTTGGAGTTCTTCTCGCTGCGGAACGGCGTCGTGCCGGCGTCGGGCCAGGTGTTGTAGTGGGGGCCGTTGTCGGTCGAGTAGAGGACGATCGTGTCGCCGGCGATGCCGAGGCGGTCGAGGGCCTCGAGCAGCTCACCGACGTGGGCGTCGTGTTCGACCATGCCGTCGGCGTACTCGTCCTGGCCGCTCTTCCCCAGGCGATCCTCCTTGACGTGCGTGCGGAAGTGCATCCGCGTCGCGTTCCACCAGCAGAAGAACGGCTTCCCGGCCGTCACCTGGCGCTCGATGTAGTCCTTGGCGGCGGCGACGGTCTCCTCGTCGATCGTCTCCATCCGCTTGCGCGTCAGCGGACCGGTGTTCTCGATCGACTGCCCTCCCTTGCCGTCGGCCTTGCACTTGAGCACGCCGCGCGGGCCGTAGGCCTCGAGGAACGTCCGCCCGTCGGCGAGCTTCATGTCGCGGGGATAGTCGCGGTGCTCCGGCTCCTCCTCGGCGTTGAGGTGGTAGAGGTTGCCGAAGAACTCGTCGAAGCCGTGCATCGTCGGCAGGTGCTCGTCGCGGTCCCCCTGGTGGTTCTTGCCGAACTGCCCGGTGGCGTAGCCGAGGCTCTTGAGCACGGTGGCGATCGTGACGTCGGTCTTCTGCCAGCCTTCCTTGGCACCGGGGAGGCCGACCTTCGTCATCCCGGTGCGGACCGGGCAGTTGCCACCGAGGAACGCGGCCCGGCCGGCGGTGCAGCTCTGTTGGCCGTAGTAGTCGGTGAACGACACCCCTTCCCGGGCGATCCGGTCGATGTTCGGCGTCCGGTAGCCCATCATCCCACGGTTGGTGTGGCTGACGTTCCAGGTGCCGATGTCATCCCCCCAGATGACGAGGATGTTGGGCTTCCGCGCCGGCGTGCCCGCCGGCTGGGCCGCAGCGGTGGTGGCGAGGAGGGCGGCAAAGGCGGCGAACAGACACCGACGCAGGGACATCGCTGACTCCAGAAACGCGAGGGACGTGCGGGCCGAACCGCCCCCGGGGACAGCCGGCCACCGCCGAAGCGGCCACATGGTGACCGCTTGGCCAACGGGGGACAAGGCCCCGACCGTGGCGGAAAACGAACAATACCGCGGGGTTGCGGCCGTCGTCCCGCGCTCCCGGCGGGGAGCGCTCCCGACACCACGTCCGATGAGCCCGGGACCGAAGCGCGGCCGGACCGTCGCGGCGGTACCATGCCAACGGGCCACGTACCCCCGCCGCAGTCTCACCGATGCCGGAACCCTCACCCCTCGTTCCCAGTGCGGCACGGTTCGTGAACGCCGTCCGTGCCCGGATCGCCACCGTCGTCGTCGGCCAGGACGAGGTCGTCGAACGGCTCCTGATCGCGCTGTTCACCGGCGGCCACCTCCTCCTCGAGGGTGTCCCGGGGCTGGCCAAGACGCTGCTGGTCAGTGCCCTGGCCCGGTCGGTCGATCTCGGCTTCCAGCGCGTCCAGTTCACCGTCGACCTGCTCCCCGGCGACATCACCGGGTCGGAGGTGCTCGATCCGCGGAGCGGTGAATTCCGCGTCGTCCGGGGACCGGTGTTCACCAACCTGCTCCTCGCCGACGAAATCAACCGCGCCGCCCCGAAGGTCCAAAGCGCGCTGCTCGAGGCGATGCAGGAGCGGAAGGTGACGATCGGCCAGGAGACCCACGCGCTTCCGGCGCCGTTCCTCGTCATCGCCACGCAGAACCCGATCGAGCAGGGGGGCACGTTCGAACTGCCCGAGGCCCAGCTCGACCGATTCATGCTCTGCCACCGCCTCTCCTACCCGACGCCCGACGAGGAGCGCGAGGTCCTGCGGCGGAACGCCCGGCTCGGGGTGCGCCGCCTCGAGCGTGGTGCAGTCGTGGCCAGCGAGTTCGACGTCCTCGCCGGCGAGCCGGCCGGGACGATCGACGACCTCGTCGCCGCGATGGAGGCGGTGCAGCAGATCCACGTCAGCGAGGCGTTCACCGACCACTGCGTCGAGCTCGTCGGCCGGACGCGGGCCCACCCCGCGCTCGACCTCGGTGCCAGCCCACGGGCCGGGATCGCGCTGGTCAAGGCCGCCCGGGCGCGGGCCTTGATCCACGGCCGCGGCTACGTCGTGCCGGAAGACCTGTTCGCGCTGGTGCACGACGTCCTCCTCCACCGGATCCGGCTCTCGTATGAATCGTTGGCCGAGGGGGTGACCAAGGAACGGGTGCTCCGCGAGGTGCTGCGCCCCGCGGCGGTGGCCGCCGCGGGGGCGGTGGAGTGAGTCGCGCGGGGGCCGTGGCGATGGACGAGTTGCTCCCCCCTGCTCCGCTCCTCGATGCCGCCCGGTTCGAGCTCGCGATCCGGCGCCTCGCCGACTCGCTCGGCCACGGCACCGACCGGTCGATGTTCCGCGGCGCGGGGCAGGAATACGAGCAGTCGCGCCCGTACCAGGCGGGCGACGCGGTCAAGGCGATCGATTGGCGGATCACGGCGCGCACCGGCCGGCTGCACGTCAAGGAATACGAGGCGTTGCGCCGGGTGCCCGTGTGGCTGCTGGTCGACACCTCGGCATCGATGACCGTCGGCAGCCGCCGGCCGACGAAATACGAGGCCGCCGTCTGCACCGCCGGCGGCTTGGCCCTGGCGTGCCTGGGGCGGATGCGCCCGGTGGGCTGCGTCGGCGTCGGCGGCCGGAGCCTCGTCGTCCGGCCGACATTGTCACGTCTGGCCACGCTCGGCTGGCTCCACCGGCTGCGCCGCTACCGGCTCGACGAACCGACCGACTTCGCCGCCTCCGCACGGCTCCTCGAGCCGCTCCTCGCCGAGCGCTCGCTGGTGATCGTCCTCTCCGACCTCCACGATCGGACAGCGGCGGCACGGCTCGCGCGGATCGCCCAGGAGCACGACGTCTGCCTGCTCGTGTTCCGCGACCCGGCCGAGCGCGGGCTCGGCGCCGGCATCCTCCGGGCACGCGAGGCGGAGACCGGCCGCGCCCTGACGACGACCGGGCGATTCCCGTCGCGGCGGGCCGAGGATCAGCTCGCGGCCCTGCGCGGCGCCGGCATCGACGGCCTCGTCCTCGACACCGATCGGCCGAGCACGGCGCGGCTGCGGCTGTTTTTCGCGCGCCGCCGGCCCCTGGCGGGGAGGCGGCCATGACCCCGCCGATTCCCGCGCTCGAGGGCACCGTCGGCCGGCCGATCCGCCCCGAGCCGCTCGTGCTCCCGGGCACGCGACTCGAACCGCGCGCCGATCCGGAGCGCACCGCGGCGCTGGCAGTGCGGATCGTCGAGGCCGCGCCCCACGGCGCGCTGACACGCTACGAACTCGAGATCACCGGCCTCGAGCCGGGCACCCACGATCTCCGCGACCATCTGGTGCGTTCCGACGGCACGCCGACGAGCGACCTGCCGCCGCTCCCGGTGACCGTCACGAGCGTCCTCGCGCCGGGACTGCCTCGCGTCGCCGTGCCGGCGGCGGTGCCGGTGCGCGGGTTGGGGGGCTATACGCTCGTGGCGACGGCCGCCGTCGCCGTCTGGCTGGCGGGCCTCGCGATGCTGGTATGGATGCTGCGGCGGCAGCGCCGCCGGGAGCGCGTCGGTGTTGCCACCCCGGCCGCCGACCGCCTCGCTGATCTGGTCGCCACCGCGCGGCGCCGTGACCTGCAGCCCACCGAACGGGCCGAGGCGGAGCGGCTGGTGTACGACGCCTGGCGGCGCCGGCTCGGCCTCGAAGCCGTCGATCCGCGCACGCTGGTGTCGGGCTTGCGCCGCGACGCCGGCGCGGCGCGGGCGATCGACCGCCTCGCCGCGTGGCTCCACGCCCCGGACGGTGGCGCGCCCGACGACGTCGCGGGGCTGGTTGCCGAGCTCCTCCCGCCCGCGGCGGAGGACGCACGATGACGTTTACCCACCCGGCCCTTCTCGGGCTGCTGGTCGTGCCGGCACTGCTGGTATGGCGGATCTGGCGGCGCGGCGCCGGCCGGCTCGTGCTCCCGCTCGACTTCGCGCCGCAGCGCGGCGGACGGGTCCTGCGGCTGTTGGTGGACTCCGCCGAGACGCTGCTGCCGGCCCTGGCGGCCGTCGCGATCGTGATCGCCGCCGGGCCGACACGCACCGGGCAGCCGCGCACGCGCCGGGCGCTGACCAACATCGAGTTCTGCGTCGACGTGTCGGGGAGCATGGGGGCCCCGTTCGGCGACGGCACCTGCTACGACGCGGCGATGGCGGCGATCGACCAATTCCTCGGGGCGCGCGAGGGCGATGCCTTCGGCCTGACGTTTTTCGGTTCGTCGGTGCTCCACTGGGCGCCGCTCACGACCGACACCTCGGCGCTGCGCTGCGCGCTGCCGTTCATGCGCCCCGACCGCGTGCCGCCGTGGTTCGGCGGCACCGAGATCGGCATGGCGCTGCTCGCGGCGGCCGACGTGCTCGACCGGCGCGAGGAGGGCGACCGGGCGATCGTCCTCATCTCCGACGGCTACAGCGGCGACCTCGACGGCGACAACCCCGCGCGCGTCGTCAGGGCGCTCCGCGACAAGCGCGTCGTGCTGTGGACGATCCACGTCGGTGGCGGCGAGATCCCTGCCGCGGTCGTCGACATCGCCGGTGGAACCGATGGCGGCGCCTTCGCGGCGAGCGATCCGGGCACGCTCCGCGAGGTGTTCACGCGGATCGACGGCTTGCAGCGCACGCGGATGGTGACGACCGCCGCGGAGACCGTCGACGACTTCGTTCCCTGGTCGGCCGGAGGCCTCGGGCTGCTCGCCCTGGCGACGGCGGCGGGCCTCGGCCTCCGGTACACGCCATGGTGACGCTCCCCGCGATCCCCGTCCTCCCCGTCGCCGATGCGGCGCTGGCCGCGGCCTGGTCGGCGCTCGGCACGGGGCTCGTCTGGTCGGTCGCCGAGGTCCTCCACGCCCGGCGCACGCGCCGGATCGCCGTGCTCGCGTTTGGCCCCGGCGGGCGCCCGGCGGCGTGGGCCGCCGCCG
>JAGWVR010000138.1 GCA_018970785.1 Planctomycetota bacterium
TCCGGTGGCATCCCCCAGTTCTCGGTCAACAAGGAACGGGCGGAGGCGGTCTACGAGCAGATCGCCACGGAGGCGCCCCGGGCCGCGGCCCAGCTGCGGCAGTACGAGCCGCTGCCCCGCCGCTGACGCCCACGCCGGCGCCGCCGATGCTCACGGCTCACTGCCCCCGGCAGGCGTGGCGGTGGTGGCCGGTGCCTGCGACCGGAGCGTCAGGAGAGCGCCACGGTGCGGCCGGTGCGGAAGGCTTCATCCGCCGCGAGCACGATGCGCAGGCTGTTGACGGCGTCGTCCATGTGGTCCGTGAGATCACGGTCGTGGAGGATGGCGTCGAGGAAGACCTCCTGCTCGAGCCGGCACAGTCCGTCGTGATCGGGCTCGTCGGAGCAGTCGATCCACTCGTCAGCCTTCGCAAAGGAGCCATCGGACTCGAGCGCCCCGTGGTGAAGTCGCAGGAGTCCGGCCCGCGAATGGCCGCCGACGTCGTCGCTGGCCACCTCCCCCTCCTTGACGCCGGCGATGCTCACACATCCCCGCGGGCCGATCACGTCCTTCACGAAGTAGGCCACGTCGCTCATCATCGGCCCCCAGCCGGCCTCGTACCAGCCGACCGAGCCGTCGGCGAACGTCACTTGGAGCTGGCCGTAGTTGTACATCCCCGGCGGCAGGTCGTCGGTCAGCCGGGCGCCAATCGCCGACACGCGCACGGGGCGCGAGCGCGTCATCTTGCACATCACGTCGACGTAGTGGACGCCGCAGTCGACGATCGGCGACATCGACTGCATCAGCATCTTGTGGGTCTGCCACTGCGGGCCGCTCGACTGCTGGTTGAGGTTCATCCGCATCACCAGCGGCCGGCCGAGGCCCGAGGCGATCTCGACGAACCGGGCCCAGGTCGGATGGACGCGGAGGATGTAGCCGATGACGAGCTTCTTCCGCGCGGCCCGGGCGGCCGCGGCCAGCGCCCGGGCCTGCTCGACCGTCTCGGCCATCGGCTTCTCGAGAAATACGTGGCAGCCGGCGGCCAGCGCCCGGCTGGCGTAGTCGTAGTGCGTGTCGGGGTAGGTGTTGATCGACACCGCGTCGGGGCGGACCGCGGCCAACGCCTTTCCGAAGTCGTCGAACTGCGGCCGGTCGACGCCGAGGTCGGCGAGCAGCTTCTGCCGCGAGGCCGCGCCGCGCGACACCACGCCGGCCAGCTCGAAGCCGTCGAGCTTTTCGTAGGCCCGGGCGTGCGAGGTGCCCATGTGGCCGCAGCCGACGACCAGGACACGGATCGGAGCGGACATCAAGACGACCCCCTGCGGTGGGGGCGACAGGGGAGGATCCCCACTTTCGCCCCGAAAAAGCCTATCGCGGCGCGTGGGCAGCGGCAATCGAAGGCGGCGACCGACGGCGTCCCGGCCGCGATCCGCGAACTAGACTCGCTTCGCCATCCTGTCCGCCCGTTCCGGTCGCCCATGAACACGATCCGCCGCCTCCAACTCGCCACGCTCGGGCCGATCGTCGTCCTCGGCGTGCTGGCCCTCGTGTCCTACGCCACGCTCCGGGCGATCACGCGCGCCCAGGAGACGCGCTTCCGCTCGCTGGCCCTCGCCGAGGAGCTCCGCACCAGCTCGGAGGAGCTGACCCGGTTGGCGCGGACCTACTGCGTGACCGGCGACGGGCGCTACGAGGCGGAGTACTGGCGGGTGCTGGCCGTGCGCAACGGCACCGTACCGCGCCCCGACGGCCGGACCGTGGCGCTGCGGCGGTTGATGGAGGAGCAGGGGTTCAACGCCGGGGAGCTCGCCGAACTGAAGCGCTCCGAGGACGAATCCAACGCGCTGGTGACCACCGAGACGATCGCGATGAACGCCGTCAAGGGGCGGTTCGACGACGGGAGCGGCGGCTACACGCGCTCCGGGCCCCCCGACCGCGACCTCGCGGTGCGGCTGATGCACGACGCCACCTACCACGCCGACAAGCAGCGGATCATGGAGCCGATCGCGCGCTTCGAGCGCCTCCTCGACACGCGCACCGCCGCCGCCGTCGCCGCCGCGAGGCGTTGGGCGGAGCGGGCGCTGTCGGCGGGGATCGGGCTGGTGGTCATCGCCGCCGCGTCGGCGGCGCTGGCGCTGTGGCGCCACGCCGCGTCGCTGCGCGGGGCGATCACCGAGGTCTCCGCCGTCAGCGACGGCGTCGGTGCCGGCGCGATGCAGGTCGCGTCGTCGAGCCGGTCGCTCGCCGAAGGCGCGGCCGAGCAGGTGGGCGCCGTCGAGGAGATCACGGCGGCGGCGCGCGGCCTGGCCACGCAGGCCACCGCCAACGTCCGCCACAGCGCCGCCGTCGGCGAGCTGGTCGACCGTGAGCAGGCGGAGTTCGCCGCGGCGGTCGAGCACTTGTCGGGTCTGGTCGTGGCGATGGAGGAGATCAGCGCCGCCGCCGAGCGGATCTCGACGGTCAACCGCACGATCGACGAGATCGCCCTCCAGACCAACATCCTCGCCCTCAACGCCGCCGTCGAGGCGGCCCGCGCCGGCGAGGCCGGGCAGGGGTTCGCGATCGTCGCCGACGAGGTCCGCAACCTCGCCCAGCGCAGTGCCGCTGCGGCCGGCGAGACTGCGGCGCTGATCGAGGCCTCGATCCAGCGGACCCGCGCGGGGCGCGAGCGGATGGATGCCGTCGCCGCCGCGATCCGCGGGCTCGCCGC